>JAZSOS010000043.1:0-141466 GCA_045537045.1 Eubacteriales bacterium
CTTTTATCTATTTTAGGATATTTTTCCATTAATTTGCTCAAGTGCATACCTATACACCCCCTTTTTTGATACTTATATTATATAAAAGTATGCAAATATTGTCAAATCGGCATTCCTAACAGTTTTTATAAAAGAATGGACATCTTTTATAAAACATCGGCAACTATTTATAGAAGGATAGGACAGAAATTATAAAACTCCGGTACTAAAATTATAAAAGATTACGGAAGGAATTATAAAAATCCGTCTTTGATTTTATAAAAAGTCGGTCAATGATTTATAAAAGACTAAATATTTTTTATAAATCTTCTGCAATCTTTTATAAAAGAGTAGGCATTTTTTATAATCGGTTTTATAAAAAACAAAAGAGATTTTTTAAAACTTTTGACAGTTTTTATAAAACCTCTAATATTGTTTATAATGTGTGGAACTTTGCAACACAACCAATTATGCATATAAAAATGCCTTTACAATTCAATTTCTCTTTGAGATTTGAACGAAAAGTCCGTTCCACAGAAAATCGAGTTATAGGTAAAAAACGCACCAACCTCCGGCTGGTACGTTTCTTGTTTGGTAGAGCTTTGGGGAGTTTAAACGAACACCCACCCATATCACTATAATCTTCTTTATTGAGTTTTGAAACATCAAATGGTAATGTTGTTGTTTTGTTCTTTCCGGAAAAAGTAAAAACAATTTTGAACTCATTATCGTACAGATACACTGCAATGAGAAATGTATCAAATAACTGCGTGAGATACTTTTTGTCGTGGATGTCGCCGTCTCTAAATACGGACAGCCCTGCTATGATATCATCACGCGAAACAGAAATTATATTGTTTTTTTCGATGCTTATTTGCTTGGTAACTTCCGCTTGTTCTTTTTCCAGTTCCAAAAGCCGCTCACGTGTTGTGTCTGTAAAAATGCCTTGCTCTATAGCTGTCATTATATTTTTTATAGTCTTCTTTATGCCGGATAATCTTTCCTGAAGAAGCGAAAGAGTTTCGCCTTCTTCAAGCTTCTTTGCATAAGCTACAGTACTATCAGCAATCCATTCTATGACATCAGATTGTAACGCATAATCCTTTATGGCTTGTCCGATTGCAAGTTCAATATCATCCCTGCGGACATTCGTCTTTTGACAGTTGCGTTCAGTTCTCTTCTTGTGACAACTATAGTAGTGATGTAATTTCCCGGATTTCCCGGTTCCGGAGAATCCGGTCATAGGACTGCCACAATATCCGCAGAACAACTTGCCAGTCAGAAGATAATCTCCGGATTCACGATGTCGTCCTTGTACTTTTCTCTTCGTTTTTAACACCTCCAGAACTTTGTAATACAATTCGTCGGAGATAAGGCGTGGAACGCCGCCTTCTATCCGATAATCTTTCCATACATAAAAGCCTATAACTCTTTCATTGGGAGGGAGCAGACAGTGAAAACTACTTCGATTCCACTTACCTCCGGATGGTGAGGGGATTCCTCGGTTGTTCAAATCGGTATAAATACTTACGAAGGACTCTCTTTCTGCAACTCGTGTATATATTTCCGACAAAACAGGAGATTGTTCCTCGTTAATGGCGTAGCGACCATCAGGACCTTTTTTGTGCCCGTATCCGATATAGCCGTTAACTAGACATTTTTGAGCGTTGTCTTCAAGTCCACGCTTAATATCTTCTGCCATACTTTCGGAATAAAACTGGTTGACATTCATCATTGAACGAAGTGCAAACCGCCCTGCGGCAGTGTCGTCGAAATCTTCTTCCACATAGATTACGCGGATACCGAGAGCATTGAGCTTCGCTTCATTCATAAGAGCCTCGAGCATATTTCTGCCGATACGGTTCGATTTCCAAGCTATAACATATTTAAACTTTCCTTTTTCCGCATCGCGCATCATCCGCTGAAAACTTGGACGTTTATCAGTCTTTCCAGAAACAGCGTGGTCGGCGTATGAGTCAATCAAGGTTATGCCGAGTTCCTTTGCCTTCTGCCGGCAGGCTGCAAGTTGTTGCTCGATACTTGCATCTTTTTGGTTGTGGCTGCTGAATCTGGCATAAGGAACGCCGATTTCTTCTGTAAGGGAAGCGGATTGTTCTTTCCTGGCCAATGGAATAATCCCCCTTTCTTGTTCTTTTTAAACGGGGAAGCATCTTTATTATCACAACACAATAACAGCCCCATTGATTATTTATTTAGGTTTGTTACTGTGTTGGTATATACTTATGGATTGCACATACTGCAGGGAGTACGTGTTTTCTCTGCCTCGCTCTTGTACATTCGTGAGCTGTTATGGTGTTTCGCGTAATAACAGCTCTGTCGGTGGTATTTTGCACCTGTAGGCGTGACGTAAACTATCTCATCGGAGAAGCTTGCCGATGCCTGAACAACGGACGATGGAGCTGGAGCAGCGAAAAGCCTTGAACACACAAGCGTGGTGCCGGCTATAATCAGCACCGAAGCGAGAACGGAGAAAAGAATGTTGCGCACGGTTTTTGGTGGAGAATAATTCAGCACCTTATATGCGAAAGCTTCAGCTTCGTTTTCGGTTCTGCGCTCATCTTGCATCCGAAGCTGATTCCTTCCAACGTGTTCCAGAACGATGTGGCCGCATTCGTGCAATAATGCATAAAGCTTGTCGTTTGTGTGAAGAAGATCATCAACGAAAACTGTTTTTGTTGTCCCGCAAACAGTAAAGGCAGTGGTCTCTTCCGGTGCGATATTATATGAAGAGAGCAGGACATCTCCTTTTTCTGTGTTGAAGAACACAACAGAATATCCGCAACGCTCCAAAAACTTTATAATGCTTGCTACTGTTATATCTCCGCGTGTGTATTTGTGTAAAAGCTTTGCTTGTTTATTTATAAAATTCATCTTTACCCCTTCCGGGGCTGTTATTGTGCCGTTTGCTGATTGTCAAGAATTTTTCGTCCGCACACGCGGGCGTTTTTTTGGTTTTTGGTTATTTCATCTTCTATATCGTATGCGCGATTGAGCTTGGCACCCTGCGCTGCGATTTCGCCGTAAAGCGGGGCAGAGGGCATCTGTTTTATCATTCCTTCAACCAACTCAATCTGTTCGTCGGATAAAAAATATTGATTTTGTATTCCGGTTCGCCGGGTGATTTGGACGGTGTTTTCGGTTGGGAGCAGAGTGGGGAAACTGGGCTTTGAAGGGGAGTGAGGCTCTCGTTCCATCGGGACGTCAACTCCCATAAGCCATGCTTCGCTTACGTTGAGAGCTTGCCCCAAAATATATAAAGCGTTTTGGCGGGGTTCTACTTTACCTGATACATATTGGCTTATGGCGTTTCTTCCCATTTTTACTTTATGCATCTTGCAGTACGGTTCGCACAGGCGGACAATATCAATTTGCCGAAGTCCCCGCAAATCCATTATTTGTTTTAGCCTGTCGGCAGTTGTAAATTTCAACACGAGAATATCACCTCGCGATAATAGTACCACATCTTGAACAAAAAGTCAAGAAAAATGTTCAAAAAAATTGAGCAAAAGTGTTGACAACTGAAAAAATGTATGTTATAATGAAATTGTTCAAAATTGAACATAAAAAGTGAAAGGGTGAGGAGGTGAGAACGTGAGCTGTGAGAGTTGTCCAGAGAAGAAAAGAGCCGACTACTGGCATCAGAAAGCAACGTGTTTGATGTCAATAATCGGCGGTGAAATTGGGGGTGTTGTTGCGTATTTTATCATTCGGTTATTTGGTAATTAGCCAAAAAATAATGGAAGTGACAAGGCCAGCGATAGCACCACCGAATGTATTGAATATGGCAATTTTCCAGTCGTGTCGACGTTGGCTTTTAAGTTCCTCAGCCTTTTTTGCTTCGTCCGCTATTTTCATTTCAACGGAGTGCGGAACAACTCTTCCGGATGCAATATTGCCAATATTAAAATTCTTCACAGATATACCTCCTTTCGGAGGTAATTATAACACAAATGAAATCTTAGTACAAGGTAGGTGATGAAGATGGCATATGATTTTTCAAAACTTTTGGGAAAAATTACTGAAAAATTCAAGACGCAAACAAGGTTTGCACAGGCAATGGGATGGTCGGAACGTACTAACTCGATCAAACTCAATGGATTTGTTGATTGGAAGCAATCAGACATTTTGCGAGCGTGTGAAATTCTGGAAATAGGACTGGAAGAAATCCCAACATATTTTTTTACAGTAAATGTTCAATATTGAACAAAAAATAAAGAACGAAGGAAGGGGAGAGTGTGAAAAAACCATATTACGAAAAATATTGGTGGTTGCCTTGGGTATTATCTGGGGTGGGGTTAATCATTGCGGTGGCATCTTTGGTATGTCGTTTATTAGTGAAATGATTGAAAGTATAAGCGCGAATATTGAAATGATCACGGGAATCCAAAAGCGTATTTTGTCCTGCCTTGCATCTTCGAAATAGGTTAACCCTTTTTCTGTTATATCAACATCGTATAACTTAGAACACACATCAGTCCTTAAAATGATTAATTTTTTTGCGGCAAGATAATGGAATGCTTTGAAAACTTTTTGATTTGCTGAATATTGTTCAAGCAAGTTTTCATCCACGAAATCACAGGCTTGATCTCTATAATAGTCTTCTAAAAGTTTTTTCAAAAGTTTCTTGTATGAGTGTTTCATTTATAATCAGTCCTTTCCAACCGATTATAGCACAACAAAGAGGTTAATACAAGAACGGAGAAGGTGAAAAAAATGAATTGCGAGAAGTGTAAAAAAGAAAAGGAAATCAAATGGTTACGTTGGTTTATTCGATTTCTTGTGTTTACGGCGGCCTATTATTGGGGGGACACTATAACCCCGGGAATAGCAGAATTTTTTAGCAGAAATTTTTAGGTGAAAAAGCGAGGTGAGAGTGTGAAAACAACGTCTATCTTTCCAAATGTAACTAAAGCAATGGCTGAGAACGGATACACAATTGAGCAGCTTGCAAGGGAAATCGGGATAGGAAGATGTGCTTTATCGGAGAAGCTTTCAGGAAAGTATAAGTTTACATTTGATGAAGTCTTGAAAATTCGGGATGTACTCGCGCCCGGAGCTGATGTCGAAGAGTTGTTTGAAAAAATAGTTTGAGCGAAGTACCGCTAATACTCCGCTCCTTCCCACACTATTTACTTTTTGGGCTTTGCCTGAGACAAAGCACTGCCGGCAGCAGTTTTGCTTGCTTTACTGGTTCGACCGTCACGAAGGACTTTCGATGCAGCTGATGCAGCGCGTGCACTTGTTTGTTTTGGATTGCTTTTTGACATCGACATCTCTCCTTTCTGCATATGATGTTGTAATTATACTACGAAAGGGAATTTCCGTCAATTAAATTATACAACATATTGTATAAGAAATATTTTCAAGCACTGTATATTGTTCAAATTTGTAAGGGAAGTGAGGTGAGAAAAAATGCAAAATAAGATTGTTATTTCGATTCCGAAAGGAAAGCAGATGTCCGAAGATTTGTGCGGTCTGGTGAGGATAACTCCGGAAGCCGAGTCGATACTCAGACGGATGTGCAGGGAAACGGGCGTTTCGATGAAGAAGATTGCTTCTGCGATAATTGAGCAATCAGCTGAGAGTGTCGAATTCGTAACGTCCGAATAGAAGTAAGCGAAATAAAAAAGCGCGACTGCTCCGGTGGGCACCGGAAACAGCCGCAAAGGTAAAATATTAACAATAACATTGTAGCACAAACTATAATCAATGTCAAATAAGAACGGAGGTTTTTGGAGTGGAAGGAAACCATATACATAAGGCTTTAGAGTCAATGTCACAATATAAGAAAGACGCGTTGGCTGCCGCTACACTTGCTATGTTCAATGGCATTTTGGCACAGCCCGGAGGCAGAGAACTTATAGAACGAAAAAAGGCTGAAATCGGCTTAACAGGAAGGTAGTGTAGTGCAATGGCAAAGAGGGATGACCAAAAGAGATGGAGAGATAAAAATAAGGACCAAATCTCCAAGGCCAACAAAGAATACTATGCCAAAAACAAGGACAAGCATGCCGAGGCTATGAAAAAGCATTATGAGGAAAATCGGGAAGCTTATCTTGAGCAGTCTCGCCGGCAAAATGAAGAACGGGGAAGCGAAAAGCGCTCAGAGTACAATAAAGCTTACTACGAAAAGAACCGGAAAGATATTCTGAAAAAACGCCGGCAACGGTATTTTGAACAAAAACAAAAGAAAAAAGGAGAATAACTTATGAACTACTTAACGTTAAACGGAAAAAGAATTGACCTGACAGATGAGCAGGTCAGAGAAATCGAAAAATCATTCGATTTTAACCGAATAAAGCTTTCGGAAGTTGCGGTAGGGGACACTTTCAAAATTGGGGAGTACGAGTTTATTGTCCTCGAGCACTCGGGGGATACCACGGCGATAATTCTAAAGGATTTGTTTCCGGAAAAGTCCACGTTCGGAAAGAACAACAATTTCGCAGACGATGAGTGTGTTGTGAGAGAAAAGCTTATAAAGTTTGCCGGCGAAATCGGAAGCATAGTATGTGAAGATAACCTTGTTGTACATACAGTCGATTTAACATCTGACGATGGGTTGAATGATTATGGTACTACCACAGCGAGAATGTCGCTACTGACATGTAACCGCTACCGCAAATACGTCAGAATCCTCGATGAATATAAGGTAGATAAATGGTGGTGGCTTGCAACACCATACAGCACACCGACGCACGACGATGCAAGTTGGGTTAAATGCGTTTCGCCCGGTGGCTACTTCTACTACAATCGCTACTACGACCGTGGCGGCGTTCGTCCGTTTTGTATCTTGAAATCTAATATCTTTGTATCTAAGTAAAGGAGAGAATGAAAATGAAATTATCAGAAGTAAAAACAGGGAGGACTTTTACCGTAGCAGGTATTGAGTTTATAAAATTCAGCGGTGATGAGGAAAAGGCCATTGCGGTGGCAAAGGATTGTGTGTTCGATTCGTCGCTTGGTAAGAATAATAACTTCGCGGACAGCTCCGCTCTCAAGCGATTGAAAGATGAAATTTTACCGAAACTCGAAGCTGCAGTCGGCGCGGAGAACATACTCGAACACGAGGTGGATTTGACAAGCCTTGATGGTCTGAAAACGTATGGCAGCATGACAAGCAAAATCAGCATCCCGACATTTGATTTTTACAGAAACAACGTAAGCGTATTCGATGAACATAAATATGCTGGATGGTGGTGGCTTGCTACGCCTGCTTCCACTTCAGAGCATTTAAATGACAGATGGTGTGTTTGCGTTTCGCCCGTTGGCGGCATCGGCAGCAGTATCTACGGCATCAATGGCGGCGCTCGTCCGTTTTGTATTTTCGTATCTTCTATCTCTGTATCTTGTGAGGAGTAACAATGGCTGATACCGAACTGAAGGTGATAGTCAAAGCAAAGGAATTAGCTACACATTCTTTTAGACTCACATCGAATTGCAACAGATATCCGAAAAAGTACAGACATTCGCTTGTGGACAAAATTCAAAACAAAAGCCTTGATATATATGATAACTTACACGAAGCGAACCGAATAAACAATAAAACGGATAAACGTGCAAGATGCGAAACCATAACAAAGGCCATTACATATTGCGAACAGCTTAATTTCTATATCGAGCTTTCGATGGAACTGAATATATTGAGTGGAGATTCCGCACATTATTGGTCGAAACTGGTATCAGATGTGAAGTTTATGGCTATTGCTTGGAGAAAAAGCGAAAGGGGTTAAACCCGATAGGTTGTGCGTTGTATTTTTCTTTTGCGTTTCGCCCGATGGCAACATCAACAACAATAACTACAACAACAATAACGGCGTTCGTCCGTACTGGTGGAAAGCTCGACAGAGTAGGCTTATGCCGAAATCAATGCACCACATCAAAAGAACGCGCAACCTTTCCGTATGGATAAACAAAAAGGGGCTGTGTTGCATGACCGAATTTGAGAAAGTAATTGATTTTGAAAATATGTACAGGGCATATCGGAAATCCAAGAGCGGCAAAGGCTTCAAATAAAGCTCTGCAAGGTTCAATATTATGGCTCTTGATGGAGTGAATGCCCTGATAGCGCAGTTAAAAACAAAGACATATAAAATATCGCCGTATTCTGAATTTACGGTATATGAACCCAAAGAGCGCGTTATTAAAACAACTTCTTTTAAAGATAAGGTTGTGCAGCACAGTTTATGTGACAATGTGATTCTCCCGAGATTACAAGATATTTTCATATACGACAATTGCGCCGGACAAAAGGGAAAAGGAACGCTTTTCGGACTTGACCGCTTAAAGCAACACATGAAAGAGTTTTACCATAGATACGGCCATAACGGTTATATCCTGAAGTGTGATATATCGAAGTTCTTTTATAGCATCCCGCATGAGCAACTCCGAGATATCGTTGAATATCACTTTTCGGACGATGCAGATGTGTGTTGGCTATGTAATTTGTTCATCGATAGTACCGATGGCAAAGGCATTCCTCTCGGGAATCAGATAAACCAAGGTTTTGCGCTGCTTTACCTGGACAGTATGGACAAGCTTATAAAAGGCGAACTTGGCATTGAGTTTTACGGCCGGTATATGGATGACTTTTATCTGATTCACCATGATAAACAGTATTTAAAATATTGCCTGACCGTGATTACAGAGTTCTTAAAGACTTTAGACCTTGCTTTGAATGGGAAGACGCAAATATTCCCGTTCAAAAACGGTGTGAGCTATCTCGGATTTCACACCTATGTGACTACAAATGGCAAGGTGATAAGGAAACTCAAAAACCAAAACAAGAGAAATGCTCAACGCAAATACATAAAAATGGCAAAAATGGTTGTTGACGGCAAACTGTCGATTGATAAATTTAATGCTTCATACAATGCGTGGAAGAATCACATATCACACGGCAACTGTTATAACCTTGCAAAGTCTATGGATGCGAGAATAACGCAAATACTTGGAAGCAGAAATGAGGAAAAAAGAAGGTGCGAAAACTATGACATATCTTGAGTGTTTCTTCGTCTTGTGCGGAGTTTGGGCGATTGTGTTCGGGGTTTGTGCAGGGGTATGCATCTGCGTTGATGCAGTTCTTGGCGCACGCAAAACCTTTGATAAGGAAGGCGTAAACAGTGAGTGAGAACAAAGGAAAAAGAAAATGCGGACGGAAAGCCACCGTAGCCCAAATGAGACTTCGCATCTGGGCGGTGGACCCGGGAGACCCCCAAAACAACTCCACACTTACAGTTATATCCATGTGTATCAAAGATGATATGAAACAGACGTTGGAAGAACTTGCTGAGCGCGTGGCTAAGTGTAAATGTCGGCCGGTTGAAGAATGTCTTGCAGTTTTAAAGGAACTGAAAGAAAAGGGGCATTTAGGGTATTTCCTATGGGATGAAGTAAACGGGTTTCACTACAAAAAGTGGCAGCCGGGAAAAAGAAAGAGGAAGCGAAAAAATGTATGAACATCCAGTGATAGCTAATCTTGAACGTACCGGATTTCCTGATGGGAAAGAACATCCGGTTCCAAGGTGTCCGATATGCGGAGAAGAAACGGATACATTATACAAGGATCGGGATGGATACATATTCGGTTGCGGAGAATGTGTCACGAGCTGTGATGCATGGAAAATATAAATGTCAAAACGAAAGGAAAATTTAATATGACACATTGGAAAAAGCTTACAAACCCCAATTATCTTGGCGCGTATAGCATTGAGGATGGGCAAGACCTTATTCTTACGATAAAGGATGTAAAGCAAGAAGTAGTGACCGGGGCGGATGGGAAGAAAGAAGAGTGCCTTGTTTGCTATTTTAACGAGGACAAGCCTATGATACTGAACGCTACTAACGCAAAACAGATTACAAAGAATCTTGGTACACCATATATAGAACAGTGGAGAGGCCGAAAGATTCAGATTGGGCAAGAAAAGGTCAAGGCGTTTGGCGAGGTCGTTGAAGCGTTGAGAGTCCGGAAGTTTAATCCGAAAACAGTCGAAATAAAATGTGAGGATTGCGGAAAGAACATCGCGCCGGCGATCGGAATGAATGTCGAGCAGCTCGCTGCATATACCGAGAGCAAGTATGGAAGCAAACTTTGTGCGGACTGTGCAAAAAAGCGAGCAAACGTAGTAAAGAAGGCTGAGGACGGTGAAGAAAATGTCAACGATGCCGAAATTCAGGCTGACAAGGAATAATTATCATTCAAGAGAAGCAAATGAGTTATATTGGTCGGCTTCTTTTGTGAAGCAGATGCTCGATTGCCCGGCACGCGCACTCGCGGAACTCCGCGAAGAATATGTTCGTAAAGAGAGTGTATCGCTGCTTATCGGCTCTTATGTGGATGCATACTTTGAGGGCAAAGTGGCTTTCGAGAGATTTGTGGACACACATCCGGAAATATTCAATTCTCGCACAGGAGAACTTAAATCAGAATACCAAAAGGCGAACAAGATGATTGCCAGAGTAAAAAAAGATAAGCTGTTTATGTCGTATCTGAGGGGGCAAAAACAAAAGATTTTAACAGGGAGCATTGATGGTATTCCGTTTAAGTGCAAGCTGGATGTTTATCTCAAGGGGGAGCGCATAGTAGACTTTAAAACGGTAAAGGATTTTGAACCCATTTACAGAGCTGAAGAAGGAAAACTTTCTTTTGCAGAGTATTGGCGCTGGCCTCTTCAAATGGCGATATACCAGTATATAGAGGGCAATAAGTTACCGTGCTTTCTCGCTTGCGTCACAAAACAAGACGAACCGGACATTTCGGTTATTCAGATACCTCAATATATACTCGATGCAGAAATTGAAGTTTTAAGAGAAAAACTGAGCTTTATGGATGCGGTACGGCAAGGAATTATCGAACCGGAAAGATGTGATAATTGTGCATACTGCAGAATTACAAAAAAATTATCGAGGCCGTTGAGTTTAGATGAGCTCACGGACTTTTAGGGAGGAACCATGAACAAGATTATTATTGCAGGAAGATTGACGGCTGCACCTGAGTTAAGAACTACGGGGAGCGGCACAGAAGTTTGCGGATTCACCGTAGCGGTTGACCGTAGATTTGGAAAGAAAGATGAAAAACAAACCGATTTTATTTCTTGTACAGCTTGGGGCAAGAGCGGCGTGTTTGTCAATACATATTTTCACAAAGGCGATGGTATAACCGTAGAAGGGCGAATGGAAAGCAGTAAATGGATGGATCCGGACGGAAATAACCGGACATCATGGGGAATTACAGTGGATAGTATTGAATTTCCGCTTGGTAAAGCAGGGACTTCAAAAGAAAACAAACCTGCCCATTTTGAAGAGCTTGGTCCGGGTGAAGAGGGGGATTTGCCGTTCTGATGTTGACGATACAGATAGATTCAAGAGAAAAAGCTAAAGCCATCAGGAAAATTCTTGATACATTCGAAAAAAACGGAGTTGTACATTTTGTATCAAAGCTTCCCATTGGAGATTATATGTCTCTCGACAACGCTCGCCTTTGCATCGACAGAAAACAGAATCTCGGTGAGCTGTGTCGGAATGTATGCCAGGAACATAAACGTTTTCGCGCGGAACTCGAACGAGCAAAGCAACTCGGGGTTAAATTGTTTATTCTTTGTGAGCATGGTGGGAAAATCAAAAGCCTTTCCGATGTTATGAACTGGAAGAATCCGCGCCTCAGGCAAAGTCCTATGGCAATGAGTGGGGAACGGTTGTATAAGGTTTTGTCTGCAATGTCTGCAAAATATGACGTGGAGTTCAGGTTTTGCAGCAAGATGGCAACCGGAAAAGAGATTATCCGAATACTCACCGAAGTGCAACATTAAGAAAGTGAGGGAGAACCGATGAATGACAGCAGATTAATAGTTGATTCAATACACAGGAGCGTTTCGGTATATGATGCTGTACGTCGGTATCTCCCCGATACAAATATGATCCGAAATCGTATACCGTGTCCGATACATTCAGGTAAAGGGTATAATATGGGAATTTCGGATGAACTGTTTCATTGCTTTGTATGCGGTGCCAGAGGTGATGTTATTACCTTTGTACAACGGATAATGAATCTCAATTTCAAAGATGCGCTCGCAAAGATTAATGACGACTTTTTTCTTGGTCTACCGATAAAGAGCGAAATAACAAAAGAAAAAAAGGCGGAGCTTGAAAGGAAACGTATAGAATATCTTGCTAAGAAGGAAGCCGAAAGACTTGCTGAAGAAGAGGCGAAACAAAGATATTGGAAACTTATGGATAAGTGGATAGAATACGATAAGGCCATACGTGAGTTAAAGCCGAAGCGCGGAGACTTCATAATCGACGAACGCTACATAAGAGCAGTGAAGAATATCAAATACATTGAATATCTCATAGATGAAAGGAGGTAACGAAGTTGAATACAGAAATAGTTGACACAAGTGTGTTGCCACGTTTTGAAGCGATGGATTATATCAATTCATCGAAACCGTATGAATTTCTTTACGCGCTCCGGGATGATAAATTCAAGCTTTCACAGATGCGGGAAAAAATGAAAGCGCAGGCATCATCTGTTGGTGTAAAAAGCTTCGTGGGCCTTTGGAATGCATATCTAGAAACGATGCAGAAGAAAAACGGATTAAAAGTGGATAACGCAACTGCTTTTGACGGTCAGGAAATAGAGCTGTTGAGCGGGGAATACATTTGTGATGAGAACGGGGTTATGGCGTCAGATAAGCATGGCTACGAGGTTCCTGTTTGCCGGCACCCGATAATGCCGGTACAGAGGCTTGTAAATATCGACACAGGAGAGGAACATTTGAAGCTCGCATACAGAAAAGGCAGAACATGGCGCAATATTATTGTTGAAAAAGCGACTCTTGCAAGCTCTAACAGCATTCTGCAGCTTGCAGCAAACGGTATTATGGTGAACTCTGAGAACGCAAAATCTCTTTCAACATACCTTCTGGAACTTGAACAACTTAATTACAACGAGATAGACGAGCAGAAATCTGTCGGGCGCTGTGGTTGGGTAGGGGAAAACAAATTTTCACCGTATGTTGACGAACTTGTTTTTGACGGCGCGGCGAATTTTAAGCATTCGTTTGAAGCAATCAGAGCGCAAGGTGATTTTGATAAATGGCTGGATATTATGCGTAAACTTCGGGCAGAGAAGACCGCAGGGCGTTTTTTCCTTGCAGCGAGTTTTGCGAGCGTATTGCTTGAACCGTGTGGACTACTTCCGTTCTTTTTTCATGCGTGGGGAGGTACGGAAACAGGTAAAACAGTTGGACTTATGATTGCTGCTTCCGTCTGGGCATCACCAAAAGTTGGCGAATATATCACTACGTTCAATTCCACTCTTGTCGGTCAGGAAATGACAGCTACGTTTCTGAATAACCTACCAATGTGCATAGATGAGCTTCAGATTCAGGCTGCTTCCGGAGCCCGTGACTTTGATAAAATTATATATCACCTCACCGAGGGAACCGGCAAAACGCGCGGAACGAAAACAGGAGGATTGCAACGCCAGAACGTATGGCACAATTGCTTTATAACTAACGGTGAGCATCCGATAAGCTCTGTACACAGCGGAGGCGGTGCGGTAAACCGAATCATTGAAATAGAGTGCGAGGACAAGATATACACGGACCTTGTCGGTATGTGTGAGGTTATTCGTACAAATTACGGCTTTGCCGGAAAAATGTTTGTTGAGTATCTGCAGAGCGAGGGAGTTATTGAGCTGGTTCGTGAACTGCAGAGAGCGTACTATTCAGAATTGCTTAAAACAAACAGCACCGAAAAACAGGCTGCATCGGCGAGCGTTATCTTGGCTGCGGATGCGGTTGTTACAGATTTGCTTTTCAAGGATGATAACGGCTTAACCGTTGAGGACATGGCAGAGATAATGACAAAGCGTGAAGACGTAGATATCAACGCTCGGGCGCTCGAGTACATTCACGAGCTTGTTGAACGCAATTTCAACCGTTTCAGAAAGAACAGCTTCGGCGATTATACGGGCGAAATCTGGGGCGAGGTCACCTATGACGGTGTGTATATCATCAAGTCTGTTTTCGATAAAGAGATGGCAGATGCAGGGTTCAACAGTTCGGCATTCCTGAGTTGGGCGAAAAGGAATGAGATAATCGGGTGTGATCAAGGGCGAACAACAAAGAACCATAGGATAAACGGAACACAGACACGTTGTGTATGGATGCTAAAAGAAGGCGAAACATGGAAGACGTTGATACCGATGTTACCGATGTTACCGCAAAAATAATACATATATTTATTAAAAATACACATAAAGCGAAAAGAAGAGTATATATATTTCGCGGGTGATGAGGTTAAAAACAGCGGTAACAACCGGTAACGCGGTAACAAACAATGGAAAAAGGAGAAACGTTCAAAATGACATATCTGTGTAATGGCAGAGAAAAAAACGGAAGATACAGTCTGATCGAGTTTCGCGGAGATTGTTTAGAGGGTGAAGGTCTTTATATCCCGGATGGGGGTTATGCAATAATTGACAGCAATGCGGAAATCCGAGTTGGTGACTTTGTTCATTGTAGCAGAATAACAGGACCGGTATTCACCTACGTCAAACAGGTTAAAGAAATCAAAGGCAACAGTGTAATTGTCGGGACTTGTTACTTAGATAAAAGCAAAGATTTCGCTTTTGAAGCAGCTGAGATACTTGGCGTTGTGAAAGAGATTTACTGTAAAATTACCGGCAAAAGAAAATATGTCAGGTCAAAGAACGAAACCGAGAAGGGAAGATGAAATATGAAAATATCACAATTAATTCACGTGATGGATAAAGATGACGAAATCATAATTGATGATGTGAATGAGCGTATAGACAGAAACCGGGTATACCAAGGAACCGTTGGAGGAATAAATCAAGATCAATCCATCAATGAAATGCACGTTGTATCTCTTGTTCCGGAGGATAAAAAGTTTTTGGTTTTGGCTGAACACAAAACCGAAATGAACGAAAACGAGATTATAACGGCGTTGGAGTGTTGCATATCCGAAGAAGTTCAAGGTTGTAAAGATTGTCCTTTGCTTGAGTTCTCAAGGGATTGCGACGAGTGCCGAACAGAGTTGATGAAGCAAGCTCTCGACATCATCAAGCGCAAGAATGCAGAGAATGAAGAACTAAAACGCAGAAATCAAAATTTGACTTCTGATTTAACTTCCGCAAAGGCAGAGATTGAAGCATTCAAGGAGTCAATTCGAGAACACGCGGAAATGCTTGCGGAACGAGATATGCAAATTAGGATGTTGCAGAAAGAGAATGAAGCTTTTGCGCCTCTGGGAATGCTTTATAGCGAAATCAAATCCGAAGCGCGGAAAGAGTTTGCGGAGAAGGTAAAAGCCAAGCTCCATAATGAAGGTGGCTGCGATGCAGAACCGGGAACTTGGGCGCGAGGTTGGGATGATGCTATCACCAGAGCGATAGAGATAAGTGACGAAACCTTAACCGAACTAACGGAGAGAAAGGAAGATGAGGGGAAATGAAAATCGAAGTAGAGAAAAATCAAGTAATGAAGAAGTGTCATTATTGCGAAGCTTCGGACTGGGACGGAAAATGTGTGTTGCACAAGTCTGAAGGAAGAATTAAGCATTGTAAAATGGCTGTGGAAAGATTGGTAGAAGCCGAGAAAGGTGGCGCATCTGAATGAAATCTGTACTTATAAGCATACAGCCGCCAAACACCAACAATATTTTTGACGGTATCAAAAGGATTGAGTGGCGAACCAAACCTCTGCCGACAGGAAAGCATTATTGCTATGAGACTAAAAAATGCTTTGGTCTCGGCAAGGTTATCGGGGAATATCACGTTTGGCGTGTGAAAAAATATCAAAACGTAAGTATGATACCTGAAGAGTATGTTGCACAGGGGTGTGTTCCTATAGAGTTTTTGGAAGCGTATAGCAAAGGCAAACCTCTATATGCACACTTTATACTTCGCCCCCAAAGATATGACAAGCCGAAAGAGTTGAGAGAGTTTGTAAACTACGACAGATGCCCCTATGGCGGTTTAGTGGATTGCCAGAAATGCGGAGAGCATCATTGCTTAACAAGACCGCCGCAGAGTTGGTGTTATGTCGAGGAAGAAGGTGCGCAGGAATGAGGGATAGACTGATTGAGTTGTTAGACAATGCAACTAAAACATTCCGTTTTACAGCGTGGGAAAATACAGATAAGATTGCCGACATTCTTCTTGCTGATGGTTGGATGAAACCGCCTTGTAAGGTGGGGGATACGGTGTATGTTGTAACATATTGCAGATGTGGAAATGTTGAGTGTTACGAGCAAGGTCACTGCCACAAGCGGAATACCAAAAGAACGCCCAAATCATATTTTACTGTTATGGAACAACAAATGGGATATAAAACCTTTTGGAACGAGGATAAAGCTGAAAGAAAATATGTTCCCAAAGGCACGATATGCCACAAGGTTTTGAAAAAGCCTTTTACATTAAAGATGATTGACGATTTTGGCAAAACCGTATTCCTCACAAAAGAAGAAGCAGAAGCGGCATTGCGAAAGGAAGGTGCGGAGAAGTGACACTGAAAGACAAAGGAACCATACTGCGAATGCTCGGCAAGATTGAGGGCGTTGCCTTCGCTTTGAATGAAAAAATCGCAACGCCTTTGCTTGATGCTACAAAGGTCATAGACAATATTCTTGAAAAAGAGGAGTGTGCGGAGTGATGGACAATACCATAACAAAAGAGCAGCTTGCAGAAATAGAAGATGTGTTATCTCGTTCTGACAGAGAAACGGCTTATGGTTTACTCGAAGAATATACAGGCATAAAAGCAAAGCCATATACTGCTTGGGCGTTTTATGATGATGCTGATAATTGGGTAGGAGATAGCGACCATTACACTATAAATGATTTGCTTGATAATGCATATATCAAGATAGTCGAGAAAGGCGGTGCGGAGTAATGGCGGTATGCGGTAAGTGCATTCATAAAGAGGTAAGGCAGAATGACTTGTAAGGATTGCTTATACTACAAGGTTTGCTCTGATTTCAGAGGGAACATATGCGAGACTGACCTGAACCGATTTATGGAATACAGGGGAACTCCTGACGGGCTGTGTGAACACTTCAAAAACAAAGCCGACTTTGTGGAAGTGGTAAGGTGTAAGGATTGTAAAAAGGCGAGAAGGATTGACAATGTGGGAAATCATCGCTGTTTTGTGCATCAAAATACAGTTAAAGGAATGCATTTTTGCAGTCACGGAGAGAAGCGAGAGTAACTACTCAAAAGTGCTATAAAATACTCTAAAGTTTGAAAGGAAAGACCAATGACGAAAACACACATATTCCCGTTGATTCTGATTGTCTGCAACCTCGGAGCGGCAGTGACATATGCGACAGCCGGAGACGTGAGGAAGGTAATTTACTGGATTGCAGCTGCTGTTCTGAATGCAGTTGTGACGTTTTGAGAAGGAGCAAGAACAATGACATCAATGGAACAGATCGAACTTATCAGCGTTGAAGCTCGTAAGCTCGGTATGAAGTACGGCGAGTATGTCGAGAAATACGGACACACTCTTCCGGAGCCGAAACCGGAGAAAAAGAAAGGCACCGGATACATAGAAGGCGAGGGAGACAGAGGACACCTGTCGCGCATTGATAAAGTATGCATTATTTGTGGAGCATCCTTTAAGGCGGGAAACAACAGAGCGAAGCATTGTCCGAAGTGCACGGAAGATCGGCGGAGAACGTATTGCCGCGAGTACGCAAGACAAAAGAAAAGGGAGAGTGAGAACCTTGTGAAAGTCAGAAACGATGAAAAACATGACGAAAGGAGAAAAGTAGATGAACTGGAAAAAAGTAAGCATTGAACGGCTGTCAGAGTATTCGGATAGAAAACGTGCTATTGAAAATCTGTCAGACAAACTCCGTTCTCTGGAAATTGATTATGAGTCAATAAAGGCGGCCAGAACGGATGCAACTCCGGTGCGGGGTGGTGGTAACAGCCGTGAAGATGCACTCATTGGCAATATTGTAGAGCGGGAGATGTTAAAGCGTAATCTTCGCATAGTACGATATGAGTTGAGAATTACAAATAACGGTCTAAATGCACTTACAGACGAAGAGCGGGAGGTTCTCTTCAGGTTCTACATAACACGGACAAATCGGCATGTAGAGGAACTGTGTGAGAGGCTTAATTACGAAAAGACAAAAATTTATGCAATAAAGGATCGCGCATTAAAAAAATTCACAAGAGCCTGCTACGGAATTGTTGAGCTTTAAAGTGCGGAAAAATCGCGGAACATTTTTAATAAATTCCATGATATAATAGTATCGTGAAGAAATAGGCGATGAGAGCTTCCAGACCTCCGTAGGCTCTTGTTGCTTATTTCTTTTATTTCAGAAAAGGAGCTGATACAGTGAGGTTGGTAAGATTACGGTTCCGGACGGATGTATCGGCATCCGTGCCGGGGTGATAAACTTTGGCAAATGAACAGAACTTGATTCCGCTTAATAAACGAACAAAGAGGGAGCAAAGAGAAATTGCTCAAAAAGGCGGCAAGAAAAGCGCTGAAGTCAGACGTGAGAAAAAAACGTTCAGACAGCTTGCTGAAACACTGCTTTCGTTGGAAGTTACCGATGCCAAAACCAAAAAGGAAATGAAGAATCTCGGCATTGAGGAAGATGAATTTACTCAAAAGACGCTTTGCATGCTCGGCCTGATAGCCGAAGCTCGGGACGGGAACGTTCGAGCATTCGAAAAGCTTCAGGAGCTTACCGGAGAAATTGAGCAGGATAACAACAAAGATGTTATGGACAAGCTTGATAAGGTGTTGGGAGGCATAGATGCTATCGCTGACGAATAAACAGAAAGAATTCTGGAAGAACTGCAATCATCGGTGGAACATAAAGAGCGGTGCGACGCGAAGCGGAAAGACCTTTCTTGATTATTACCTTATCCCGAAGCGCATCAGAGCAGTGAGTGGTCAACCGGGGCTATATGTTATACTTGGTAATACCAAAAGTACTCTACAAAGAAATATTATTGAGCCGTTGCAAAACATATGGGGTTCGCAACTCGTAAGCAATATAAAATCAGACAACACGGCTGTATTGTTCGGTGAGAAGGTTTATTGCATCGGTGCGGATAAGATAAGTCAGGTTGACCGTTTGCGAGGCAGTAGCATCAAATATTGTTACGGCGATGAGGTTGCAACATGGCATCGAGATGTGTTCGATATGCTCAAGTCACGTCTCGACAGGAGTTATAGCAGGTTTGATGGAACGTGCAACCCGGAGGATCCTAAGCATTGGTTCAAGCAATTCATGGACAGCAAGAGCGCTGATGTTTTTTATCAAAAATACACACTGTATGACAACACATTTCTCTCTCCGGAATTTGTCAGAAACCTTGAAAACGAATATCGGGGTACCGTTTATTTTGACCGTTTTATTTTAGGAGAATGGCAGAGAGCAGAAGGAATTGTTTTTCGCGACTTTGCAAACAATTTAAATAAATATATTATAAACAAAGAAAAAGCCCCCAAAGAATATAAAACCATTGGCGTGGGGTATGACTTGGGTGGAAATAAGTCCAATTTTGCTTTAGTAGCAACAGGAATAACGGTGGACAATACAGTGGTTGTTTTACGAACGGTTGAGATAAAGCCCGAGGGCTTGAACCTTGCAGATGTAGAAAGTACAGCCATTAGCTTTATTGAAGGCATAGAAAAAGACTATAACGTAAAGCCAAAGAAAAACCAAAAGCAAAGACTGTTGAATATGGTTCGATATTGCTATGTGGATGATAATTACTACACCACGATTAACAGCCTTAATAATTGGCGCTACATCTTCGATAGTGCTGCACACATAAAAGCACGGATGCCGCTTGAGGACAGACCGATAATGTTGACGAGGCTTATGGCACAGGGGAGGTTTAAGGTCGTTGAAAACGAGTGTGCTTCGCTAGTCGAACAACTCAGTGAAGTTGTATATGATGATAAGAGCGAAAAGGCCGTGATTTGCGACGATGGGAGCATGAACATCGACGTTATCGACGCTTTTTTTTATTCTATTGCAGATGATTATTTATATTTAATTGATTAGGGAGTGATTGCTATGTTTGGGAAATTCAAGCGGTTTTGGGATATACTGTTGGATAGTATAAAAACCGCATACAATAGAGTTTACCGAGCACCGGTAAAAACGGATGCACAGGCGTGGAGAGACCTTCTCCACATAAATTTTCTCGATATATTTGTTGAAAAGCTGAATAATCTTGTAAACAATGAAGCGACGTTCAGCATAAAAAGCGATGGAAGCGTTTCGAAGCCTGTTTCCGAGCTGTGCGAAGATATCGAGGCAAAGAAATTCAATATCACAGCGCATATGCTTGCAGACGGAGATTATTACGTTTTCCCCGCTCTGGATGCGAAGGGCAAACTTATACACAGTTATCTGACACAACAGCAGGTTCGGATTCTTGATACCGATGGAGATAAAATCATAGAGGCCGCAGGGATAATCGATTGGTATGTAGATAAACAAAGCCGGGTGTATTACCTTTTGAGGCAGCACAAGCTTGATAAAAACGGAACACTCACGGTGTCCTATAAGACCGTAACCGAGGATGGAAAAACGTATGATTTGGAACGCTGGGCGCATCTGAAAGATGAAGTCGTAAGCTTTGCAAACGCAAATCACATCGGCTTCGGACGGTATAAGTCCCCAGTATCAAGCCGTGGCTGTTCTCCTGTATACGGTGTTCCTCTCAATTTCGGTTGTGCTGATATTGAAAAAAGAATAACCGATGATTTGAAGTTTATAAAAGATGAGTTTAAAAACGGAAAATCCGTCATATTTACGGATCCGAGAAATCTGCTAACGGACAAAGAAAAGAAAGGATATTACATTGCTGAAAACGTTATTCCGGTTAAAAACACGTTAGGGAAAGATGGAAAGAATATTGATATATTCAATCCGAATCTGCGTTGGAGTGAACATTACGGGAAGCTTGTTGCAGACCTTGCGCTTTACGAGAAGCAGGTTGGGACGAGCAAAGGAATACTTACCGAAAACGA
Organism: Eubacteriales bacterium; assembly: GCA_045537045.1. GTDB lineage: Bacteria > Bacillota > Clostridia > Oscillospirales > JAAYXM01 > SIG480. The sequence continues at coordinate 21,032 of JAZSOS010000043.1, forward strand.
AACAGCGTATACCTCTACAGCAACGGCAGTCAGACGTGCGAACGCAGACACGCTTGCACTTATCGGGAAAATACGCAATGCAATAGACTCCGGTAACAGAATGACGCTTGAGGCTGACTGTGTTTTCTTGAATATTCCGGTTGATGCATGGGAATATCAGTCTGACTGGTGGGATCCTTTTGCAGACAGCAAGGAACAGTGGCAACAGCTTCAGGAAGCGTTTGATGCAGGGGCCGCGGAAGAACGAGACCTCGTGCGGTGGACGTTCCCGAACCTTGACGAGGATGCAATTGAGGAGAAGCTTTCAAGAATTTCAGAACAAAAGAAGAAAAACTCTGATGACGCACTTGAGAAAATCATCTCGGGAGGATGATGTGAATGTCTGAGTATTCAGAGCGGCTGGAACAGCAAGCTGATTTACTTTGGCAAAACGTTGCCGGCTTTGAACAGAAAGCACTGCAACGCATAGGAGAACGCATTAAGGCTATAGGCAAAATGAGTGTTGCCGATGCACAGGCTATAAACAACGCAGCGTTTGTAAAACAGGATATGCAGGCGATTACAAAAGAGCTTGCACGCGTTACGGGTATGAACATTGCCGAGGTCGAAAAGATGTATGGCGAGCTTATTGCGTCTCAGCACGACGCGAACAAGGTTCTTTATGATTACCGTGGCAAGATGTTTGCTCCGCTCTCGGAAAATCGTGAGCTGCAGGCAATGGTTCGGGCGTTTGCCAAAACCTCAGGTGAGTCGATGATAAATCTGAGCATGACAAAGGCACTCGGGCTCATAAATAGACGCGGGAACTTTATCGGCCTGCAGAAATACATATACGACGCATACGGGAAAGCGGCGGTTGCAGTAACCTCCGGAACCGCGGATTTTAATAGCGCGGTACGCGATACAATCCGTGAACTGGGTGGAAGCGGAATGAGAATTGACTACGGTGGCGGAGTAACGCGTAGGCTTGATACGGCAGTTCGCCAGAACGTCTTGTGGGGTGCCAAGCAGGTCAGCGTTGAGTACAACGAGATGATTGGTGAAGAGCTCGGATGCGATGGCATTGAAATCGACTGGCACTCAAACCCGCGACCGAATCACGTGTTCATGCAGGGGAAACAGTACGCATTAGGTGGGGGCAAGACCGTTAACGGCATCACATACGAAAGTGCAGACCGTGCGCTTGAAGCGCTTGCTGATTATGGATGTTTGCATTTTAAAACACCTATTATTTTGGGCGTTTCGGAACCGACACACTCTTCTGAAGAGCTACGCCGGCTTAATGAGCAGAACAAACGCACTTTCGATATTGACGGGAAGCTAATGACCGGATATGAGTGCCGACAGTCTATGCGGTGGCTCGAAACAGAGGTTCGTAAGCAACGTGATATAAAAACCGCGGCACAAGCGAGTGGAGATAAGAAACTTGTCCGTGAGTGTAACGAAAAAATCAAACTCTATACTGAAAAGTATAATCAGATAGCTGATGTGTCTGGAATCAAGCCTCAGTACCAAAGAATGGGCGTTGCCAAGAACCGAGGTGTTGACAATGCAAAAACACAAGGTTATAATATATCAAAAGGGCTGTCTGCCAAAATCGGCGAAGAGGGTGTTCCGCTTCATGAAGAGCCTAAATTGATAAAGCGCATAGACTATTCAGATAAAGCAGCAGTTGCCGAAACTATAACAGAGTTTGAACAGTTTGTTATGAATGATGAAATAGAAAACGCCCTCGTTATCACAAGAAACGGGGAAATATATCGTTGTTATGGAATAAAGAATCGAGTGTTCCCGGATTACGACTTGGGGGATAAGTTGCGCGGTGCAACTGTGAGCCATAATCATCCTATAGATGAGACATTAAACACGTTCAGTAAAGATGACTTGCAACTATTCTTAGAGTACAAACTGGATTCGTTACGTGGATGCGACGAAAAATACATTTATGAATTCACGTGGGACAGTGAAAATATCGACGAAATACCGGATGAATGGGATTCTGAAGAAAACTATTGGCATGCGAAAATGATTCAAAAAGCGAGTGAAGCAAAAGTTGGTTATAGGAGATGGAAAAGGTGACCAAAGAAGAGGCAAAAAAAGAATATATCAAAATAATTGATGAGGCGAACCAAAAGTGTGACGAAATAGAAAAAGAAGCCAAGAAAAAAGGTTTGTGGTCGCCTGGATTGGATTCCAATAATCATTTGTTCAGGGAAGTGGACGAGGAAGCCCTTCGAAAAATAAAGGAACTCAAAGCTCAGGTAGATGAGTGAGTTTCACAACTTAATAAATCAACTACTGTATAACAATGTTGTACGGTAGTTTTTTTATACACTTTTGTCCGGAATGACGCGAAACTAACAATCCGAAGCGGAAAGAAACCGCGAGAACAAACTGAAAGGAGAAATGTCAAAATGACAAGAGAAGACATCAAAAAGCACATTGAGGGAGTAACAGACGAGCAGATTAATGCCCTTCTTGATATCCATTCAGCCGATATCGGAAAGGCGAAGCGTGATTATGACGCAATAAAGCTTGAAAATGACACTCTCAAAAAGGACAAGGAAGGTCTTGAGAATAAAATCTCGGAGCTTTCGGAAAAATCAAGCTCAGCTGATGATTATAAAAAGCAGCTTGAAGATCTGCAGAAGCAGATAAAGGAAGAAAAAGAGCAAGCAGAGGCAGACCGCCTTGCAAAGGAAAAGGCGGCGGCGATTGCAACGCGCTTCGATTCGGTTGTGGGTGAGAAGAAGTTCGCTCACGATGCAATCCGCGCTGATTACCTCGCAAAGTTCACGGAAGCTGTTGGAAATGAAACGAATGCCGGCAAATCCGACAGCGATATCTTCACTCAGCTTACAAAAGACGATGCCGGAGCGTTTGAGAACGTTGTAGCATACAAGCTTGAGGGTGGACGTCCTGGCTTTGACGGAGAGGCAATCGACGATGCAAAGGCGCGTGAGATTATGGGTCTTCCGCCTCTGAAAAACTAAAAGAAAGGAAAATTAAATTATGGCAAATGTAATAGCACTTTTTAAAAAGTATATCGCCCTTCTTGATGAAGTATACAAGCACTCCGCAACTTCGGCTGTGCTTGACGGAGATTCGTCACTTGTACAGATGGGCGCAAACACAAATGAGATTATCGTCCCGAAACTCTCTATGGACGGACTTGCGGAATACTCACGCAACGACGGCTATGTGAAGGGTGATGTTAATCTCACGATGGAAACGGTTAAGTTCAACTATGACCGTGGCAGAAAGTTCTCTGTCGACGCGATGGACAACGAGGAGACTGCGGGAGCAGCTTTTGGTAAGCTCTCAAGTGAGTTTATCAGAACACGCGTGGTTCCGGAAATGGATGCTCTTCGTTTTGCAATGTATGCAAGCTGTGAGGGAATATCTTTAGCTACAGGCACGCTCGCAGACGGAAACGCAGTTCTTGCAGCACTTGTTGCAGGTCAGAGCAAGATGGATGAGGATGAGGTTCCGGAGGAGAACAGAATTCTTTTTATCACCCCGACGTGTTACAATGCTGTTCGCGCGGTTGACACAACCAAGTCCAGAGAGGTTCTCGACTCTTTCTCAAAGATTATCAAGGTTCCGCAGAGTCGCTTTAATACGCAGATTACCCTTAACGATGGTAAGAGCGAAGGTGAAGAGGTTGGTGGCTTTACCGCAACCGGAAGTGATATCAACTTTATGATTATTCATAAGCCTGCGGTTCTGCAGTATCCGAAGCACGTTGTTAATAAAGTTATCTCTCCGGAGGACAACCAGGACAGCGACGGATATCTCTTCTTCTACCGTGCATACGGCCTTGCCGATGTATACGAGAACAAGCTTGCAGGCATCTATGCACACTCTAAGGCGTAAGGGGGTGTAAATTATGTCGAAGGTTATAGGAAAGAAGAAGCTCGGCAAACCGAAACGGGAAAAGCCGGAACAGGAGGAACCGAAACAGGAAGGCACTTCGGATAAATAACGAAACGGCGGTGATACGGTATGGATAGGTATGGTATATCTTATACAGATTATCTCAGAATGGGCGGTAATTCGTATTCTAATTCTAAGGAGGGAAGAGGACTGTTTGAAACTGCTGCTCAATATGCACATGCAGCCATATATAACGCAACAAAAGGGAGAATGGGATGGGGTATAGACGATCCCAACCACTATGTTCCTCATGCTGTGTCAGAGCTTTCTTTTGAGATTATAGAGCTTTACGCTGCATATGCATCAAGACGCGGAATTACAGGCAAGAGTCAGTCTTCGGACGGTGTTTCTGCAAGCGAGACTTGCAGGTCGCTTGCAGAGAGGGAGGCAGAGGTTGATGAACTCATCCTCAGATATCTTGAAAATGAGACACTTCCGGACGGAACTCCGCTTTTGTATCGTGGGTGCAGTGTATGACGGATTTGTGGAATAAAACGGTTACGGTATACAACAGTATTCCTGCTGAGAAAGATATTCCGAGAAGCTTTTGTCGCGCGGTGATAAAGAAATGCTTTTGTCGCAGTGAACTTACAAGTTCAAGTGCGGATACGACGGTTGAGAAGCGCACGTCTCACCCTCGGCTCCGTACCAAAGACATTTCAGGATATTTGCCGCCCGAAAGTTATTATTCTCTTTCTGAGGAAAAACGGGCGAACAAATACACCGTGCAAATCGGGGATTTTATCGTTTTCGGCGAAGTTGACGATATGGTGACAAATGCGGCAGAGTATGCAGAACTGCAGCAGAGGTACCGTGAACGCGGTTTTCGTGTCACGTCCGTATCGGTCAACATTCACGGTCTGAACGTGGACCATATCGCAGTGTCGTAGGAGGAAATGCATGAGCAAAACAGCAGAGCTATTTGAGTTTATGCGCAAATGTCCGGGGCTTGAAAAGCTCTGGAGCATAGGAACGACGGAAGCAGCGGGGGAGTCGGTGATTCTTCCGCAGGGCGCAAGCGAAAAGGTACAAAGGAACGAGAAAACGGATGTTAATGGGGATTACATTTGTAATATACATCCGTATCCGTCTGTGTACGAGGATTATCAGATAAACTGCTTCCGCTTCTATGACGGACAGGACAGCAGCGCACCGGAAGAGAACATCAACGTTCTTACATTCGATGAGGTACGTGGGATATGTGACTGGATTGAAATGTGTAACGAAGCGGAGTTTCTTCCAGAGATAACCGGCGAAACCGTGACCGAGATAGAATGCAATCCGCCCGTTCCGCAAATACGCTATGTAAACCACGCAGAGAACATTATAGCCTTTTTTATAACAGTGCGGGTTCGCTACATAAACCGTGCAAGACGGCGGGTGATTGAGCGTGAATGCCAGGCTTGAACTGAACGAGCAGCGAATCCGCGAAAAAATCAAAAATGACCGTTTCGGGAAGTTTGCAGCCACGACGTGGAAAAAGCTCATTGACCCATACACGCCAAAGGATAGCGGCGTTATGCAGGACACGGCTAAAATCCGGCCGTGGGAAATAGAGTACATCCAGCCGTATTCTGCCTATCAGTATTACGGCGAAGTCTATGTGGATCCCAAAACCGGAGCAGCGGGGTTTCTTACCGATGAAGGGTGGAAATCCCGCAAGGAAGTGAAGAAAATTCCCTCCGGAAGAGAATTGCAATATCAAAAAAACAACCCGTATTCCACGCATCACTGGGATGAGGCGGCAGAAAAAGCGGGGCAAAAAAACAAGCTGTACCGTACACTTAACAGCGCACTAAGAAACGGACAGTATTAAAGATTGGAGGGAGAATATGTCATCAGAATTTAACAGTTTTGCAAATCCAAAGATTGAAACAAAAAGGTTCAAGATTTACGCCGATGTCGGAGGCACAACAACTCCGAACTGGGAGCTTCAGGGCAGAGGCGTTGAAAGCTGGACTATTGAGGAAAACGAGGACGTCACAAAGACTCCTGATGTTCTCGGCTTTGTTGATATCGAGCGCGGTACGGCACAGCCGACACAGAGCGGAGTCGTTGTACGCTTGCGTAAAGAAAGCAAGCTCGGTAAGCTTCTCTTCGATGCATGGTATTCGGGCGACAAGTCAAAACTCGATGCGTTGAAGATTTTGCAGAAGTTTGAGTTTGTCGATGGTGCAAATGCGGACACGTGTCTGGCTCGTCTTGAAGAGGACGTTTTGATTTCGGTCAACTCGTTCAACGGCGAAGCAGGCGGGTATCTGTCCTTTGACATTGATATCCATTACGCAAACAAACGCACTTGCGGTACAATGCCTAAGGAAGACGGCGAAACGATAACGTTCACGCAGAACACTGCAACAGCCAGTGAGGAATAATACGAGAGCCGTCTCTTCTTAACTGGAGAGACGGCTTTTCATTAAATCAGGAGGTTTTGTATAATGAAGCTGAATACAGGAAAGATAGCTTTTCCCATTGAGTTTGATAATGGGGATAAACAGAATATATATTTCAATCCGAATGATCCGAACTTATCCGTCCGCCTTAAAGATTTTCAGGACAGGGTTTCGGAGAGAATAAAGGAACTTGATGATGTCCGGCTCGATGCAAAGGGAACACCTGAAGATGTTGAAAAAATCGAAGAGTTCCGCCGAATCCAGAATGTCTTGTATGAAGAACTCGATGTTGCATTTGGCGGCGAGGTCTCTGCAGTAGTGTTTAAGCACTGCTCACCTTTCGCAATTGTAAACGGCGATTATTTTCTTATGCAGTTCATCGAAGCGATAAGACCGGAGATAGAAAAGCACATAAAGAAGGCGAGCTCGGCCGTTGAGGCGAAGATGAAAAAGCATCTCGACAAGTACGGAGCGTATAAAAAATGACGTGGGATTTGCCCGTTTCCGTAACTGCAGACGGTAGGAAATATCCGATACGAAACAGATGCGATTACCGCGTTGTTCTCGATGTTCTGGAGGCGCTCAACGACGAAGAGCTTCCGCCTGAATACAGAATGGAGTGTGCACTGCGTATTTTCTATAAGGATTTGACGGATGCGTGCGATACGGAGACACTTGTACGTGAGATGCTCAGAATTATAAATTACGGTGAAGAAGAAAGTGAGACCGAGCGTGAACAGGAACGGCCGCGTCTTATGGACTGGTCGCACGATTTCCCGCAACTTTCCCCGCCGGTGAGCCGCATTCTCGGGTATGATGTCCGCACGCCCAGAAAATACACCCATTGGTGGACGTTTCTTGCTGGATATTTCGAGATAGGCGAATGCACCTTCGCAAACATTATTTCAATCCGGAATAAGCGCATGAAAGGGAAAAAGCTTGAAAAGTGGGAAGAGGAATTTCTTCGCGATAACCGGAAGCTTGTTGAACTGCCCCGCGCTCTTTCTGCCGAAGAAGAGGCGTTTTTGCTTGCAGATTGGTAAAAATAGTGTTTTTTGACAAATTTAAACATTTTTCTTGCATATCCTTGAAATATAATATATAATAAGCGTGTCACACCAATAAAATATCTTTAAGATGGAATATATTTTCTCTTATATCTTAACTCGAAAAGGGGTATCTTTCTTTGTGAAGGGTGCATCCTCTGTTTTCTTATCCCTTTTTGAGGGCGTATAAGAGAAATGTAATTGGTGTGACAACCTTACAAACAGAGTCGTGCATTTTTCATGTGCAGCTCTGCTTGTCGGGGTTGCACATTTTTTATTTTACAAGGAGGAAAACGTTATGGGATTGTTTTCATCAAAGGCAACATGTGCTGTTTGCGGGGAAATTTGCGGCTCAAAAAAGTTTCCAATCAAGGACAAATTGTGGGTGTGTCAGAAGTGTTATAAAGCTGCTGGATTTACTGTTTTGGTACCTACAAAAACTATGACAGCGGAGGCTATTAAAGAGACAATAAAGAGCAGAGAGGGCAATGCGAAAAAGCTTGAGACGTTTCAAGTGACAAAGGAAGTTGCCGGATGGCTCAAAGTGGACGAAAATGCGCGGGAATGGTTTATTCCTGACGGATTTGGCGGAAAGGTAAAGAATCCCCGTATTCATTCTTATGATGATGTTATTGACTTTGAACTGTTAGAAGATGGAGGCTCAATTGTAAAAGGCGGTCTTGGTCGTGCGGTAGCTGGAGGTATTTTGTTCGGAGGTTTGGGCGCACTTGTAGGTGGAGCAACCGGAAAAAGAACCGGAAAACCGACCTGCACTTCTTTGAAAATTAAAATTACTTTGAATGATATGGCATCACCGACAGAATATATATACCTGATTACATCGGAAACCAAGAAGAATAGTATAATATATCGAACCTGCGAAAGCCAAGCACAAGAAATATTGTCTTTATTCCAGGTTATGTGCGATTCCAATAAGAGTATTCCGACAGCTCCACCAGTTGTGCAGGAGCAAAGTGCAGCTGACGAAATAGCTAAATTCAAGCAGCTTCTTGATAGCGGCGTTATAACAGAGGAAGAGTTTGAAGCAAAGAAAAAGCAGTTGCTCGGTCTTTGAATTTAAATACATAAACCCACGTTTGTTTTGAAGCGTGGGTTTTTCTATGCTCAAACTTTTTTCAGAAATCTTTTAAAAACACTTGACAGGTGTGTACCTTTATGGTATAATAAATACATCAAATGAGGAAGGAGGAAGCCAATGGCAAGGCGAAAGAAAAAGAAATCCACCATAAGCGACCGTCTCATTGATGCTCTGGTAGATTTCTTAGTCGGACTATTACTCTTAATCATCGGTAAAATGATTGAGTAATAGGTGGAGGGGGAAACCCCTCCTATACCGATTATATTTCAAAACAGTGCCATTGTCAAGTGATTATGACGATTTTAAAAGTTTGCGGTATTTGTTTTATCTGTATCGGCATAGCGAAGCTCATTGAACTTGCGATAAGAAAGAGGTGACCGAAGCTGGCAAAAACATTTGACCAACGTGAGTATGATAAAACTCATACCACGCGCTATCAACTGAAGCTTAATAATGAGACAGACAAGGATATCATCGAAAAATTGAGCACAGTTAAAAGCAAACAAGGATATATTAAGGAATGTATCCGAAAAGATTTAAACCAAAAGTAAAAAAGAGAACCCTTTGCCGACCAAAGCTAACAGGGTTCTCAAGACCGACAGAGAAAACTCTATCTGTAAATATTATAATACAGGTGAGTTCTTCTGTCAAACAAAAAATTATTTGATAGGAGAATTTTATTATGCAATCATTTGAAGAAATTTTGCAGTCAGGACAAATCAATCATAACTACGATATGAATTTTTCGGAGGTTGAAGAGCTAATCAGGGAAACGACAAAAAATGCATTCATAGGGCTCTCCCACGCTTTCTATTTTGGCTACATCAAAGGTCAACGCGCCCTCAAAGCCGAGCTTAAGAGAAAGAAGGCGAAGCAATGAGCAAAACGTTCAAAAAAGACCTTACAGGGCAGAGGTTCGGTAGGTTGACTGTGTTGGAGTTTGTTCCGAGAAAAGGACGGCATTCTTATTGGTTATGCAGATGCGATTGTGGAAATGAAAAGGTGATTTGTGGAGAAAGTCTTTTGAAAGGGACCACTACCTCTTGTTCGTGTAAGCAACGAGAAATAGTGAGGACGAGAAGTGTAACCCATGGCTTGACAGATACAAGATTGTACAATTCTTGGTGCAGTATGAAAGCACGTTGCTACAATCACAAAAATAAAGAGTATAATCGATATGGTGGACGAGGGATAACCATCTGTGCTGAATGGAAAAATAATTTTAAGACTTTCTACGACTGGGCAATGGCAAATGGCTACAGTGATGACTTATCAATAGACCGAATAGATGTTAATGGGAATTATGAGCCAGCAAATTGTTGTTGGGCGACAGATATGGAACAAGCTGGCAACAGAAGAAGTAATGTATATGTTGAATATCAAGGCGAATTGATGTGTTTTGCTGAAGCAGCAAGGAGGAGTGGCTTAAACCAAGGAACTTTAAAAGATCGTTATTATCGAAATGACCGAGGAGAGAGACTATTCCGCCCGGTCGATAAAAAATATCACCATAAGAACAGGAGACAAGACTGATTTGAATAAAAGAACGAGATTATAGTAAAGAGAATAATCGAAACTAAATAATTTAAGCACTTGTGATTTTTATCATAGGTGCTTTTATTATATACAAAAATGATGAAAGGAGAGTGAAGATATGGCAATAGGTGGAAGTGATGGAAGTATTTTGTTGACCGTTCAGATAGACGAGAAGGGTTTAGACAACGGTTTACAAAGTATTCGAAATGGAATTTCAAAAGCAGAGAAAGCGTTGAAGGGCATTGCCGTTTCCGGAGCTGCAGCGTTTGCAGCTATTGGAGCGGGAGCGATAAAAAGCTTTGCAGATTTTGAACAGCTTTCCGGAGGCGTGCAAAAGATATTCGACGAAATTGATTACAAAACCATCGAAAAGGATGCTTCAAAAGCTTTTAAAACGATGCAAATGAGCGCAAATGAGTATATGGAGGTTATGACTTCGGTCGGTGCAAACTTCGCAAGTACTCTTGGCGATGAAAAAGGATATGAGGTTGCGAAGCAGGGAATGAAAGCGATTACAGATTTTGCAACCGGCACCGGAAGAAGCGTTGATGAGCTTTCGGAAAAATATCAGATGATAACCAAGAGTACATCAAGCTATCAGAGTATTGCCGACCAGTTCGCAGGGATATTACCCGCTACGAGTGCAGGGTTCCTTGAGCAGGCGCAAAACGCAGGTTTTTTGAGTGACAGTTATACAAAGCTCACAGAGGTTCCTATGGCTGAGTATCAGGAAGCAGTCACGCAGATGCTCACAAAGGGTGTTGATGCATTAGGTCTTACAAATAATGCGGCAAATGAAGCAAGTACAACCTTAAGTGGTTCGTTTTCTATGCTGAGTGGCTCATGGAGCAACTTGCTTGTTGCATTTGCGAATCCCGATGCGGATTTGGATGTGGCTATAAACGACTTTAAAGAAAGTTTGACGGCGGTTGTCGACAATTTGTTGCCAAGAGTAGGAGAGGTATTTGGGAATATCTTCAATTCTATTCCTACACCGATTTTAGCAGTTGTTGCGGCAATAGGCTCATTGGTTGCAGGTATTACTGCTTATAATGCTGTTGTAGCCGTAAAAAATGTACTTGATGCAGTTCAGGCGGCAGGCGGGTGGGCGGCTGCTGCAGCTCAGATAGGGTTAAATGCTGCAATGCTCGCATCTCCAATCACGTGGATTGTTGCGGGGATAGCGGCACTGGTTGCAGCATTTGTACTTCTTTGGAATAAATGTGAAGGATTTCGCAACTTCTGGTCCGGATTATTTGATTTGTTAAAAGAGACAGCTGCAGCCATATGGAAAGAGCATTTACAACCGGCAATTCAGGCAATCATGGAGTCGTTAAGTGAATTGTGGGAAAAGCTTCTTAAGCCAATTGCTGATTGGATTGGTGCGATTTTTGCTGAAAAGTTCAAAAGCGCTTTTGAAGCAGTCAAAAGCATTATACAAACAGCAAAAGAGATAATCGGAACAGTGATAGACAGTATTAAAAACATTCTCACAGGTATTATTGATTTTATTATCGGGGTATTTACCGGGGACTGGAAAAAGGCTTGGAACGGGGTTAAAAAAGTCTTTACAGGAATAATAAACGGAATAATCGGTGTTTTTGAGAGTATGGTAAATTTTATCATACGTGGAATAAATCGGTTAATCAGTGGACTTGACGGACTTGTAAATAAGGCGGGAAGTGTAATTGGACTTGACATACACATTCCAACGATACCCGAAATCAAAATTCCTCGTCTCGCGCGGGGAGCGGTCATCCCTCCGAATCGTGAGTTCCTTGCCGTGCTCGGTGACCAAAAACACGGAACGAACATCGAAGCGCCTGCAGAACTTATCAAACAGATGGTACTTGAAGCGCTTGAGCTTCGTGGTTCCGTACCTCAAAACTCCGGCAGTACAACGGTTGTGCTTGAGGTTGACGGGCGTGAGTTCGGACGTGCAGTTGTTGAGCAAGGAAACAAAGAAAATCGCAGAATCGGGACAAGGCTGGTGATTGTATAATGGACTTAGTAAAAATAGGCGGGAAAGTCTACGACGTGCTTGTGACAGGACTATCCGAAAATTTCAACATACTCTATTCCGAGAACACGGGGCGAACGATGTCAGCCGGAGCGAGAATGAGCTTAGATCCGGTTGGGACTCTGTACGGCCACAAAGTTACATTCCGGCGCAGGCGCGGATATGAAGACGAATACGACGCGTTGTTTATGTATGTCAGTAAACCGCGTTATGACGGGATTCCGGTCGAGATTGCGCACAATCAGGAAACGATATCCTATGATGCGTACATATCGCAAGGAGAGCGCGCCTTGAAGCGTAAGGATCCAAATACCGGGAAAGTGCATTGGGATGAGTTCACTCTCAATATCGTGCCCATGGAAGCGCAGGTGCTGCCATGATAAACCCAAACGGAGTAGCAATTCGCTACAGCGACGTTGCTCCGGAGGCGAAGGAAAACTTCACTCCGGCAACGTCGGATAAGGAAAGCTTCGTAAACCTTTCGGAGCTTCAGCTCTACGAAGCGGAGTTTCGGAACTACGGCAACCCTTGCGAGGTGTATTCCGTCCCGCTTGACGGCAATTCAGAAGTTTTTCCGACAGATGCCGAAAACGCACTGCTCGGTCTTTGGAGTAATAGCATAAGCGGAAGTGACGGACGGTTTGAAACGCCGGTTGTTCTCTCTCTGACTGCTTCCGGACAGTATTCCTCGCAGGGGATAACGCTCACATTTGATACCTACAACAATATTTTCGCAACGGATATCAATATAAAATGGTATCGAAGTGGAGAACTGTTGTCCGATATGGATTTTTCGCCGAGTAGCGCGTCATATTTCTGCCGCAATCAGGTGGATAACTATGACGAGGTACAGATTACCTTCCGCGCGATAAATATGCCCGGAAACCGCCTCAAACTCCGTGTGATAGATTACGGATACGATACCGTGTTTTATGGCTCGGAGTTGCGGGGGGTGAAGCTGATTCGGGAGCTGGATCCGATATCAAGCAAGATAGCCATAAACACATGTGACTTCACGCTCGACAGTAAAACCGATATGGAATATTCATTTCAGGCAAAGCAGCCTTTGTCCGTATACTTCAACGGTAAGCTGCTTGCAACAACGTTTGTTAAGACCTCGAAGCGTAGGGCTCGGCGGCTTTGGGATACACAGAGCGAGGACTACATAGGCATAATGGATAGCATCCCTTTCTATGGGGGTATGTATAACGGCAAAGATGCTTATGAGCTACTCGAAGAAATATTCACCGTTGCGAAAGTGCCTTATTCAATCGACGAGAGCTTGAGAGGTGTTTTAGTGTATGGGTATATTCCTTTCACAACCTGTAGAGAGGCCACGATGCAAGTTTGCTTTGCGGTACAGAATGTAGTTGATACGAGTAACAGCGATGCTGTAAAGGTGTTAGGTTCTCCGAGAAATGTTTTGTCAAAATCAAGATTGGGAGAACGAATCCAATCTATTGACAATAGCGTTTCAAAAGTTGGGTATATTTGTCCCGAAGGTCAAACTATAATATTTGGACACACGACTGAATTGGACTTAAAAGCATCGCAGGAATACACATTGTCTTTTTATGCTTGGTGTAATAAGAACTATTCCGTTTGTTGGGATTTGTGGGTCGCTCCAAATGTAGGAGACGAAAACTTTTTGCCACAAGAATGGTTTGATGTAACACCCACGCCTGCCTTATATCAATGGACTTTTAAAGTAGATGAAGATTTTATGCCAAAAGCGTCTATGCGTTTTTTGAATGTAATCCAAAACGGAGAAATAAACAATGTCTTATCTCCGATATATATAACCGACATTCAAATCGAAGAAGGTAGTACAAGAACGCCATGGTCGCCTTCTAAATATGCAGAACAGACCATACCTCTCAACAGAATAATGCAGGGGCAAAGTTTTACCGACGAAGAAACCGTAACGGGGGTTGAAGTTACGGCTCACACATACAAGCCGATAACAGAAACGGTGGATGTGTACAGTGCGACCGAAAGCGGGACGGGAGAGGGAATATTTGTTAAGTTCTCTGAACCTCTGCATGATTTATCAATTACCAACGGGGCCATTATTACCTCGGGCGCAAACTATGCTGTTATAACTGCAAACAGCGGGTGCGTGTTGAAAGGACAGAAATATGAGCACACGACGATTTCAAAACGCAAGGAAAATCCGTTGGTTCTCGCCGGCACACTTGAAAAAGTGGTCGCGATTGAAAATGCAACGCTTGTTTCTGCAACTAACGTGGATGAGGTGCTGAATAAGTGCTATACGTGGCTCGTGAAGACGAACACGACAAACCTTAAAATCGTAGAAGGAAAGCATGTGTCTGAGGACGGTACAGTTACCTATGACGAGCCGGTAAATGTCGGGGACGTAATTGAGAGTGAAACGGAATATCTCGGAACCGTATCCGGACGGATTATAAAAGAGACATTCGGATTGAACGGTGGAATAGTGATTAAGGAGGCGGTGTTAAAGTGATTTTTGACAGAACGCAGGCGGACGTGACAGCGGCGTTGCGTATCCGCGAAAATAAAATCAAGCGGTTCACTCCGCCTACGGAGAACGAAGCACACAGCCTAGAGCGCGGCTTCGTTGATTACTCGACGCTTAACCGCATCGAAAATAAGCAGGCAGAACTTCGTGAGCTTTTAATTTCCTCTGGAAGTTCTTTCTTTGATATTAAGACAAAGACATGGACGGCAGATGATATCTTCAACGAAACGGAGTTTCAGCGCATGGTGAATAATCTTGACGTTCTGAAGAGCGCGATAAGCGTTCTTCCGGACACACCCGAAACTCCGCAACCGATATTTTATTTTATCAATATAAATGATATTGAGAAGATACTTTTCGATATGGATGTATTACTTCAAAATATGACTTCCGCGTACTTTTACAGCAATGAACTGTACAGCGGAGAACTGGAGGAATGACTATGAAAAACAGACTACCAACAAGACCGGGCAGAGCACTCGTAACGCCCGAAGACGGTTCGCCGCCGTTTTATGCAACAATAACCCGAGCAGATGAGCCGACAGAGGAAGGAACTCCACTGAATAAAGCGACTTTGCTCACAGACGAAACCGCGGCATTGTATGGTTTGGGCGAGGATGCGACGGTGAATGATGCGTTGATGGCTGCACATGCACGCATTGCGCTCAGTGAGTGGAGAATTGTTGGGAATAAGACCTTTACGGCTGAGGGACAGGTAAGCAAAGTGGAAATTGACTTAGATGATGACATTAGCCGATATCGCGAACTTGTTATTGCATTCCGATGGGGGGAAAGTGGAGTATCAGGAGGTTTGAGCGATTATAGCATACTCCAACCATACGTTCGGGCAGTAAATGGCAGCACGCAAATATTAACGCAATTTGGACAATCAACAAAGTATAAAAACGGTTTTTTCACCACAGCCATAATGCCGATTTTGAAAAAAGGAAACAATACAATTATAGGGACAGAACACGGTACCTATCGCTCGAACTCGTATGTCTACGCCACTACAAAACCACCCTCACTCTATTTATCTGGAGAAATCCGCGTGGCTGGAGTTTCATTTGACGGCTCGGGCAGCTTTACAAACGCAGAAATAATAGTTTGGGCGAGAGGTTAAAAATCAAAACAAAGGAGAAATACATATGACAAATGAATTTATAACAGAGGCTTTTTCAGGTCTTATTACAGCAGATTTATACATTATAATAGCCGCGGTATACGCCGTGTGCTTTGCACTTAAAAAGGCAAAGTTTTTTGACGACAGATTTATTCCGCTTGCCGCGCTTGCACTCGGCGTTGCGTTTGAACTGCTTTACTATGTAAGCGCAGGTGGGGCAGTCGTTGAGTTTGTTCTTAAAGGCATCGTCGCAGGAATGGCGGCGGTATATGTTGCGAATATCATTAAACAGATAGGAGACGGTCAGAATGAAAGCAATTAATTACAAGGGTGGTAAACTCTACACCGTGCCACAGTCTGATATTGAGTATATCGGATATTTCAAAGGCAATAACGGCAATGAAACAGTACAGAGCGCCCGCACAAGGATAACAAAGCTCCGTGGCAGAGCACCGGACTTTCTTATGAATGCCGAGCTGTTTGATTTCAAAACGCGTCAGGCGGCAAGCGATGTTGTCAGCGGGGGTGTGAAGCATCGGCTGACAGAAGGGTATGGACTTGCTTTCCCTGATAACAAGTCGGCGGTGTTCAGCTACAAAAACAATGTGGGCGCGGCTGATTACATAGGCGCATATCCCGTGCTGGTCCGTAACGGCAAGGAAGAAAACAACGTTCCGGCCGGAATTGGCGGCAGACGTGGCAGAACCGCGCTCGGCGTTGGAAACGGCAATTTGTTCGTTGCGCTTCTTCCCGATAACGGCGGTGCAACACTTCCGGAGCTTCGCCGGACGTTTATCAATGCCGGCGCAGAGAATGCAATAAACCTTGACGGTGGCGGAAGCACACAGTTTTACGCGCCGCTCGGCAACCATTTCTCCGGCAGACGCGTCCGCGGTTTTATCGGAGTATGGATTCGTGGCGGAGATATCCGTTATGTAAAGGTCAGAACGTCGCTCAACGTGCGCTCGGGCGCGGGTGTTTGGAATAAGCGCATCGGAAAGCTGTATAACGGCGATTCCGTAACCGTGCTTGAGGAAAAGAACGGCTGGGCAAGAATTGCAACAGGCTGGGTATCATCCAAATATCTTGTGAAGAAGGTATAATATGAATATAATACAGGATTTAATACCTAAAGGGCGTATAAATCGTCCGGGAACGGCAAATTCGTGTAAGTACATAACAATTCACGACACTGGGAATAAATCGGTGGGTGCGGACGCTGCAGCTCATGCGAAGTATCTTAAAGGATTGAAAAAGAAAACGAGCTGGCATTATACCGTGGACGACAAGTGCATTTATCAGCATCTGCCCGAGCGGGAGAAGAGCTATCACACGTCGGACAAGGAAGCGAATGAAAACTCAATCGCAATTGAGTTGTGCGTGAACAGTGACGGGAATTTCGTAAAAACGGTGGAGAACGTGGTGGATCTAATTCGTGAGCTCACGAAAAAGATGAACATTCCGCTTGAGAATATCAGGCGGCATAAGGACTGGACCGGAAAGAACTGCCCGGCATCGTTTACGGAAGATGCATGGAAAGCGTTTCTTGCGAAGTGCGCGGCAGAGGATACCGTTCCGGAAGAAAGGTTTATAACACTGGACGAGCTTCGTGCAATGGGATATGCCGGAATAAAATTCGGGGAGGGAGTCTGAGTGATTGACGATAAGGACATAGACAGACTTAGCGAGATTTTCGTTCGTAAGGATGAGTGTCACGACTACTCGAAAAGTGTTTCGGAAAAATTCAGCAATGATAACGCTCGTCTTGCGGTTATTGAACAACAGCAGAAGGTGAATAACTGGCTGTCGCTGACCATAGCTGCAGGCGTTGTTGCGCTTGTTATTAAAGTTTTTCTCGGTGGTTAACAAACAGTATACCCCTCACGGTTTGACCGTGAGGGGCGCGTTTTTGTATTCGTACAGCGTATCTTCCAGAACATCATTGAGGTGTTCCGGAGCTAGCCGGAGTAGGGTGAATTTTCGGCAGAGCTTGCGAATCTTACGCTTCGGCAGAGGTATGTCTGGGAACACTTGTATAACATCATTACCGTCGTATACTGCAATGCCGTTTGATGTAAGCATAGGTTTATACTTTATCATTTCATGCATTCCTCTCGTCTTCTATTTCGTAACCGTTCTTTTTGATTTCTTCGACAAGTGAATTTAGGTCAAGACCGCCCGCGATTGATAGGTTTACTAATGTCTGGAATTTAGGTAAGCTCTTTCCGAGTTCTAAGCTTTCATACGCTCTCGGGGACAGTGCAATAAGTTCGGAAAATTCATGCTGTGTGCAGTCGTTCTTTATTCGTGCTTCATATACAAGTCTGGATGAGCAATCTTCTAATATCTTTCGATGCTTCGACATTTCCATACATCTCCTTACAAATTTGAACAAAATAAGTTTAATTTGTTGCAGTGCGACTTTGAAGGAAGTGCACTGCTAAAAATGAATTATGCAGATTTGTTAAGGAGATCCTCCGAAATAGCTCTCGGAAGGAAAAATGTGAATAAAACGGTTAATTGTGGACACCACCTTTGAATTAAATTCTTTGGTGATGTTCAAAACTCATTGAAAAAAATTTAGGTAATAGGAACAAGTAAAAAGAGACTACCTATGGGGAAAATCTCATAAGTAGTCTCTTTTTTGTTGCTTTTTAAATGGAGCAAACCAAAACGAAGACGCCTTCAATCATGAAAATTTCTGCTGTGTTCGTCTGGCTCGCTAATGGTAGAGATGAAGGGACTCGAACCCCCGACTTCTTGCATGTGAAGCAAGCGCTCTAACCGACTGAGCTACATCTCCGTATATCGGCAGGAAATCTCCGACCGAAAATTATTATAACACACTTTGTGAAAAAATGGAATAGAGAAGGCACAATTTTGCACAATTTAAAAGCTTAAAAAATTTTCAAAAAAACTAAGCTGTAAAAACAAAAATTTTTCTTGACATTCCGCTTAAATAAAGGTATAATATTTAGGTATGACGCATATGGCCCGGTAGTTCAGTTGGTTAGAACGCTAGCCTGTCACGCTAGAGGTCGTGGGTTCGAGCCCCATCCGGGTCGCCATATTCTGCTGTTATAGCTCAGTCGGTAGAGCGCATCCTTGGTAAGGATGAGGTCGGCGGTTCAAATCCGCCTAACAGCTCCAAGTTAAAGCCCTGTAACCGCAATGGTTACAGGGCTTTTATGTTTTCATCCAAGCGCCAATTTCTGTGATTTTATAAGTCCTGTGCATCGGCTGCGGAGAGGTCGTTTTCAATATTATCTCTTGCAAGATCCGTGTCGATTACGGGATATGCAGAGGATATCGGCTTATCGCCTGAATACGGTTTGGTGTGATACACTTTCTGAGCCGGTGGAACAGTGCCTGCAATTATTGGATTTGCGTGTTCCTTTCCGTGCTTTGCTTTGCCTTGAATTTCAGGTACCGGAGGCACTTCATTCTTTGGTTTTGTGTGCGTTCTGTCAATTCTGCTCATTCCTTGTTTTGCCATTTTAATTCCCCTCAAAAGTAGTAGTTGCCTGTTTTCATTAATATTCCGATATTATTTTATCCACATACTGCTGCATTTCTTTTTTTGATGACACTGAGTGTGTCCCGCTAATGATTTCCTGCTTTTTAGTTTCACTAAGAGTTGAGAACTTTTGCATAGCTTCAGGTCTTTGTGCAAGTGCCATTCCAAGACCTACGGGCATTTCATAATTTTCCATACTCATCACTCCGTTCTATACATAGTATAACCACTTATAATATATTTATTTTAACAAAAACTGCTCGGGTCATTAGTTGGCGGCAGACAATTGTGGTTTTTACATACATAAAATGTTGTTTTATTGTTTAAAAACGGGTATTTTGTGTTATTAGTAACTACCGATACGTTTGCCAGAAAAGGTAGCTTTTCTCTTATTTGATTTAAGTCAGAGTGATCTTTCAGTGCAACTGTAATGTGAGGTAGAGATTCTTCGTATAACAGCATTGCAATTAAAAACATACTGTTGCCAGATGGATATTCATATGCCTTAGCAGACATAAAAGCTATCTGCTTTTCCAAAAGCCCTTTGTACTCATCTTTCTCTGTGATTTGATACAGTCTGACCAAGTTGTATGCCATAACTGAATTTCCGCTGGGAATGGCTCCGTCGTATGTTTCCTTCGGGTTTATAAACAATTCCGTACTCTCCGGATCGGAAAGGTAGAATCCACCGTTTTTATTGTCCATAAACCGTTTGACAGTTTCATCACAAAACGCTTCTGCCTTTTCAAGATAAGTTTTATCAAGTGTTGAATTGTAAAGCTCTATCAAGGCTGTAACATAAAATGCGTAATCATCTAAAAAGGCATGCTTTGAGCACTTTCCGTCACGAAAGCTTGTGTAAAGATTTTCTCCGTTACATAAGTTTTTTTCGATAAATTCCTGTGCTTTTTGTGTTGCGTTAAGATAGTCGTGTTCGTGTGTAACTCTATAAAGCATAGATAGTGCCACAATCATCATAGAATTCCACGACAATAAAATTTTGTCATCAAGATGAAGCTTAAAACGAGCTTTTCGATAGCTATACAGCTTTTTTATTTCACCCAGAAAATCAGTTTTCAAATCGTTGCTTTCAAGAAGGTTGGGGATATTCAAACCTTCAAAATTACCGTTTTCAGTAATATCAAAAACCTCGGCAAATTCTTTTCCTTTATCTTCACCTAAAACGCTAATTATTTCATTTAGCGTAAAGGTATAATACTTTCCTTCAACACCTTCGCTGTCAGCATCCTGAGCGCTGTAAAAGCCACCACATTCGGATGTCATTTCTTTTAAGATATATTTTGCAGTTTTTTCGGCAGTATCAAGATAAATACTGTTGTTGGTAATGCTGTAAGCAGAGGCGTATGCAATTATCAGCAGGGCGTTGTCGTAGAGCATTTTCTCAAAGTGGGGAGCGAGATAGTACTTATCGGTGGAGTATCTTGAAAAGCCATATCCAATATGGTCAAAAATCCCGCCTTTTCTCATTTTTATCAGTGTTTTTTCTGCCATTTTTAAAGCACCGGAATTGTTGGTTTGTTTTGCATACAGCATTAAGAATAGTAAGTTGTGCGGCGTGGGGAACTTGGGTGCATCGCCAAATCCACCGTGGGCGCTGTCAAAGGTACGTTCGAAAAACTGTACTGCACGCTGTATCAAGTCATTGCCGGCTTGAATTGATTTATCGGACTGTTTGTTTTTCAGATGCCTGATAATTTCTTCCGCAGACCCTGAAAGATTATCTTTATTTAATTTCCATTTATCGGAGATTGTAATTAACAACTCCGAAAATCCCGGCATCCCGTATTGTGAATTAGGCGGAAAATATGTTCCTGCAAAAAACGGCTTTTTATCCCATGTCATAAATATGCTCATGGGCCAACCGCCGCTACCCGTAAAAGCCTGACATACAGACATATATACACTGTCGATATCAGGCCGTTCCTCACGGTCTACCTTTATTGAAATAAAATGTTTGTTCAGAATTTCTGCTGTTTTGTTATCCTCAAAGCTCTCGTGCGCCATAACATGGCACCAGTGACATGTGCTGTAACCGATACTTAAAAAAATCGGCTTATTTTCCGCCTTTGCTTTATGAAATGCTTCTTCGCACCACGGGTACCAATTTACGGGATTTTCTGCGTGCTGCAAAAGGTACGGACTTGTTTCATGTATTAATTGATTTTTCATTATTACCTCCATGTTAAACGTTGCGTTTTGTTAGTATATCCGCTCATAAAATAAGAAATACCAAGCTTTCGTCATTCCGGGAAACCCTCTCTGAGCTTTTCAAGAGCTTTCTTTTCAATTCTTGATACATACGACCTTGATATATTGCATTTTTCTGCAATTTCGTGCTGAGTTTTTGGTTCCGTGTTATACAGCCCGTAACGCATTATTATAATTTCACGTTCGCGCTCGTTTAAATGCGTCTGCAATAATTTGTACAGCGCGGCTTCCGTGTCGGCATTCTCGACTTTCTCCAATCGAACGTCCTCAACACTTATGATATCTAAGAGTGCAAGTGAGTTTCCGTCGGCATCTGTTTCAAGAGAATCGGAAAGAGAAACTTCGGCACCGGTCTTTTTTGATGCGCGGAAGTACATAAGAATTTCATTTTCAATGCATCGTGCGGCGTATGTTGCAAGTCTTGTTCCTTTGTTCGGTTTATATGTATTGACTGCTTTTATAAGACCTACAGAGCCTATTGCAATCAGGTCTTCCTGCTCTTGCGGTGAGGTGTAGTATTTCTTGATTACGTGAGCCACAAGCCTGAGATTCCGCTCTATCAGGATATCGCGTGCTGCCATATCACCATTTGCGTATTTTTCAAGGTACTCACGCTCTTCTTTGGCTGAAAGGGGTTTGGGAAAAGAACCGGAGGAAAGACTTAAAATAAAATATAGACATCCCGAAAGAAAAAAAGCAACCGATGATAAAATAAACATACACACTCCACCGCCTTGTTTTGATATATTTATTTTATTTTCATAAAAAAACAAATTGCAAGTCCGTATGAATAAAAGGACTTGCAATTTTCTTATATTCTTTCTATAAGTGCAACTGAGTGAGCGGCAATGCCGTCACCGCTTCCGGTAAAACCGAGCTTTTCTTCGGTAGTTGCCTTAACGCTTACGCAGTCAAGCGTAACCTCAAGCGCGGCGGCAATGTTTTTTCTCATTTCTTCGATATAGGGGAGAAGCTTCGGTCGCTGGGCAATTACCGTTGCATCAACGTTGCCGACGGTGTAGCCCTTTTTCTTCAAAAGAGCATTTACTCTTCCAAGCAACTTAAGGCTGTCTGCATCGAGAAATTCGGGGTCATCCGGCGGAAAATGCTTTCCGATATCCCCGAGTGCTGCGGCGCCAAGCAGCGCATCGGAAATGGCGTGAAGAAGAACATCTGCATCGCTGTGCCCGAGCAGTCCTTTTTCATATGGAATATCAACACCGCCGAGGATGAGCTTGCGTCCCTCCACAAGTCTGTGTACATCATATCCGTGTCCTATTCTCATTTGCTTTTCACCTCGTTTTCAGGAATATACTTTGCAATCGCTTCTGCAAGAATTAAATCCTCCGGAGTGGTTATTTTTATATTGAAATAATCGCCGTCGGTTAAAAATACACGCATTCCTATCGCTTCAACAGCAGAGCAATCATCGGTTATGGGCAGGCTTTCGTCAACTGCCTTTTTTAGTGCTGCGGAGAGAAGGTCTGTATCGAATATCTGCGGCGTCTGTATTGCAAAAAGTGTTTCGCGCGGGAGCGTTTCGGTCACAACTTTACCTGCCGCCTTCTTTATTGTGTCTTTTACGGGAACTGCCGGAGCTGCCGCGCTATACAATGCCGCCGCGTTTACGGTAATCTCTATAATATTTTGTGAAACGAACGGACGCGCGGCATCGTGAACAGCGATGAGGTCAAATTTATTTCCGGCAAATCTGACTCCGTTCAGAACTGATTCAGCGCGCGTAGCACCTCCTGGTATAACGGCAAGCAACTTGCTTATTCCGCTTTCTTTGCATATGTTTTCAATCTCACTAATAAGCTCGCTCTGTGTGGGAATAACAATTGCGTCAATCCACGGGGATTTTTCAAAATCGAGCAGAGTGCGCGTGATAACCGGAATACCGGATATATCTGCAAACAGCTTGTTTCCAAAAGCTTTCATCCTGCTTGATGTGCCTGCGGCAGGAATAACTGCAACGCATGTTTTTCTTTTATTTTTATTGAACAACTGTAAAACCTCGCTTATAATCAAATAGAGCTGCTCATCATGAGAGCAGCTCTATTGTACCACAAAATGAAGGGGTATTACAAGATTTATTTGAAAGATTCTGTCATAACAGAGTCTAAATAGGTATCAACTTCGTTGTAGTCCTTTTCAAGCGCAAGAACAAGCTCTGAAAGGAGAATCTGCTTTGCAGAATGGAGAATTTTGCGCTCTCCGGTTGAAAGTCCGTTTTTGAAATCTCTGTAAGTAAGTGACTTTATGACACGGACAAGCTCATCAAGATCGCCGCTTTTGATTCGTGCAATATTTTCGCGGTAACGCTTGTTCCAGTTTGTGTCGACATCAATGTCGATAGTTGAGAAAAGAGAGAAAAGCGCATCTGCACGTTCACGGCTTATGACGCCGCGTATTCCGATTTTGTCGCATGTGGAGACGGGAACCATAATTGTCATATTATTTGCGGGGAGCTTGAGAATATAATATTCAAGAATATTTCCGTTAACAGTTTGAGTGGTTATGCTTTCAATTGTTCCTGCACCGTGCATAGGATGGACAATCTTATCGCCGATACTGTACAATGGTATCCCTCCTCAAGGCGTTTTACATATATATTATACTACCTTTTTTTTGAATTTTCAACAGAAAAATTCAAAAAAATTAAACTTATCATTGATTTCGACGTAATATACAAATATAATAATAACAAATTTTGTTGAATTTTACAGTATATTTTGCTTGACATTACACTGCGGATATTGTATTCTATTATAAGTAATAAAAGATAGAAATTAAGCCGTTTTATAAAGCTTTGAAGAGAGGTAAAACATCATATGGCAAAGCAACTTGACAAGATTTACAATCCGCGTGACGTGGAATCACGTCTTTATAAAGAGTGGGAAGAAAAAGGGTATTTCCACGCTGAGGTGGACGAGAACAAAAAATCGTTTTCTATCGTTATGCCTCCGCCAAACGTTACCGGACAGCTTCACCTCGGCCACGCGCTTGACTGCACTCTGCAGGACGTTCTTACCCGTACAAAGCGTATGCAGGGGTATTCTGCACTCTGGCTTCCGGGAACGGATCATGCCGGCATTGCTACTCAGATAAAGGTTGAGGAAACTCTCCGTAAAGAAGAGGGGCTTACGCGCCACGATCTCGGAAGAGACAAGTTCTTAGAGCGCGTATGGGACTGGAAAAACAAATTCGGAAACAGAATTGTTGAGCAACAGAAAAAGATGGGCGCGTCGTGCGACTGGGACCGTTCACGCTTTACAATGGACGATATTTGCGCAAAGGCTGTCCGCGAGGTTTTTGTCCGGCTTTATGAAAAGGGACTTATCTATCAGGGAAACAGAATTATAAACTGGTGTCCGCACTGCACAACCGCGCTTTCCGATGCTGAGGTTGAATACAGCGAACAGGACGGTAAGTTCTGGCATATTAAATATCCTGTCAAGGATTCCGATGAATACGTTATTATTGCAACAACCCGCCCGGAAACGATGATGGGTGACACTGCTGTTGCCGTTCATCCGGACGATGAAAGATATACCCATCTTGTCGGTAAAACTCTTATTCTTCCGCTTATGAACCGCGAAATTCCGGTTGTCGCGGATGAATATGTCGAGCGTGAGTTCGGTACGGGCTGCGTTAAGATTACACCGTGCCACGACCCGAACGACTTTGAGGTCGGTAAGCGCCATAACCTTGAAGAAATTCTTGTTATTGACGAGCACGGCTGCATAAATGAAAACGGCGGCAAGTATAACGGTCTTGACAGATATGAGGCGCGCAAGCAGATTATTGCAGATCTCGAGGCAGAAGGCCTTCTCCTTGAGGTTCGTGACCATAAGCACAACGTTGGTCAGTGCTACCGCTGTAACACCGTTGTCGAGCCGCTTACATCAAAGCAGTGGTTTGTAAAGATGGGGCCGCTTGCAGAAGAAGCCCTCCGTGTTGTAAATGACGGTACGGTCAAGTTTGTTCCGGATCGCTTCTCGAAGATTTACACAAACTGGATGGAAAACGTACACGACTGGTGTATCTCCCGTCAGCTCTGGTGGGGACACAGAATCCCTGCATTCTACTGTGAGGATTGCGGTTTTGTAAATGTTTCCCGCGAGGATCCGACAAAGTGTGCAAAGTGTGGAAGCACGCATCTCCGTCAGGAAGAGGACGTTCTCGATACATGGTTCTCTTCGGCGCTCTGGCCGTTCTCAACTCTCGGCTGGCCGGAAAAGACACCTGAACTTGATTACTTCTATCCCACATCCGTTATGGTTACGGGATATGACATCATTTTCTTCTGGGTTGCACGTATGATTTTCTCCGGTATGGAGCATCTCAAGCTCGAGCCGTTCAAGACTGTTTTCATTCACGGCATCGTCCGTGATGCGCTTGGCAGAAAGATGTCCAAGTCGCTCAATAACGGCGTTGACCCGCTTGAGGTTATCGAGGAGTACGGCGCAGACGCTCTCCGCTTCACGCTTATCACCGGTAACTCTCCCGGAAACGATACGCGCTTTATTCCGGAGCGTGTTGAGGCTAACCGCAACTTTGCAAATAAGATATGGAACGCATCACGCTTTGTTATGATGAATCTGGGTATCGACAAGTGTGAGCTTCCGGCGATATCTGAGCTTGAACTTTCGGATAAGTGGATTGTTTCAAAGTTTAATACTCTTGTTTCCGAGATTACGGATAATATAGATAAGTTTGAACTCGGAATTGCAGCTCAGAAACTTCAGGAGTTCATCAGAGATAACTACTGCGACTGGTATATTGAGCTTGTTAAGCCGCGTCTTTCCGATGATGCGGATGCAAAGAGCCGCGAAACGGCAGAAAAGGTTCTTTGCTATGTTCTCTCAAACACATTGAAGCTTCTCCACCCGTTTATGCCGTTTATTACTGAGGAAATCTGGCAGACACTCCCGCACGACGGTGAGTCGATTATGATTTCTGACTGGCCGAAGTCTAGTGACGAGCTTAACTTCAAAACGGAAGAAGAAAATATGGAGATTCTTATGCAGGCTATTCGCGCGATAAGAAACCGTAGAGCGGAAATGAACGTTGCTCCTTCAAGAAAGGCACAGCTCATTGTAATTCCGGATGATGATAAGGCAAAAGCAATTTTTGAGACCGGAACTCCGTTCTTCATAAAGCTTGCTTCCGCTTCCGAAGTCATTATGTCCAAAGGGGTAGAGGATACCTCCAAGATGGTTTCCGTTGTATCTCAGTCTGCAAAGCTCTTTATCCCGATGAATGAGCTTATCGACACCGAGGCGGAAATTAAGCGTCTTACCAAAGAGCGTGAAAAAGTCGAAAAAGATTTCAATATGATTAACGGCAAGCTCTCCAATGCAGGCTTTGTTGCAAAAGCTCCGGCAAATGTTGTTGAGGCAGAGCGCGAAAAGCTTGAAAAGGTAAAAGCTCTCCTTGCCAATATCGATGAGAGCATCGCAAAACTCAACGCATAAGTTACCAAAATTTAACACGGACGTATCATTTTGCGGTGATACGTCCGTGTTTTGTTATACAATTAACATGTTTTGTGAATTGTGCAAAAAGATAAATAAAATTTTTAAAAAAATAAATCACAAAATGCACAAAAAACACTTGTAATTTTTTTTATTTTGTTATATAATTAATAAAACTTAACATTTGCGTAATATCTGCAACTGTTATTTATCGGTAAAAAGGAGAGTAGAAGCACATGAATGTTTATCCCGCAACTAAAATAAGAAACGTATGTCTGTTAGGTCACGGTGGCGACGGAAAGACTTCACTTGTCGAAAGCTTGCTTTATATGACGAAGAACATCGACCGCCTTGGTAAGGTTTCGGACGGGAACACCGTATCAGACTTTGATTCCGAAGAAATAAAGAGAAAGTTCAGCGTATCGGCAAGTATTGCTCCCGTTGAATTTTATGACCATAAATTTAACTTTATCGACACTCCCGGATATTTTGATTTTGTGGGTGAAGTATATCAGGCAATGCGTGTTGCAGATGCCGCGATTATCGTATGTACGGCAAAGAACGGCGTTCAGGTGGGAACTGAGCTTGCGTGGAAGCGCGTCAACGAAAAGAAGATGCCGCGTATGTTCTACATATCAAAAATAGACGAAGAAAACGCTCGTTATTATCCTGTATACGAACAGCTTCGTGAGAAGTTTGGCGTTTCTGTCTGCCCGATGGTTATTCCGGCAATCGTTGATGAAAAAATTATTGGTATTATCGACCTTATCCCGATGAAGGCATATGAGCTCAAGGACGGCGCTGCCGTTGAAATGCCCATTCCGCCGCAGTGCATGGAAAGAGCGCTCATGGCAAGAGGCCAGATTGCAGAAAGCGTTGCGGAAACCTGCGAAGAGTATATGGATAAGTACTTCGCCGGCGAGGAGTTCACAATCGAAGAGTATATGGACGGCGTAAAGCGCGGAGTTATGGGCGGAACACTTGCTCCGGTATTCACGGGCTCGGCATTTACGGGTATCGGTTCTCTCGCACTTCTCCGCGGTCTTATCGGATATTCTCCGTGCCCGATTGACGCGCCGAAGGATATGGCAGTTACAGCCGAGAACGAACTTGTTGAGATTACTGTTGGTGATGACGACAGCCCGCTTGCAATCGTATTCAAAACCGTTTCCGACCAGTATGGAAAGGTTTCATTCTTCAAGGTTCTTTCGGGTAAAATAAAGAGTGATATGTCGCTCTTTAACCCGAGAACAGGCGAGACCGAAAAGATTGGTCACCTCTATCACGTTGTAGGTAAAAAGCGTGTTGACGTCGATGAAATCACAACCGGTGATATCGGCGCAGTTGCAAAGCTTGCTATAACAAGAACAGGAGATACGCTTTGCGCTTCAAACAAAAAGGTTCACCTTACAGGCATCAATTTCCCGATTCCGACATATTCTCTCGCTGTCAACCCGAAGGTTAAGGGAGGAGAAGAAAAAATCGCTTCCGGTCTTGCTCGTCTTGCAGAAGAGGATGTTACTTTCAAGACTGTGAATAACGCAGAAACACGCCAGTATGTTGTTACAGGATATGGCGATATCCACATAGATGTTCTCTGTTCAAAGCTTAAGGCTCGCTTCAATGTTGACGTTGACCTCGTTGAACCGAGAGTACCTTACCGCGAAAAGATACGCAAAAAGGTTAAGGTTCAGGGACGCCATAAGAAGCAGTCTGGCGGTCACGGTCAGTTCGGTGATGTATGGATTGAGTTCCAGCCCGGCGATGTTGAAGACCTCGTATTCGAAGAGAAGATTGTAGGCGGCGCAGTCCCGAAGAACTTCTTCCCGGCTGTTGAAAAGGGTCTTCGCGATTCTATTGCAAAGGGTGTTCTTGCGGGCTTCCCGGTTGTTTACTTAAAGGCAACTCTTGTTGACGGCTCTTACCACGATGTTGACTCGTCCGAAATGGCGTTTAAGGTTGCGGCAAACCTCGCTTATAAAGCAGGTCTTCCGCAGGCAGATCCGGTTCTTCTCGAACCGATAGGAAGCCTTAAGGTTTACATTCCGGATAGCTATATGGGTGATGTTATCGGCGATCTCAATAAGCGCCGCGGCAGAGTTCTCGGTATGAATCCGGCAGAGGGCGGAAACTCCGTTGTTGAGGCTGAGGTTCCGATGGCCGAGATGAACACATACACTATCGACCTTCGCTCCATGACACAGGGAAGAGGCTCGTTTGAGTTTAGCTTCGAGAGATACGAAGACGCTCCGTTCAATATTCAGCAGAAGATTATCGACGAGCGTAAGGCGTATATGGAAGAAGATTAATAGAACTAACAAACAAAAAGGGGTGCGTTTTCCGCATCCCTTCACTGTTGCTTTTTCTTTCGTGTTATGGTAAAATATAACGGTAAAATTTAATATAATCACACAGAGTGTCGTGTGCGCTGCAAAGGGCTTTTTCGCCAAGGCGTGCGCGGTGAAAAGGAAACACGGTCAGAATCCGTGACGATACCAGTCGCTGTGTGCACCGAAGAACGTTTATCCGTCGGTGAAAGCCGGTCATTGGGAAACTGAGAAGGCAGGATAAACGGGCGTTTTTATGTGGTGCGAGTCAAAAGACCTGCTCTGATGCCTTTCCGTATATGTTTTTTGCATAGGAAGGGTAGTTTTGTCCGGCGATGTATTTTCGTGCGGGCAGAATGTGTGATGCGGGAAAACTGCCGCAGTAGTCTTTGTATTTCGAAGATTACTGCTTTTTTGTTTTTCCGGATTTGAGGAGGTGGCTGCCTATGTCCCGGTATTGGCATAGAAATTATTATATTAAATTTTAACTGAAAGAGGAAAAAGAACATGAAAGTAAAAAGAATTTTAAGCCTTGTATTATCGCTTATGATAATGTTGGGCGCAGTCGCCACACCTGCATTTGCGGAAAATGAAAACATAAACGTTACGGTAAAGTTTGATTCATCTGTCGTAGCAGCGGAGATGGATACGCTCTATTCGGACTTAAAAGCATCGAATATTGTTGACAAAGAAACAACAGACCTTCCGGAGGATATAACCGTCACCATTCCAAAAGGCTCTACTGTGAAGGAAGTTCTGGAAGCCGCGCAGGAAGAAGCTCACTTTACCGCTGTCGGTATTGATAATGACTTTGTTACGCAGATAGGTTATGTCGGAAAAGACATCCTCAAAAACCTTGTAAGTATTACTGTTGGCGATTATTACAGCGGAAATATCTTCAATTCCGCAGGCTGGAGCTTTTATATTGATGGGGTAGGGCTCACGGACCACATCGGTGCTGTTACGGTGACAAATGATAACGCTGTTCTGGAAGGTCGTTTCAATCTTGCAGCATCATGGGGTTATACAAATAATTGTATGGTTTACTATGACGAAATCTTCCTTAATAACTATGCCAAGCTAAAAGAATTGACGGAAACAGACGTTGATACAAGCGCTTTCACCGAAAAGCAGCTTCAGAAGCTTACCGCTGAAAAATCGGAAGCCGAAGCTCTTCTCGCGGAAATTTACAATGAAGCATCTCTTAACGAAACTGTATCCGCAACTTTGCTTGAAGCTCATCCCAAATTTAAAACAAGCGGCGGTATGTGGATTGGGTATTTTGAGGAAAAGGGAGTGTCCTTCTGGGGGACAGGCTCTCCGTTGGAAAAGCTTGAAATTGCGGTAAAGGAACTGGAAGCCGCAATGAATCCGCTTCCGGAAAACCTGCTTTCCGAGCTTTATGTAACAACGCTTTCAGGAACTGCGGATGACAACCTTATTACAGACTTTGCAAGTGATAAGTATGAATATGTCATAAAAGATTATACAAAAGATAACTTTCTACCCAAGTCTATAAAATTAAAGAGCATCGCGGCATCGGAGGATGCATCTGTCGCCGTAACACTCAACGGAGAGAGCGTTTCACCGTCAGGCCTTATTGACAACTGGAAACAGTATAGCAACCTTGATTGGACTGACAAAGTATTAAACACTCTTACCTTCACGGTTGCGCCGCCTGAAGGAAGCATGCTTGATTCGACTGTGTATACCGTAAAAATCTATTCAGAAATTACAGACGCGCAGATGGTTTCTCTTGCAAAAGAAAAGATTACATGGGATTCTATAAAGGGACTGAACAAAAGTCCGTCTGAGATTACCTCATCTCTTGTTCTGACGTCAGAAATAGAGCTTCCGGACATCGGAGAGGTTTCGGTTACATGGGGTGAGTTTGACGGAGTAATCCTCGGAGAGAAGGGTGATATTCTTTCCCGTCCGCAGAGCGCAACTCCGATAACTCTTACGGCAACGCTCACTTCAGGTAAAAGCAGTGATACATGCGATTTTGAGCTGGTTATTCTTCCTCCGACGGAAAAAGAAGTTCGCGATGCAAAAATTTCTTCTTTGCTTGAAAATATTGCGAAAACGTATACAGATAAAAGCTCATACTGGGAAGTAATGGATATGGGTGCGTATAAGAAATACGCGCCTGAAACCGAAGCTGTTTTGTCCGATGATGCAACCCGTGCATTTATCACGGCGAGCATCAAGGCAGTTTCGGAAACGGATAAGGATACAGACCTTGCAAAGGCAATTCTTGCTCTCACCGCACATGGAAAGGATGCAACAAGACTCTATAAGGTGAACAGCAACACGCCGGTTGACGCGGTTAAAAAGCTAAGCGGCACGGAACACTCAACAAGCGTCTGGAGCGCACCGTACACCCTCGCGGCATATAACAAAGATGAGTATAAAAACCGCGAGAAGGAGCTTTCTCTTGTCAACGCTCTCCTCGCGTTACAGGGCGAGAACGGGGCATGGGATGAGTATGGAACGATAGATACTACCGCAAATGCAATCGCCGGTCTTGCGTTCTACTTAAACGATGAAGACGTTGAGTTAAAGACCAACGTAACCAAAGCAATCGAAGCTGCTCTTACATACTTATCCGAACATCAAAATGCAGACGGGAGCTTTTCTGATTCATGGTCGGGAATAAACTCAAATTCAACCGCAATGGTTGCTATTGCGCTTTCATCGGCAGGTGTGGATGTTGAGGAAGATACGCGTTTTATAAAGAACGGCAACAATATCATAGATGGGCTACTTTCATTTGCTCTTGAAGATAAGAGCGGCTTTGGATATACGGATAATATAACGGCGAGCGACTATTCGACAGAGCAAGCATTCCGCGCTCTTATTGCCCTCGCCGGCGCAATAAAAACGGATGCGGCATACAATGTGTATGACTTTAATGGTATCACGCTTTCGCCCGCACGTGCAACGGATGAGTATACGGGCGGAAATAGGCCTTCTGCGCCGCAGGGAAAACAGATTTCGGTTTCGCTCACAATAAAGGCGGATAACGGAAATTGGCTTAGCTCATATACCGTTACTCTTCCGGGCGACGGTGCAACCGTATATCATGCCTTTATGAAAGGATGCAACGAGAACAATCTGAAATATGAAGGCGCAGACACGGGATATGTTTCTTCTATTTCAAAGGGGAGTAAAACTCTTGCTGAATTTGGCGCGGGTAAAAACTCAGGCTGGCTTTACAAATTAAACGGAGAAGCCCCTCTTCTCGGAATAAGAGAATGTGGAATAAAAAATGGGGACAGCATCGAGTTTTTCTATACAAAAGACTACACGAAAGAACCGGGAATAGCAGGGGGCCTTGCTGCATCCGGAAGTGGGGGAAAGGAAGAAGAAAAGGCGGAAAAAGAAGAAAAAGTACCTGCCACACAGCCTTCGAAAATATACTTTGCCGATGTTCCGGATGGCGCTTGGTATAAGAGCGCGGTGGAATTCGCCGTTGAAAACAATCTCTTTAACGGCGTGTCAGAAAAGGAATTTGCGCCTGACGCTTCAATGACCCGTGCGATGCTTGTAACCGTGTTTTACAGAATGGCAAATCCTGAAGTTACCGGAAATAATCATGGCTTTACAGATGTTCCTGAAGGTCAGTGGTATTCCGACGCGGTTGCTTGGGCGGCTTCAAACGGAGTTGTAAACGGTATCAGCAAGACAGAGTTTGCACCAAATAGAGATATAACCCGTGAACAAATGGCACTTATTATCTATCGCTTTGCAAAAATGCAGGGCTATGATGTAAATGACAAAGCAGATATTTCAAGATTTGCTGATTCGGAATTTGTAAGTGATTGGGCGATTGATGCACTTTGCTGGGCAAACAAAACAGAGCTCATAAGTGGTGTAAACAAAACTACACTTTCACCTAAAGCTACGGCAACGCGTGCTGAGGTTGCAACAATCCTTATGCGTTTCTGTGAAAAGTATATAAAATAGATTTATTTCTGCAAGAGCGACTTTTGTCGCTCTTGCAGAGCGGATATTAAGGTGATTGAATGAAACGGTTATTTTCTTTTATCTTGGTCTGTTTTCTTGTTGTAAATGTATTTGCGACGAAAAGCATAGATGTTTCCTCTGCTAGCTTAAAAACAGCGCAGTATCTGTATAGTGCAGTAACGGACCCCACTGTCGCTTCCGTCGGCGGAGAATGGACGGTTATCGGTCTTTCGGAGAGCGATGCGGATATTGCTGATGAGTATTTTGAACGCTATTACAAAAACGTTGAGGAATACGTAAAAAACAAAAAAGGTATATTGCATTCCCGCAAGTATACTGAGTATTCCCGTGTCGTTCTTGCGCTTACCGCGATAGATAGAAATCCCCGGAATGTTGCAGGTTATGACCTTCTTATGCCGCTTGGTGATTATAATAAGACGGTGCAGCAGGGAATAAACGGAGCTGCATGGGCACTCATTGCTTTAGATAGCGGAGAATACGTTGTGCCGGAAAATACATCTGCGCAAATTCAGGCAACGCGTGAAATGTACATTGAGCATATCCTCACAAGACAGAATCAGGACGGCGGATGGGCGCTTGGCGATGCTGCATCGGATGTCGATATTACCGCAATGTGCCTTCGCGCGCTCGCAAAATACCATAACCATCAGGATGTAAGGACTGCCTGCAACCGTGGCATTGCGTTTCTTTCCAAAGCGCAAGACGAAAACGGTGGATTTTCAAGCTGGAATGTGCAGAATTCTGAAAGTGTTATGCAGACGATTATGGCGCTTTGTGCGCTTGATATATCGCTTGACGATCCTCGGTTTGTGAAAAGCGAAAACACATTGACAACATCTCTGCAACGCTATATGTCGGAAAACGGCGCTTTTTTGCATATGCCCCAAGGTGGCGAAAACCTTATGGCAACCGAACAGGGGCTACTCTGCCTTAATGCGATGAGAACAGCGGAAGAGAAAAAGCTTGTAAGAGGTCTGATTGTTCCACTTGTCTCTGACCCTTTAAGTATAAAGCAGATATCAAGAGACTGCCTGAGGTTCGTAAATGCCTTTTTAGACTTGACAAATACCAGGTAAAGAGAGAAAATATATGAGAAGAATTATTAAAAAATTACCCGTATTCTGTATAATTGCGCTTGTTCTTGTTGCCTCTTTTTGGTGGGGAGAACCCTCTCCTATAACAGTGGAAAATCAAATTTGTCAGCCGCCGGAAAGCTGTGAGGATTGTGGAGAACCGGTGCTTGCCCGGAACGGGGAAAAAGAAGAAAAAACACAGGATGCAGAATTGTTCGCGCCCGCTGGAAATAGCAAACCCACTGTTGAGGTAAGCGCGCAAAATTCGCAATCGTCGGAGAAAGAGCCTGCTGTGCCTGAAAAAAGCGCAAAGCAAGAAGCTGCAGAAGTTGAGAAAAAGCTTGCTTGCAGCTTCTCTGTGAGCTGCAACACTGCTCTTGCCAATATCAACCGGCTTGTTACGGAAAAGCAAACGCTCATTCCGCCGGACGGCGTTTTGTATAAAAGGGAAGATGTTGTGTTTAATGAAGGTGACACGGTTTTTGATTTGCTTCTGCGTGAAATGACGGCAGCCGGTATACATATGGAATTTGTAAAAACACCTATGTACGGCAATGTATATATCGAAGGAATAGGCAACATTTATGAATTTGACTGCGGTGAGCTTTCCGGCTGGATGTACCGCGTAAACGGCATTTTTCCAAACTCCGGATGTGACGGATATAAGCTTAAGAACGGCGATAAGGTAGAATGGGTTTACACCTGCAATCTCGGCCACGATGTCGGCGGGGATTTTTCTGCACAAAACAGAGAATAAAAGGAAAGGAGAGATAAAATGAACGAATTTAAGGCATATCACCCTATTGTGAATTTTATGTATTTTGTATGCGTTATATGCTTTTCTGTGTTTCTTATGCACCCCGTATGCCTTTCTATCGATCTATTTTCGTCTCTTGCATATCTTGCGGTGCTGAAAGGCAGAAAAGCGCTTCTTACGCACCTTTTGTATATGCTTCCTCTCGCCTTTGCTACCGCGCTTATAAACGCCGCGTTCAATCATGAGGGCGCAACAATTATCACATATCTTCCGGGCGGGAATCCGCTGACACTTGAGTCGGTTGTTTATGGATTGTGTGCTGCGGCGATGATACTTTCCGTTATATGCTGGTTTTCATGCTATAATGAGATTATGACAAGCGATAAATTCATTTATATTTTCGGTCGCGTTTCTCCGGCACTTGCATTGGTCTTTTCAATGACGCTTCGGTTTGTCCCGCGCTTTGCTGGGAAACTCCGTGAAATAACAACTGCACGCAAAAGTCTCGGCAAAACTTTGGACAGCAAAAGCGTGCGGGAGAGGATAAAGCGCGGACTTTCGGCGCTGTCTGCAACGCTGACGTGGGCGCTTGAAAATTCAATTGAAACTGCCGACAGTATGAAAGCAAGGGGGTATGGGCTACCGGGCAGAACCACATTTTCAATCTATACATTTGAAAAAAAAGACAAAATAACACTGGCACTTCTTTTTGCTCTTTCGCTTTGTGTAATTTACGGGCGCATTTGCGGGGCACTACGCTTTTCGTATTTTCCGCGCTTTGGTGCATTGAGAAGTGATTTTATCAGTATATTGGCAGCAACCAGCTATCTCTTGCTGTGTATAGCACCGATTATAATAGAACTTAAGGGGGCGAGAAGATGGAAGAATTAAGAATAAGCAACGTATCATTTACATATCCCGGCAGGGAAAAAGCGGTGCTGTGCGATGTTTCTTTTTGCGCAAACTGCGGAGAGTTCATAACGCTGTGTGGAAAATCCGGCTGCGGAAAAACAACTCTTCTGCGCCTTATGAAGCCGTCTGTCTCGCCTATCGGTGAATTTTCTGGGCAGATAACTATAACCGGCACGGATATAGCAAAGCTTTCCGAGCACGTCGAATGTGAAAAAATCGGATTTGTTATGCAATCTCCGGAAAATCAGATAGCAACGGATAAGGTCTGGCATGAGCTTGCTTTCGGTCTTGAAAGTCTGGGCGTAAGAAACGCGGAAATACGCGCTCGCGTTGCAGAAACAGCGGCGTTTTTTGGGATGGATTCGTGGTTTCACAAAAAAACATCAGAGCTTTCCGGCGGGCAGAAGCAGCTTCTTTGCCTTGCATCTATTATGGTTATGAATCCTTCCGTAATCATTCTCGACGAGCCGACAAGCCAGCTTGACCCCATTTCCGCAGGGGAGTTTTTAAGAACGCTTAAACGACTCAATATGGAGCTTGGTATAACCGTCATTTTGTCTGAGCAACGCCTTGAAGAGGCACTTCCGCTCTCTGACAGAGTTGTTGTTCTCGATGACGGGAAAGTGATTGCGGATGGCACAGTTGATGAGATAAGCCGCGCCTTGGCTGCACTGAATCACCCAATGTGCCGCGCTCTTCCGACGCCTGTGCGCGTCCACTCGGTTCTTGACGGAAAATCACCGTGTCCCATAACTGTTTCGGAAGGAAAACGCTGGCTGACTGACTTTTCCGAGATGCATAGCTTTTCATCTGAATTTATATCTGTCGAAAATGCGTCCGAACCGGAGTGTATGCCTGCAATTGACGCCCGCGGAGTGTGTTTCGGATACTCGCGCGAGTGTCCTGACGTCGTGAAAAACCTGCATTTTAAGGCATATCCGGGGCAAATTTCTGCCATAGTCGGAGGTAACGGTGCGGGAAAGAGCACTGCACTCTCTCTTGTGGCAGGTTTGGAGACTTTACAGCACGGAGAGATACTGGTTTTCGGGAGCAAACTCTCAAAAACGAAGAATTTATATGACGGAATGTTAGGATATATGCCGCAGGATGTTCAGACTCTTTTTGCTGAAAAAACGGTGCATGATGAGCTGTATGCGCTTCTTTCAAAAAAGGATACATCGGAAAATGATAAGAACGAAAGGATAAAAAACGTTATATCACTTTGCTCCTTGTCCGGCCTTGAGCTTTCTCATCCGTACGATTTGTCCGGAGGGGAACAGCAGCGTCTTGCGCTCGCGATGCTTCTGCTGCGCGAACCGCGCATCCTTCTTCTGGACGAGCCGACAAAAGGAATGGATGCAAGCTTCAAAGATGTTTTCGCCTCTCTTTTAAATACACTTAAATCACGCGGAGTTGCAATTGTAATGGTGTCGCATGATGTTGAGTTTTGCGCGGAATATGCTGATACCTGCTCTCTTTTCTTTGACGGAGCCGTTGTATCTTATGCACCTGCGCGAGAATTTTTTGTCGGTAAAAGCTTTTATACGACCTCGGCAAACCGTATGGCGCGAAAGTTGATTCCAAAAGCTGTTACTGCAGATGATATCATCAGAGCTTTTGGAGGTGAACTGCCTCCAAAGCCGCAGATTGATGCGGAATATCCGCCGAAAGGAAATAGTGACTTAGGGAACGTAAAGTATAATAACTTTTCACCATCCAAGCTCTCGAACCGTCTGGTTTTAAGTATGATATTCTCTCTCGTTGCAATTGTCGCAACCGTTTATTGGGGAGTTTTCGTTTTTGAAACCGGAAGGTATTATTTTCTCAGCTTACTTATAATTCTTGAGGCAATTGTTCCGTTCTGCCTTTCGTTTGAAAGGCGTAAACCTCGAGCGAGAGAGCTGATAACGGTAAGTGTTCTGTGTGCAGTCGCCGTTGCCGGACGTGCAGCATTTTTCATGGTGCCGCAGTTTAAGCCCGTTGCCGCAATAGTAATTATTGCGGGAGTAGCATTTGGCGGAGAATGCGGATTTCTTGTCGGCGCGATTTCCGGCTTTGCATCCAATTTCTTTTTTGGTCAGGGACCGTGGGCTCCGTGGCAGATGCTGGCTTTTGGAACGATAGGTCTGCTTGCAGGAGTGCTTTCCTCAATGCGCATATTAAAAAATAACCGCGTTCTTCTTTCTGTGTTCGGCTTTGCGGTAACTCTTGTAATATACGGCGGGCTTTTGAATCCCGCTTCTGTTCTTATGTGGCAACATAATCCTGGATTAGAAATGATTCTCTCATCATATATTGTGGGACTGCCGTTTGATATAATTCACGCCGCATCCACCGCATTCTTTTTGTGGTTTATCGCCTGCCCGATGCTTGAAAAGCTTGAGAGGATAAAAATAAAGTATAATGTTTTACGCTGAATATAAACAAACCTGCGGTCAGGCTGATTGATTACAGCCTGACCGCAGGTGCAATTTATAATTTAATTCTTCAAAACTGAGTTACTGTGCTTACAGATTTTTTTCACAGAACTCGAGGTCTTCCATTGTGTTTACGCCATATATTTCGCAGGTGTCGCCGATTGTGTATGCATCAACTTTTTTGCCGTCGGCAATGAAAAGCTTCGGGACATCTGTGAGGTAGTACTCGCCCTGTGCGTTGTCGTTGCGGAGCTTTGAGAGGTTTTCAAAAAGTGCCTTGGAGTCAAAGACGTAAACGCCCACGTTAAGCTCTCTTATTGCCGCCTGCTCAGGCGTGCAGTCCTTTTGTTCAACGATATCTACGATCTTTCCATTCTCGCGTATGATGCGTCCGTATGCAAGCTCGGACTCGGAAATTGCAGTAAGGAATGTGCAGTCCGCGCCGGACTCTTCATGCTGCTTTACCATGTTTTCATATGTTTCTTTCTTCAGCATCGGCATATCTCCGTAAAGAACGAGAACGCTGCCGTCATAATCCTTGAAGAAATCCTTCGCGCTTGCAACTGCGTGCCCTGTGCCGAGCTGTTCTTCCTGTGTTGCAAACTTGTAATCGCCCTTCGTCTTTTCAATTACCATCTCGCGCTTGTAGCCGACAACAATAACCGTGTCCTCCTGCGGGATAAAGCTGATGTTGTCAAGAACATAGGAGAGAAGTGCGCGACCCTTTGCTTCACGCAAAACCTTGGGGGAATTGAACTTCTCACTCTGCAGTCTTTTTCCTTTTCCTGCTGCTAAAACTATTGCCTTCATTTTATGTAAACTTCCTTTCTTAAGCACGAACAAGTGCTTCTGTTATTTCGCAGATATACATCTTGTGATAGGTGTCACCGTCATACCATTTAAGCGGCGCTTTGTCAAGAAACTCAAAGTCTTCGACATTTGCAGTGCATATCTTCTTACAGTTTAAAATTATTCTTGCCTCATCAAATCCCACACCGCCGGCATCAAGTGTGATAGGGGAGAGTTTGCATTCTTTCGCTTTGTCGATATCTCTGCCACTTTTTTTGCCGCAGAGATTTAAAACCTCGCGATAGTCCTCGGTGAAAAAGTTAAGCGACATCTCATCGAGCTTTTCTGTAAACTCATATGTGTATCTTGTGGGACGGATAAAAACAAACGCAACATGCTTCATCCAGAGATATCCGACACCAAGCCAGTTGGCTGTCATCATATTATAATTGTCGGTATCTCCTGCAGTGATGAGTGTCCAGTCTTTTGCAATAAGCTTAAACATATTGTCAGAAAGCTGTTCGGGATTTACAGATTTAAAACCGTTCAAAAAATTCACCTCATACATTTTTTCTTCTCTAATAAGTATATCAGCAATTTTGTGGTTTTACAAGTGTTTGATTGCAAAAAAGTACGTGCTTTTTTAAAAATCTCTTGCCTTTTGCATAATTGTACGCTTCTTTTGCACTAAAAGACGGACTTGGGATGCAAAGTTTAAGCTTTATATGTAAAGAACCACCCATCGGGTGGTTCTTTACATATATTCCCGCAGATTTTTCAGTGCTGTACGCTCAATTCTTGATACCTGTACCTGAGATATGTTCATAACCTTAGCTGTTTGTTGTTGGGTCATGCAACGGAAAAAACGCAGCATTATAACAACCCGCTCACGCTGCGCAAGCTTTTCTATCGCCTGTGAAAGTGTTATATATTCGAGAGTGTTGTCCTCGATTCCATGATTTCCGAGAAGCTCCTCCAACGTTTGCCCATCCTCGGTTATTTCGCGGTCTAGCGACGCTGTTTGTGCCGTTGCACATTCTGCCTGTGCAATTTCTTCAGATGTAAGTCCGGTCTCTGCAGAAAGCTCGGAAAGCGTTGCTTCCCGCCCGAGACGGACACAAAGTTCAGCGGCGGCACGGCGTGTTTTTGCGGCATTTTCTTTAAGGGTTCGGCTTACTTTTACTGTTCCGTCATCACGCAAAAATCTGCGTATTTCTCCGGTTATCTTAGGAACGGCATATGTTGAGAACTGATTTCCCAGACTGTCATCGAAGCCGTGAACCGCTTTTATCAGACCTACGCATCCAAGCTGATATAAATCATCTGCATCCGTTCCGCGTCCCAGAAAACGCTTCACGATACTCCATACAAGAGGGGAGTTTTCGCGTATTATCTGTTCAAACGCTTCTTCGCTTCCTTCCTTTGCTTTAAGTATGAGCTCAACTGTTTTTGTCACGTGTCGCTCCTCCGGCGCGCATTGAAATTTTCTTTCGCATCGTAACGGTTGTTCCTTTTCCGCTCACGGAGCGTATTTTAAGATTATCCGTAAAGCTTTCCATTATCGTAAAACCCATACCGGAACGGTCATCTCCGCCGGTGGTGAACATAGGGGTTTTCGCTTGCTCGATATCGCTTATTCCGAGTCCTCGGTCGCGTACTGAAATTTCAAATAAGTTGTTCTCTAAAATCCTTAGCTTTATGTAGATTTTCCCTACGCAGTCGGGATAAGCGTGAACTATGCAGTTTGTAACAGCTTCACTTACTGCAGTTTTTATATCGCCTATCTCTTCAAGCGTAGGGTCAAGCTGTGCCGCAAAAGCGGCAACTGCGGCGCGGGCATAGCCTTCATTTGAAGATTTGCTCGGAAAAGTCAGGGTTACTTCATTTGTAATTTTCATAGGTAATCTCCTTTATACGTTTACTTTGTCTTTTTCCCGTTCGGAAATATTCAGAAGTTTGCATATTCCCGCAGCGGAGAAAACTTTATATGCCTGCTTAGATACGTTTATCACGCAAAAGCTGCTGCCGACGGAAACAGCTCTTTTGTATGCACCGATTACAAGTGCGATTCCCGAGCTGTCCATAAAGCTGACCCGCTCAAAATCAATAACAAGCCTTACGGGAAGTTCTATATCCGTTATTGCTGCAATTTCCGGAATGGCCCGCCGCGCTGCGTGATGGTCAAGCTCTCCTGAAAGAATTATTTTAAGCTCACCGCCGCTTCTCTCTGATGATACCTTCATTTTGCACGTCCTTTCTGTTTCTTGCTATAAGTTATAATACACCAGATTTTGTGCGATATATGTAAAATTCTGGAGACAAAACAAAAAAATCCCCCGGATGGGGGATTTTTTAGCTATTGTTTATTAACTTGCTTCGGATTGGGCGGTTGATAGTGTCGCTTCATCCATAAGGATAACCTCAATATCAACTTCCTGTGAGTTTCTGTAAATCGTAAGAGTTACCTTATCACCGGCTGTAAAGTTGTCGCGTATTTTCTTAATTTCAGCGGTGGAGGAAAGCGCAGTGCCGTTCATCTTCGTTA
The DNA here is from genome assembly GCA_045537045.1 of Eubacteriales bacterium. GTDB lineage: Bacteria > Bacillota > Clostridia > Oscillospirales > JAAYXM01 > SIG480. Next base: position 62,721 of record JAZSOS010000043.1, read on the forward strand.
TGATGTCGCCGCGTCTGATTCCTTTCTTGAATGCATCGGAATACGGGTGAACGTAATCAATGAGAAGACCGGCAGGGAGTCCATAGAACATAGAGTCGCGCTCACTCAGCGTCGTTCCGCTGATTCCGATTGAAGGACGGCCTTTTACATAGCCTCGCGAAATAAGCTCATCTATTATCGGTTTTGCCGTATTTATCGGAATTGCAAATCCGAGCCCTTCGTAGTATGATATACCGACCTTTACGGTGTTAATACCTATTACCTGACCAAATTCATTGACAAGAGGCCCGCCGGAGTTTCCAGGGTTTATGGATGCATCCGTCTGGATAAGAGTCATTGTTCTGTCCTCGACGATTATGTCGCGGTTTATTGCGGAAATTATGCCGTAGGTAACAGTGTTCTGAAGCTGAAGTCCTGCAGGGTTTCCTATCGCAATTGCCGGATCGCCCTGCTCAAGCTTGTCGGAATCGCCGAACTCTGCCGCTTTAAGTCCTGTTGCATTTACCTTGATTACTGCAAGGTCAGAGCGTGAATCCGAGCCGATAAGGCGTGCGTCGTACGTTTCACCATTGTCAAGAACAACCTGAATGGTTGTCATGCCTTCAATTACGTGGTTATTCGTGATTATATATCCGTCCTCGGACATGATGATGCCTGAACCCACGGAAGACGATGAGAAGTTTGCAGAGCTTTGGCAGGTAACGCCGACAACGGATGCACGTACCTTTTCGGATACCTGCTTGACCGTAAGAGCACCATCTGTGGTTTTCGCGCCTTCGGATTTCGGAGATTCGTTTATAGTTAGGTGCTCATCAACCAATTGCTCGTCAACAAAATTCTCTATCGCACCATGGGGGTTAACAGGTGCGTCTGAGTGGGAGAACTTAAGGAAAGCTACGATAAGAGTAGCAGAGATTATAAGATACAGTGCGCCGATAACACATATAAGAACTACCACCCACGTCGGAGTTCTTCTTGATGTGTATTGCATGTTTATCGGACCGTGTGCGGCGTAAGCACCGTTGTCAAAGGGCGGGGGAGTCGGCTGCCCGGAAAAGGACTCCTGCTGTGTCTGTTCCTCGGTAGGCTTTTCTTCGCCCGGCACCGCCTGTTCTTCAGAGTTGATTTTTGCTTCTGTTGCCTCCGAAGTTTCGTCGTTGGGAAGAACAGTAGCCTCAGCTTCGGCTTCGTCATTTACGGCAGGAACGGTGTTTTCTTCGTTTTCGCCGTTTTGGTTGTTCATTAATTCATCGTTCATTTCAAGATCCTCCTTGTGTTTTATGCGTTGGCACTGTCAGCCTTGTGTATATCGGCGTACGGAAACCGTAAAAGAAAATTCAGTATATCCGTTTTCGCTGACTGCCCATATCTTGCCTTTATGCTGGTTGATTATCGTTTTTGCAATATACAGCCCCAGCCCCAGCCCGCTTTTGTCTTTAGAACGCGAGCTGTCCGTTTTATGAAATCTGTCAAATACATATTTTAACTGTTCTTTCGGGATTTCCGCGCCATAGTTGCGCACGGAAAACGTAAGCTTATCTCCTTTTTCAAATGCTTTGATATCAACTGCGCAATTCGTTTCCGAAAACTTTATTGCATTGTCAATAAGATTATACACTACCTGATAAAGCGCATCTTCGTTCGCAAAAATATTTATCGTATGCGACGGGATTTCAATGTTCAATGAAATCTGTCGTTCTCCCGCGCGTTGTTCAAAGCTTATTGCCGCGCGCCGCAAAAGCTCGCAGAAGTCAAAAGTCGTGCTTTCGGCAGTTATATCCTTGGCCTGAAGGATCGTTATCTCAAGCATTCTGCTTACCAGCCGTGAAAGTCTGTGCACCTCGTCTGAAACTATCTGCAGATACCGCTCGCGCCGGTCTTCCGGAATTGTTCCGTCAAGCATCCCGTCAACAAAGCCGCTTATGGAAGTCATCGGCGAACGAAGCTCGTGTGAGACATTAGCCACAAATCCACGTCTTAAGTCCTCTGATTTTTCCAGGGAGTCCGCCATGTTGTTAAACGCGTGTGTCAGCTCTCCGATTTCGTCACTTGAATATACCGGAACACGGGTTGAGAAATCTCCGTGTGCAAATCTTCTTGAGGCTGCAGCTATCTGCTTTAGCGGACGTGTCATTTTTCTTATAACGAAGTATGACGCAAAGGCAGTGAGGATAAACACCGCAATGGATAAAAGCAGAAAGAGGTTTCTGACGTATGTTGTAAGCATCTGTATATACTGGATGGATGTTGTCACATAGACGTAAGCGATGGGTTCGCCTGCATCGTTTTTCGTAACAAGCCCCACCGTGTAGTTTTCGCCTTTGTACAACCCGTCAAGAGTTCCCGTTGCCGAATACTCCTCCGACGTAAGCGTTTTTTCAAGGATATTTGAGCTTACACGGGAATTCATATATTTGTTTCCGCGTATGTCTGATGTCAGGAAAATCTGTCCGTTTGTATCGCACACGATAACGTGTATCTGTGCATCATTCGTCATAGATGCAAGAACCGTCTTTATCATTTGCTCATGTGTTATGGAGTGGTTGTAATAAAGTTCTTCGGTCATGACCGAGACTCGCTGCGCCGCTCGTTGGAGAGAGTGGTGCTTTTCCGTGACGGAATAGTTGTACATCTGGAAAGACAGACCAACGCCGACCACCAGAAGACACGCCATCATCGGAATGGCAATCATCAGAAAATATTTATAAAGAAGCTTCACGGTTCACTTCCTCATTTGTCAGGGGTAAGCTCAAACTTATACCCGACACCCCAGACGGTTTTGAGCGACCACCGCTCGCTCGCTCCGTCTATTTTTTCACGCAGACGCTTGACGTGTACGTCAACGGTTCTCGAATCGCCGAAGTATTCAAAGCCCCATACATCGTCAAGAAGCTGGTTGCGCGTGAAAACTCTGTTCGGATGCGATGCCAGATAGTTCAGAAGCTCAAGCTCCTTCGGTGGCATATCCACTTTCTTTCCACGGATAAGAACCTCGTATGCAGACATATTTATGGAAAGATTGTCAAAGTTCTTGATGTCCGCACTCTCTGCATTTTCGTCGCACGGAGTATATCTCCGCAGCACGGCGTGAATACGTGCAATAACCTCTTTCATATCAAAAGGCTTTGAAATATAGTCGTCCGCTCCCAGCTCAAGTCCGGTTACCTTGTCGGAGGTTTCATCCTTTGCCGTAAGCATTATTATAGGCGTTTTGTCATTTTTGCGGATTTCGCGGCAGACCTCCCAACCGTCCATTTCGGGGAGCATTATGTCAAGTAAAACTATGTCGGGGCGGATGTTGAAAAAAGTATCAACGCCTCGCCGTCCGTCAGATGCAAGCGTTACGGCAAAGCCGTCCTTCTCAAGATAAAGGCGTATAAGCTCTGCTATGTTCGCATCATCTTCAATAATAAGTACACGTGTGGGCATAATATATCCCTCCTTCTGATTTATATTATACACCATATAAATTGGAAATAGTTAATAATTTGTAAAACGTTGAGTAAAAATGCGTGAACATGCAAATAAAGACACCATTTTTTTTACATATCGCTTGCATTTTACTATACATATATGATAAAATAATATGAAATGTAAAATTAAGGATTGTTTGTATATGGTTAGGCGCGTCACGGATAAAGACAGATTAATATATACCGAGTTTCTCGAAAAAAACGAAAACTGCCACTTTATGCAGTCGCTTTCATGGGCGGATTTTAAAAAGGCACAGAAGAGCCATGCACTTATGTCGCTTGATGAGCTTGGCAATGTGCGCGGCGTAATGCTTATGTTTGAGCAAAAGGTGCGCAGAACAAACAAAATGCATCTTTACTGTCCTCGCGGCCCTGTGTGTGACAGAAATGACACAACTGCGCTTTCAGAGCTTCTCGGTGAAGCAGAAAAGCTCGCAAAAGAAATTGGTGCGTATAAGCTGACGCTTGACCCCGATATTACCGAAACGGATACAACGTGGCTCACATTCTTTAAAAAGCTCGGTGCACGGACAGGGGATAACGCGCGTGATAACGCGATTCTCCAGCCGTTTGCAGTGTATAGAATCAATGTTGATAAATCTGATGACGAGCTTATGACATCGTACCACTCCAAGGCACGTTACAGCGTCCGCGCGTCAATCAAAAGCGGCGCAACCTGCCGCCTCGGCACACGTGAGGATATCCCGACTTTCCGTGCACTTCTTGCAGAAACTGCAAAGCGAGATGGATTTACAGCGCGCGGTGATGATTATTTCTGTGATATGTATGATGCTTTGGGTGATGATGCCGTAAAGCTGTTTATGATTGAGTACGAAAATGAACCGGTTGCGGCATCTGTGCTTGTCCGTTGCGGAAAAAAAACTTGGCATATGTATGCCGGAAGTAATGATAAGCATAAAGAAACCCTACCGAATTTCCTTATGCAGTGGGAAATGATGCGCTGGTCGCGTGATAACGGTGCGCCGCTTTATGATATGCGCGGCATCGCCGGTGAGGGGGATAAGCTCTCTCCGATAGAAGGTCTCGTGCGTTTTAAAAAGCGTTTCGGCGGCGAGCTTGTTTCATTTGTTGGGCGTATTGATATCGTGTATGACCGCAAGGCGGATATTTACGTGAACACGGCAAAAAGCACCGCTGCTTTGATAAGAAGATTAACGGGAAGGAAATAGAGATATGATAGTATATGTAACAGACGAAAAGACGGCTTCGCAGTACGAAGCCTTTGTGTCCTCGCATCCGAAGGGACATTTTGTAAAATCGCTTAAGTGGGCAGAGTTTAAAAAGCCGTGGAAATACGATGCTTTTATGTCAGTTGATGATGACGGCAACGTCCGTGGCAGTATGCTTATAATGACAAGCCGTGTCCCGAAAACAAAGTATACGCATATGTATTGTCCCCGAGGTCCTGTTACGGATAATAATGACAGCGCAACGCTTCTTGAGCTTCTTGCCGAAAGCCGTAGGCTCGGCGATAAGTATAACGCTTATGAACTCTCGATTGACCCCGATATCCTTGATGATGACCCGTATCTTCCGGAGCTTCTGGATGCAGGGTTTGTGATAAATAACACAAAGCACCGCCCGGAATATCTTCAGGCGCGTTACGTTTTTCGCCTTCCTATAAACGGACGCAATGAGGAAGAAATCTTCAATGCATTCCATTCAAAAACGCGCTACAACGTGCGTCTTTCAGTGAAAAAAGGTGTTACAAGCAGAATAGGAACAAAGGAAGATTTACCTGCATTTGTTGAGATAATGAAAGAAACCGCCGCACGCGACGGCTTTATCGGCAGAGGCCTTAAGTATTTTGAGGATATGTACGATGCTCTTGCACCTGATAATCTTCGCCTGTATCTTATGGAGTATGAAGGTCAGCTTCTCTCCGGGGCCATTGCCATTCTTTACGGTGATAAGGTGTGGTATCTCTACGGTGCAAGCAGTAACCGCGAGCGCAACCGTATGCCTAACTATATGATGCAGTGGGAAATGATAAAGTGGACGCTTGAAAACAACTGTAATATATACGATTTCCGTGGCATAACAGGGGATATGGAAAAAACACAGCTTGACGGACTTATCCGATTCAAGGCGGGCTTCGCAGGGGAGAGGTGTGACTTCGTCGGAAAGCTTGATATGCTCTTTAAACCGAAAACCGCGAAAGTCATTGAGAGCGCTCAGTCCAACTACCGCGCAATCATCCGCAAAATCGGCGTTATGCGCGAGCGCATTGACCAGAAATTAAGTAAAAAGTAAAAACTATAAGCCGGGACGATATTTTTAGTCCCGGCTTCAGCTTTGTTTATATTCACTTGTCCAATGAAAAATCCGCTTCGCAAAAAGTGTTTTCGCGAAGGAGTGTATCCTCAGGCGGAATCCGTTTTGTTGCATCATAAGAAAAACGGCGGCACTTATATCCAAGCGACACAACACCGTGGTATTTGCAGATAGCCTCGTTATCATTTATTTTCTTTCCGTGGCGGCATACAACACAGCACCGTTCGATATCTTTAGAAAAAAGCATAAAAACCCCATCCTCGTATGTTATATATATATATATATATAATATACACCATAATCAGATTTTTTTCCACCCTTTTTTGCAAAAAAAGTAAAATAAACATAAAATTATCAGAATAATCCCGCGTGGGAACACCTCACTGTATGCATCGGAATAATCGGAAAACACCGAAACGGCAGAAATATCCGAAAATCGTGTGTATATGTACGCTAAAAGACCGGAAAGCGCTCCGTGCATAATTTTTCCGCAAAAATAGTTTTTCACACTTAAATCCGTGTCCGAAATAAAGCTCAGTGCCTGTGCGTGCACGGAAAGTCCGCCCCAGCCAAGAAGAGCAGAAATCAGAACAAATGCTGTTGAAGGAGATGCGCAACGAGAAAGCGAAAAAGAACCCACTGTCATTTCAAAAATACCCGAGGTAAAGGCTGTCGCGATTTCCCGACTGCATCCGAAAAGCTTTTCTGCCAGACTCCCAATAAAAGGGAATATGCCGAGTATCGTCATCATCCTTACCAGTGCTGAAAATAACACTACATACGCACTTATGGAAAGAGAAGATGAAAGCGCTTTTGCAACGGCAGTTGTAAGCGCTTTTGCAACACACGGCGTATTGCGGGTAAGGCTTTGCGAAAAAGCTGCTTCTGTGCTCGCCGGCGGATAAAAAAAGCGGAAAAGAACTCCGACAGAAAGAGCGGATAAAACATGGATAATGAGTAGTACCGTTCCTGTTTTTCCGGATGAAAAGACGCCGCTTCCGATTGCCCCGAGAATAAACGCAGGACCGCAGTTGTTGCAGAAGGCAAGCGCACGCTCTGCATCCTCTTTTGTACACAGTTTTTGCGAATACGTTTCCGCACACGTTATCGCACCTACGGGATATCCGCCGATGAGTCCGAGCGCAAGGGCGGGAGAAAGAAAAGCAGATATGCCAAACAGCGGTTTTGTTATTTTCCGCAGATACTTTTCGCAAAAGGTGCCGATGTCAAGTGAAATTAAAAGGTTGGATATGACAAAAAACGGAAACAGAGCGGGAATAACGGAGTCGGCGCAAAGAAAAAGCGCGTCTTTCACGGAAACTGCGACCTCGGCAGGGTGTCTAACGATAACTCCGCCAAAGAGAAAAAGGAGAAAAAAAGCTATAAAAGAGCTGATGTTTTTTCTTCTCAAATAAAAAACCTCCTTAAATTTTTAAAAAAAGTGTTTTTGGGTATTTAAATTCAACATATTTCGTGGTATACTATTATAGAGTATTATTTATTAAAATGGGGAGAACTCATGAACAATAACAAATTTAAGAAGTTTGAAGAATCGGATAACTACATAATTGAAGGCCGTAATTCCGTCTTTGAAGCGTTGCGTACGGGAAGAGCTGTGGATAAAATACTTTATTCCGAAGGAGATAAAAATATAAGTCACATCCTTGCCGCGGCAAAGCAGGCAGGCGTTGTTGTCAGCAAGTGTGACAGAAGAAAGCTTGATTCATTAAGCCGCAGCGGCGCGCATCAGGGCGTTATGGCTTTTGCCGCCGCGCACGAATACAGCACGGTAGAGGATATCTTAAAGTATGCCGAAAGTACAGGCAGACCGCCGCTCGTTGTGGTGTGTGATGAAATTTCCGATCCGCATAATCTCGGCGCGATAATAAGAAGCGCAGAAGCGGCTGGTGCACACGGCGTTATCATACCCAAGCGCAGAAACGCAGGGCTTACGGCTGTTGTGGCTAAGGTTTCCTCCGGTGCGCTTGAGCATATTCCGGTTGCAAGGGTGTCCAATATCCCGACCACACTGACCGAGCTTAAAAAGCGCGGTCTCTGGGTGTACGGCACGGGACTCGGCACTGCTGCCGATATATATAAAACCGATCTTCGCGGTCCTGCGGTTATTGTAATCGGCTCCGAAGGAGATGGTATGGGCCGTCTTGTTACGGAATGCTGTGACGTTGTGATGAACATTCCCATGCTCGGTAAAACCCAGTCATTAAATGCATCCGCCGCAGCGGCAGTGGTTCTTTTTGAAACTGTAAGACAAAGACTTGAAAAATAAGAAGACACTATAATAAATAAGGAGGTGTTGTGCCGGTGGACGATAAAATAAAATTTGATGAAACAGTCTCCGATATGTCCGTTCAGGATATTCTTGACGAAATAAATGCAGAAAACATATACGGCGACGACACCTTGAGTGTGGATGAAATTCTCGCCGAGTTTTCTGACGGCACAAAAAGACCGCCCGAAGTGTCCAAAATTCACGATGAAAAGCCGGTAAAGCAGAATAAAAGAAGCCTGAAAAAGATGATTCAGGCAGAAGGTCAGATTTCCTTTGACAGTAAGGACTGGAAGGAAATTGAAAAAGAGCTGGAAGAGCAGGCAGAAAAGGAGATTCTGGCGGAACAGAAAAGCCGACCGAAGATGATAGATACCGTGGTGCGTCCGTGGGAAAACGGCGTTTACGGTGATATGTCGCTTGAGGATACACTGGAAAAAGTGCCAAAGAAGAAAAAACGTTCGTCAACCACCTTTGCAGAAACGTTTGATACGTTTACCCGAAGTGAGCTTTTCGAGGATAAAAACAAAGAAACAGAGCTTGAAACGCGTTCGGTTGAAGAGATAATAAAGGAAAATACCAAGCTTTCAAAGCTTCTGGCACTGCGTTCTGTTGTGCTTCTTATCCTGAGCGTGCTTTCGTGCTATCTTGCTTTTTCCGAGCCGCTCGGCTGGTTCCTTCCGGGAATCCTTTCGTATATGAAGCATCCGTTTCGCTATCTGTTCCTTACTGCATTTTTCCAGATATGCGCGATGCTTTTGTCAGTTGACGTGCTTTCGCGCGGTATGGCGCGGCTTTTCAGACTTAAACCTGATGCAGAGTCGGCGATTACGTTTTCATCGTTTACATCTCTCGCGCACGTTATATCCATTATGGCTGCACCTCGTTGGGGTGGATGGCTTCCATACAGCTGTATAACGGTTGTCGGGCTGTTCTTTGCGATATACGGAAAGTGGATAAACGCCCGTGCTCTGTGCAGAGTAGGGAAAACCGTAAAATCTGCAAAGCGCCCGGGAGCAGTTCGCGTTGAAAATATTTACGGTGAAATGCATATAATCAAGCAGACAACCGAGGATACAAAGTCGTTTGTATCTCATATCAGTGATAAGGATGCCTCCTGCACGTTCTGGAGATTTCTGTCTCCCGTAGTCATTGTTTCTTCAATCGTGTTTGCGTTTGTTTCATCCGTCGGCACCGGGAATGCAAAGAACTTCTTCTGGACTCTTGCCGGAATATCTTCGGTTTCAACTCCGTTTTTCACCATGCTTTCGTTCTCGTTCCCGTTTTCCGTTACGGCAAAAAATCTTGCGTCTGTCGGTGCGGCGATATCGGGATGGTTTTCTGCAAGCAACCTTGCAAAGAAAGCAAACCTTGTCGTTTGCGATGATGATATTTTCCCGAAAGGAACGGTTGTTCTTCACGGATTAAAAGTTTTGGGCAAATACTCTCTTGAGCAGACTGTGTGTTATGCCGCAAGCGTTATTGCAGAGACCGGATGCGGACTTTGCGATGTTTTCTCCGACCTTTTAAAAAGCCGCTACGGTACGGCAACAAAGGTTACTAACCTGCGTTACCGTGAATCGGGCGGAATTGAGGCTGAAATCTCAGGAGATTCCGTGCTTGTTGGCAGTGCAGGATTTATGCTTCGCTCCGGTGTGCGTTTAGGCTCCGGAACGGGTGCAAAAAACGCTGTGTTTATTGCGGTAAATAAAGCACCTGCAGGAGTTTTCAACATAAATTATAAGGGGAATGCTGATGTAGAGAGAGCTTTGCATATGCTTGTAAAAAAGAAAGTCCCCGTTATTCTGGCGGCTCGCGATTTCAACCTGCTTCCTATGATGGTTGAGCAGACCTTTGGTTTGCGTGACGGTACGCTTGAATACCCAGAAATAGAACAGCGCCTTGACCTATCCGAAAAAGAGCAGTTTGTATCAAGCGATACGGCAGCGATCATCACACGCGGCGGGCTGTATCCGTTATCAGCGGCAGTGCTGTCCGCTAAGAAGCTTCGCCGTGCAACTATCAGGAATATATTCCTCACGGCATCCTGTGCAATTATCGGTATGCTTCTGATGTTCTATCTTATGTTTATTCAAAAACCCATTCTGGTAACACCTCAGACCGTATTTATTTATCTTCTTCTGTGGTGTATACCGACGTATATGCTTTCACTGCGAGTAAAGCAATAAAACTTGACAGTTATTAAAGAGGGAGAATGAAATGGATATAAAAAAATCGGGAATGGTTGCCATAGTCGGCAGACCCAATGTCGGTAAATCAACGCTTATCAACGCGCTTGCAGGAGAGAAAATTGCAATAGTTTCGGATAAGCCGCAAACCACAAGAAACCGTATATGCGGAATCATAAATCGAAATGGCACCCAGTATGTTTTTATGGACACACCGGGAATCCACACACCTAAAAGCCATCTCGGCGAATATATGGTGAAGGTCGCCGGGGATGCGATGAGTGATGTCGATGCAGTTGTTATGATGGTTGCCCCCGTTGCGAAGATTGGTGCTGCCGAGGAAGAGATTATTGCAAGAATAAGCCAGAGCAAGGTTCCTGCAATCCTTCTTATAAACAAAATAGATACCGTTGAGAAGCAAGATATTTTCCCTGTTATCGAAGCGTACAGCGCAAAGTACGATTTTGATGCCATAATCCCCGTTTCAGCATTTAAGGGTGACGGTCTTGATTTTATATATGACGAGCTTGATAAATTTATCCCCGAGGGGGATGCACTTTTCCCCGAGGATATGGTTTCTGACCAGCCTGAAAAACAGATGGTTGCCGAAATAATCCGTGAAAAGCTTCTCCGGCTTCTAAATCACGAGATCCCACACGGAACTGCGGTTGAAATAACGCGCTTTACTGAGCGTGACAATGGAATAATAGATGTTGTTGCAACCATATACTGTGAGCGTGAAAGCCATAAGGGAATAATAATTGGTAAGCGCGGTGCAATGCTCAAAAAGATTGGTGAGCGTGCAAGGAGCGATATCGAAAGGTTTATGGGAACAAAGGTTTATCTTGAAACATGGGTAAAAGTCAAGGAAAACTGGCGTGATAACGATGTTCTGATTAAGAACTTCGGATACGAAATGTAAGTGAAGTACATCTGCTTTACAGGTGGTGAAAGCTTTGCAGGTGGTAGATAAAGGACTTATTTTGAGAGAAACGCCGTATAAAGAGGCTGATGTTATGCTCAGCGTGCTTACCGAGTGTGGCGGAAAGCTTCCTGTGCTTGCCCGCGGGGCTAAGAGAAAGGGAAGCCGCGTTTCTGCGGGGATTCAGCTTCTTACGTATTCCGAGCTTACTCTTTACGAAAGCGGCGGACGTTACACTCTTAATGATGCAGATCCGATAGAAATGTTTTTCGGTGTCCGCGGGGATATAGTAAAGCTCGCGCTCGGCTCATATTTTGCCGAGGTACTTGAGCTTGCGGCAGAATCCGAAAGCATAAACCCCGAGCTTTTGCGTTTGGGGCTAAATTCTCTTTATGCGCTTGCAAAGACCGACATTCCGCATGAAAAGATAAAAGCGGTGTTCGAGCTTAAAGTCGCATCGCTTTCGGGATATACGCCGAATGTCTTGGCATGCGGCTGCTGCGGAAGCGTTGATGATCTTGCATATTTTGATGTTGAAAACGGAACTGTTCTGTGTTCTGCCTGCAACGGAGGATTTCTAAAAAAGATAGATGCAAGCGTTGTTGATGCAATGCGATTTATTTTGAGTGAAGATATAAAGCGGATTTTCTCTTTTTCGATAAACGATTCATCAATGAAGCTTCTCGCCGGTGTGTGCGATGAATATCTCAGCGTGCATTTTGACAGAAAGTTTAAAACGAATATATTCTATAAAGGTTTAATATAATACTTGTTTGGAGTTTTTATGGACAGTTTATACCAAAAATCACAGAATACACTTGAGCTTGCAAGCGTGCTTGAGCTTCTTGCTGACTATGCGGTAAGCGACAGCGCCAAGGAACTTGCGCGCTCGCTTTCTCCGAAAACCGATGTATCAGAGGTTCGAGCTTCGCTTGATAAGACGAGTGATGCACGCAGGCTTCTCGGAATAAAAGGTGCTCCGCCGTTTTCAGGAGTACGCAACCTTTCATCAAGTGTAAAGCGTGCAGAGCGCGGCGGTTCGCTCAACGCCGGAGAGCTTCTGCATGTGGCAGAGCTTTTGCGCACGGCAAGAGGCGTGCAGAGCTATCTTGAGGACGACAGAAAAAGCGAAAGAACATCTCTTGACGGGATGTTTGCCGCTTTGATGATAAATCGTGCGCTTGAGGACAGAATCCGCTCAGCGATTATCAGCCCCGAGGAAATTGCAGACGGTGCATCGGGAGAGCTGCTGTCAATCCGCAGACGCATCCGCCGCAGTGGCGAAAAAGTGCGCGAAGTGCTTGCGCATATCATTTCATCTCCATCTCACGCAAAGCATCTGCAGGAAAACATTATAACGCAGCGCTCAGGACGTTTTGTTGTTCCCGTAAAAAGTGAGTATAAGAGCGAGATAAAAGGTCTTGTCCACGATGTTTCTTCAACGGGTGCAACCGTGTTTATAGAGCCTATTGGGGTTGTTGAGCTCAATAACGCATTGCGTGAGCTTGAGGCAGAGGAAAAAAAGGAAATAGAGCGCATCCTTGCGGCGCTTTCTGCTGAGGTCGCCGAATTTTCGGCAGGTATTGAAACTAATTTTGAAATTCTCTCGCGGCTTGATTTAATTTTCGCGATGGGAAAGCTTTCGTATGCCCAGAACGCAGAGGCACCGGCGGTGAACGACAAGGGCATAGTCAATTTAAAGAATGCCCGCCATCCTTTGCTTGACAAAAACAAAACCGTTCCTATTTCCATCCGCCTTGGGCGTGAGTTTGACACTCTCGTCATCACCGGTCCTAATACCGGCGGTAAAACCGTATCGCTTAAGACTGTGGGGCTTCTCACCCTTATGGCAGAGTGCGGTCTGCATATCCCGTGCGACTACGGAAGCGAAATCTCCGTGTTTTCAAAAATATTTGCTGATATCGGCGATGAACAGAGCATAGAACAGTCTCTCTCAACCTTTTCGTCGCATATGAAAAATATTGTTGAGATAATATCGGAAGCCGATGACAGCTCTCTCGTTCTTGTTGACGAGCTTGGCGCAGGTACCGATCCTGTCGAGGGTGCGGCGCTGGCTGTTTCGATTATTGAGTATATACGCGCACTCGGTGCAAAGACCGTTGCGACAACACACTATGCAGAGCTTAAAAGCTTTGCGCTTATTACCGAGCGCGTTGAAAACGCAAGCTGTGAATTTGATGTAACAACACTAAAACCCACATATCGTCTGCTTATAGGAATACCCGGAAAAAGTAACGCTTTTGCAATATCGGAGCGTTTGGGGCTCCCGATGAATATAATAAAAGGAGCAGAAAGACTTGTCGAGCGTGAGGACAAACGCTTTGATGAGATTCTATCCCGCCTTGAGGAAAAGCAAAAGGCGCTTGATACTGAGCTTTCCGAAGCAGGAAGACTCCGCGCGGATGCCGAAAACAGAAAAAGGAAGAGCGAGCAGTTTGAAGAAGAGCTTGAAAAGCGTAAGATCAGCGTAATCGAAAAAGCGCGTGCTGATGCTGAAAAAATTATTTCGGATGCGCGTGAGGCAGCAGACCGTGCACTTGATGAAATCAAGGAAATACGAAAGCTTGAAAAGAAAAAAGCAGACCGCAACCTCATCAACGATGCAAGAAGCGCTCTTTCCCGCGGCCTTAACGAGGCGGAAAAGAACGTAATCCGTGCAAAAGCGCGTCCTACGCCTAAACCGCTTCCGCGAAAACTGCGCGAGGGAGATACCGTAGAGCTTTCTGAACTCGGTCTTCAGGGAACTGTTGTCGCCATAGCGGAAAAAACGGGACTACTCACCGTACAGGCGGGAATAATGAAGGTTACGGCAAAGCCGGATGAGGTATCGCTTATTGAAGAAACCGGAGAGAAAACTGTAAACCGATTTATCGCAAAGAAAAAGGCAGAGCTTCGCAATATCTCCGTAAAGCCGGAGGTTGACATTCGCGGTCTTGCCTCGGATGAAGCGGAATACGTTTTAAACTCGTATCTTGACACCGCGTTTCTTGCAAAGCTTAATACCGTTACCATAATCCACGGAAAGGGAACGGGCGTTCTGCGCAAGTCCGTGCATGCATATCTCCGTACGCACCCGCATATAAAATCTTTCCGTTTGGGTGTCTACGGAGAGGGTGAAGACGGCGTTACAATTGCCGAACTGAGAACTTAATACAATAATTGGTTGAAAAAAGTTTTATTTTTTGTGCGTTGTATGCATAAAAAAATATTGACTTATGTACCGGTAATTTGTTATTATATATATAGACTGATAAAATTTGTAAAATGATTGTGAGGAGACGCTCTAAATGTGTTCTAAAGAAGTAGTTATAAACAACCAGATCGGACTTCGTGCCCGTCCGGCGACATTTTTCATCCAGAAGGCAAATGAATTCAAGTGCAGCATACAGGTTGAACGTGAAGAACGTCGCGTAAACGCGAAAAGCCTGCTCGGTGTTCTTTCTCTCGGTATCGTAAAGGGTACTAAGGTAAATATCATTGCAGATGGTGTTGACGAGGATGAAGCACTTGTCGCGCTTTGTGAGCTTGTCGGGAGCAATTTCTCCGATCAGATGTAATATCAACCGTAAATTTTAACATTACTTTATATAGACGGCAATACTGTTGCCGTCTATACTGTTATTGTGGAACACAACAAGGTTCCCGGGTACCCAACAGCAATCTTTGATTGCGTTGTTGGGTGGGGTTCTTATAGGCAGGTGAAAGGAAGGATGACTCCCAAGGAAAAAGCGCTTCGTCTACCGCAAAAGCCCGGCGTTTATATAATGCTCGACAAAAAGGGTGAGGTTATATACGTAGGAAAGGCGAAAAAGCTGTATAACCGCGTTAATTCGTATTTCAGGCAGAATTCCTCGCATAATTCAAAAACGCGCCTTATGGTGTCACAGGTGCGCGATTTTGACTATATAATAACGGATACAGAGTTCGAAGCACTCGTTCTTGAAAATTCTCTGATAAAGCGGCATATGCCAAAGTATAATATTCTGCTCAAGGATGATAAGGGATATCCGTCCGTTCGTCTGTCAACGGATGAGTATCCTCGTTTTTCCATTGTATCAAAGCCGCGAGAAGACGGTGCGCGCTACTTCGGACCGTATGGCGGCAGAAATGAGTCACGTCGCGCAATAGAAACGGTAAGTGCGCTTTTGCGCCTGCCGACGTGCAACCGCCGTTTTCCTGCTGATATTGGAAAGGGAAGACCGTGTCTCAACAGCCATATCGGGAGATGTGATGCTCCGTGTGCGGGGAAACTTTCGGGTGAGGAATACAGGGAACGCATCGAGCGGGCGTGTATGATTCTCTCGGGAAAAACCGATGAGGTTATAAAGCTTCTTGAAGAAAAAATGCTTGACCACGCCGAAAAGCTTGAGTTTGAACTTGCAGGGAAGCTTCGCGATGAAATCCGCGCAATTTCCGCACTTGGAACAAAGCAGAAAATAATTTCGAGTATGATGTCTGACACAGACGTGTTTGCGCTTTACGCGGGTGAAAGTAAGACCGTGTTTTCCATTCTTCATTATATCAACGGCTCTCTTCTTGAAAGTGAAACGAGAATGACGGAAACACCTGTATACGGCGAAACAGCTGAGCTATTGGAAGAGTTTGTTGTGCGGTATTATTCCGGCAGGACAAGCTTCCCTCGTGAAATTTATCTTCAGTATGAGGTTTCCTCACCGGAAACGCTTGAGGAGTGGCTGACATCACTTTCCGGAAAACGTGTTTATGTATATACCCCCAAGCGTGGTGAAAAACTTAAATCAGTGGAAATGGCAGAGCAGAACGCGCGCGAAAAAGCACTTGCGGCAATAAACCGCGAGGAGCGGGAAATACGCGTTCTGGAAGACCTTAAGAAAATACTTGCGCTGGATTCTTTGCCGGAGAGAATTGAATCCTACGACATATCAAATATATCGGGTTCTGACATGGTTGCAGGTATGGTCGTTTTCAGAAACGGTTCTCCGCTTAGACGAGAGTATCGCAGGTTTAAGATAAAAACGCTTGCCGGTCAGGATGATCCTCAGGCGATGCGCGAGGTGATATCCCGCCGTTTTATGCGCTATAAAGATGGGGATGAGAAGTTTAAAAACAAGCCGGATCTCATCCTTCTCGACGGCGGCATAACCCAGATTAATGCAGTATCGTCGCTTTTTCGCGAACTTGGACTTGACATTCCGTTGTTTGGTATGGTAAAAAACGATAAGCACAGCACCCGCGCGATTGTTGATGTGAATGGAAACGAAATTGGCATTTCGGCGCATCCGGCGGTGTTTCGTTTCGTGACCGCCGTGCAGGAAGAGGTTCACAGATATTCCATTGAGTATCACAGAAAACTCCGCGCACGCAGTATGACGGAAAGTGAACTAACGAAAATTCCGGGTATCGGAAAAGCAAGAGCGGTAAAGCTTCTTGAAAGCTTTAAAAATATTCCGGCGATAAAGTCGGCATCATATGACGAATTGTGCAAGGTTGTTCCGAAAAAGGCGGCAGAAGAAATAAGGAACTATTTTGATACGGAGGAAAAAGAATGAGGGTAATTTCAGGAATCGCGCGCGGTCGCGTGCTGAAGGCGCTTGAAGGAGAAGAAACGCGCCCTACAACCGATAAAGTAAAAGAATCCATATTCAACATAATTCAGTTCGATATAGAGGGAAGCCGTGTGCTCGATCTGTTCTCAGGAAGCGGGCAGCTTGCGATAGAGGCGATAAGCCGCGGTGCTAAAAGCGCGGTCGCGGTAGAAAACTCAAAGCGTGCGGCAGATATAATAAAAGAAAATATAAAGCGTTGTGACTTTGCTGATTCAATAAGTATACACCGCGGTGACTTTACCGAGGTATTGACAAAAAACGCAAAGTATGATGTAATATTTTTAGACCCGCCGTATAACAGTAATTTGCTCGAAAAAGCACTGGAAATAATATATTCATTTGACATCTTGTCAGATTATGGTATAATAGTATGTGAGACGGATTCTTTTTCAGAAGTTTTAAAGGCGGCTTCGGAGAAATATTCGTACCGCGAATATAAGTACGGACGTATTAAGCTTACGGTTATCCGTAAATCAGAAATTTGAGGCGAAGTCAATGAAAATCGCAGTATATCCCGGCAGCTTTGATCCGGTTACAAAAGGGCATCTTGATATTATTGAAAGAGCAGCGTCGATATTCGATAAGGTAATAGTTGTGGCTATGGTAAACGCCAAGAAAAGACCTACGTTTACCCTTGAAGAGCGTTGCGGTTTTTTAAAGCGTGTCACGGCAGATTTTCCGAATGTTGAAATCACGTCATCCGATGCGCTTCTGGCAGAGTGGGTAAAGTCGATAGGAGACTGTGTGCTTATTAAGGGGCTTCGCGCTGTAAGTGACTTCGAAAGCGAATTTCAGATGGCGCTCATAAACCGCAAAATCAACCCGAAGCTTGAAACTTTGTTTTTGCCGACGTCGGAAGAAAACTTGTATTTGTCGTCGAGCGTTGTAAAAGAAATATGCTCGCTCGGCGGAGATATTTCTCCGTTTGTACCGGAGACAATTTTGGGAGATGTAACAAAAAGACTCTTAAAGGGAGAATAGAGGCATTGCCTCAGAGGAAAGGAATGGTAGTGTAAATGGCAAGCGGAATTGATGAATTGGTAAATATGCTGTATGAAATGGTGTCCGATGCATGGGCGTTGCCCTTCGGTGCCGAAAAATGTCTTATCGAGCGTGAAAAGCTTCTTGACCTTATTGATGAAATCCGCGCAAATCTGCCTAAAGATTTAGAACAGGCTCGCGCAATTGTTGAAAACAGAAACGAAATCCTTGCCCAGGCAAAGAAAGAGGCAGAGGCAATCAAAAGTGCAGCAGAGGATCGTGCACGTCATATGGTTGCAGAGGATGAAATCGTCATAACCTCACGCCAGAAGGCAAATGAAATTATGTCTCTTGCGGAAAGCAAGGCAAAGGAGCTTCGCCGTGCGTCCAATGACTATGCTGAGGACACATTGCGCCGTCTTGAAACAGTCATTGAGCAGGCTCTCAACGAAACACGCGAATCCAGAAAGCAGTTTAAATCCGCTGTTGTGAAAACTTCCGCAAAACCAGAAGAACAAAAATAACAAAACAACGTAAAAACCATCCCGCCGTCAGGCGGGATGGTTTTATAATTGGACTTTTAAGCAATAACGCCATTCTTCTTGTCGAGCTGCTTGTTTCTGTAGTAGAGGACAATATCCGCAGCGACCATAATGAAGTTGAGTATGTAGAAAATAAGAACATACCAGCTATGTGCAAACCACTCTGCAAAGTCAGGCTTTACGAACTTGGATGCAATACCTGCAACATAGCCGAACTCAATGAGAAGAAGAAACAAAAGACTCTTGCCTTTAGCAGTTCTTGCTTTGTAGGACTTAAGAACGTTTGCCGGCCACGATGCACCAAAGCTTACAACCATTATAATTTCGAGAATTTCAGACATTTTAAAAACCTCCGTAATTAATTTTCGATATAATATTACCAAATTTCTTCGTTATTGTAAATAATCAAATGACATAAGGTTGCTTTCACTTGACAGTTAAGCTGAACTGTGCTACCATAACATAAGAAGGGAGTGGGGATTGATGGAACTTTTGCAATTGAGGTATTTCTGTGACGCGGCAGAGCTTGAAAACTTTTCACGCACCGCCGAAAAACACGGCGTACCGGTGTCGAATATATCCCAGACTATAAAGCGCCTTGAACGTGAGCTTGAGTGTGAGCTTTTCATCCACGCGGCAAACAGAGTTATGCTCAACGAACAAGGACGCTTGTTTTATGACAACGCAAAAAAAGCGCTTGATGCGCTTGGTGAAGGACGGCTTGTCCTTGCAGACAGCAAGGATAATATTGCCGGTGAAATAAAAATCCTCGTTCTTACAAACCGTCGGGTGGTTACGCGTGCGATAGAGGATTTTAAGCAAAAATATCCGGAGGTAACATTTGTTATAAAGCATAACACCGGAACAAGCGGCGAGTTTGACCTCATTATATGTGATGAATATTTTCCCAATGCTGATTTTGACACCACTGTGCTGCTGACAGAGGATATTCTTCTCGCACTGCATAAGGATAATCCGCTTGCAACACGAGAACATCTCTCTGTTTCCGACTTAAAAAATGAGCGTTTTATAACAATGCCGGACGGCAGCAGTATGTATACCATAACAAAACGATTGTGTGAGGGATTTGTGCCGAATATCGCCATCCAGAGTGATGACCCGTATTATATCAGAAAATATGTTGCAATGGGACTTGGAGTGGCGTTTTTTCCTGCAATGTCATGGCACGGTCAGTTCTCGGATGATGTAGTTTTTAAGAGTATAGGAACGGTCAGAAGAAGCACTGTAATCGCACGCAAAAAGGGAAAATATCTCACCCGCCGTGCAAAGCTTTTTATCAAAATGCTGCGGCACGCAGTTGAAGAAACAAATCCGTTGCAAAAAAGGTGAAAATTTGATATAACAACCTCACGGCGTAGAGCCGATGCCTTGCGGAGGCAAGCCATCGGACGCCTGAGAGAACGTTTTATCACAAATTATGAAAATCAGAGATTTTCCAAAGCTTCGCTTTATTGTTTTTTCTTGGACAGAAAAAACATTTATGGTATAATGTAATTCAAAGTATTGAAAGGGTGTTTTGTTTGCCGAGGTTTTTTGTTGACAAAAATCAGATAACGGATACCGCTGCGTATATAGAGAGCGAGGATGTAAAGCATATCCAACGCGTGCTCCGCCTGCGAGAAGGGGATATGATAACCGTTTGCGATAAATGCAAAACAGACTATGAGTGTCGCATTTCAGATATCGCACCGGACAGGGTTTATGCGGAGATTGTCTCGTCCGGCGAAAATCGCGCGGAATCAAATGTCTGCCTGACGCTGTATCAGGGAATGCCTAAAAGTGATAAAATGGACTATATCGTTCAGAAATGTGTTGAACTTGGCGTTTCAAAAATTGTTCCTGTCATAACAAAGCGCGCTGTAAGCCGTCCGAATGATGCGGATAAAAAGGTTGCACGCTGGCAGAAAATTGCCGAAGAAGCCGCTAAACAGTGCGGCAGAGGTATTATTCCGGAAATTGGCAAAATGCTCGGATTTGATGAGGCGCTCGCGGAAATGTGCGGAGAAAATATTCTTGCCATTATGCCGTATGAGTGTGAAACTGAAAATAAGCTCCGCGCGGTTCTTCGTGAGAGTGGAAAGAAAAATATAAGCATCTTCATTGGTCCGGAGGGCGGATTTGACGATATGGAAGCAGCTGTTGCAAGAAACCGCGGAGTGAAAACAGTCACTCTCGGTCCGCGCATAATGCGGACGGAAACAGCACCTCTTGCTGTGTGCGCGGCTGTTATGTATGAACTTGGTGACTGGTAAGGAGAAAAATAAAATGCAAGAAAGAATTCAGAAAATTATGGCATCCTGCGGTGTGTGCTCCCGCCGTGCCGCAGAAAAACTCATTCTCGACGGTAAGGTGCACGTCAATGGTGTGGTAGCATATCTTGGTGATAAAGCAGATGCCGATGCAGATGTTATCGAAGTGAACGGCAAAGTTATAAGCGGTGGCGAGCGCTATTATATAATGCTCAATAAGCCACGAGGATATATAACGACGCTTGATGACGAGAAGGACAGAAAAACAGTAAGCGAGCTTGTTGACGTAGGAACGCGTGTTCATCCGATAGGCCGGCTTGATTATAACTCCGAGGGGCTGCTTCTTATGACAAACGACGGTGAGCTTACCTACCGCCTTACGCATCCGTCACACGAGATTCCTAAGGGGTATATAGTAACGGTGCGCGGGCATCTTGAAACCGCGCTCACAACGCTTAAATCTTCTATTGTAATTGACGGGCGCGAAACAAAACCTGCGGATGTTAACGTCTTGCGTGAAAATTCCGACGGCGGACTTTTGCATATCATAATTCGCGAGGGGAGAAATCGCCAGATTCGTCGTATGTGTGAAGCGGCAGACCTTAAGGTATTAAGGCTTAAGAGGATTACGATAGGAGACCTCGCATTGGACAAGATGCCTGCCGGAAGATGGCGGCACTTGACCGAAAGCGAAGTAAAATATTTAAAATCACTGTAAAACAACAAATTAACCGACAATCAGAAAAGGCAAATTTAAGCCTTGTGTGATTGTCGGTTTTGTTTTTTATATTGTCTTTTGTTTTTGCACTATCGCACACTGCGTATACCCTCAAGTATAAGCTTGCGCGCATGCGTTGCTTCATCACCTGTTGCATCCTGTACGCCTTCAAGTGGGTATTCAATTCCAAGCTCACGGTATTTTGAAACGCCCATTGTGTGATAGGGTAGAACTTCAAGCTCATTTACTGTTTTCAACTTGCCGATAAATTTGCCGAGCCGGATAAGTGCATTATGCTTATCTGTTATACCCGGAACAATGACGTGACGGATTCGGAGCGGGATTCCTTTTTCTGAGACATATTCTGCAAAACGCAGGATGTTTTCATTTGAATGTCCCGTAAGCTCTTTGTGAATGTCCGCGTCAATGTGTTTGATATCAAGCATAACAAGGTTGGTGAGTTTTAAAAGCTCATTGACCTTGGTTAAATACTCTGCGTTATCGGGATTAAAAGTAACGCCTGATGTATCAATACATGTGTGAATATTTTCGCTTTTCGCAAGACGAAAAAGCTCTGTTATAAATTCAAGCTGCAACATTGGCTCTCCGCCCGTTACAGTTATACCGCCGCCTTTGTAAAATTCGCGGTTCTTTTTATATTCACCGATTATCTCGCCTACGTGGACTTCTTCACCTGTATTTATTTTCCACGTATCGGGATTGTGACAGTACTTACAGCGCATAGGACAACCCTGAAGAAAAAGAACATACCTTATTCCGGGACCGTCAACTGTGCCGAAAGTTTCTCTTGAATGAACGTATCCGTGCATCAGATTTTGTCGTGGAACGTTCTTGAGATAACTTCGTCCTGCTGTTCGCGTGTAAGGTTGTTGAAGTTTACAGCATACCCGCTTACTCTTACGGTAAGCTGCGGGTATTTTTCGGGATGCGCTTGCGCATCGAGAAGTGTTTCTTTTGTAAATACGTTCACGTTTAAGTGGTGGCCGCCTTTTTTGACGTAACCGTCAAGCATATTTACAAGATTATCTATCTGGTTTTTGCTGACTGACATTTTGGTTTCCTCCTGTGAAAAGTTATTCGGCGTTATCTGTATCAAGTCCCTCGAAAAGAGTAGGGCTGATGCAGCCACCGGTAGCGCAATCAATATCAAGATCACCTATAAAGATATGGTCATCCTTTCCGAGTGCGCCCGGAATGATTGAGAATGTGTTTGAAATTCCGTCCATTGCATCGCGGAAGGGAAGCTTTGAAACAGATGCAAGAGAGGCGACAGCACCATGCGTGTCGCGCCTGTGCATCGGGTTTGCACCCGGGGCAAAGGCTTCTCCGCGTTTGCGTCCGTCCGGAGTTGAACCTGTGTTCTTTCCGTAGACGACATTTGAAGTAATAGTAAGAATTGACGTTGTGGGAATACTGTTTCTGTAGGTGTGGTTTTTCCTTATATGCTCCATAAAGCGGTGGACTATATCATATGCAAGCTCATCGACGCGGTCATCATCGTTTCCGTATTTCGGAAAATCGCCCTCAACCTCATAATCCACTGCAAGTCCGTCGGCGTTTCTTATAACGCGCACCTTTGCATATTTTATAGCAGAAAGTGAGTCTGCAACAACCGAAAGGCCTGCAATACCGGTTGCAAACCATCGTGTGACCTTCTTGTCGTGAAGTGCCATCTGTATCTTTTCATAGCAATATTTATCGTGCATATAATGGATAATGTTAAGGGTGTTGACATAAACGCCCGCAAGCCATTTCATCATGTCGTCATACTTTTCAAAGACTTCATCAAAATCGAGATATTCAGAAGTTATCGGGCGGTATTTCGGACCGACCTGCTTTCCGGTTATCTCATCGACACCGCCGTTGATAGCGTAGAGAAGGCATTTTGCAAGGTTTGCACGCGCACCGAAAAACTGCATTTCCTTGCCAACTTTCATTGAAGAAACACAACAGGCTATTGCATAGTCATCACCGTGGTTAAAGCGCATCAGGTCATCGTTCTCATACTGAATGGAAGATGTTTCTATTGACAATTTTGCACAGTAGCGCTTGAAATTCATCGGAAGCCTTGTTGACCAGAGTACGGTAAGGTTCGGCTCTGGTGCAGGACCGAGATTTGTTAGAGTATGCAGATATCTGTAAGACATCTTTGTAACCATATGCCGTCCGTCTATCGCAACACCGCCTATTGATTCCGTAACCCACTGCGGGTCACCGGAGAAGAGTGCGTTATATTCCGGCGTTCTTGCAAACTTTATCATACGGAGCTTCATTATGAAATGGTCTACCATTTCCTGAATTTCAGATTCCGTGAATACTCCGTTTTTCAGGTCACGCTCTGCATATATGTCAAGGAATGTGGATGTTCTGCCAAGCGACATCGCCGCACCGTTTTGCTCCTTTACCGCCGCAAGATACCCGAAATACAGCCACTGGATTGCTTCTTTCGTGTTACGTGCGGGTTTTGAAATGTCATAGCCGTAGCTCTGCGCCATTTCTTTGAGCGAATGAAGAGCGCGTATCTGCTCGGAAAGCTCTTCGCGGTCTCGGATTATTTCCGAGTACATCGCAGAACGGGTTGTCTCTTTCTGCGCTTCCTTGTCCTCAATAAGTCTGTCAACACCATACAGCGCAACGCGGCGGTAGTCACCGATTATTCTTCCTCTTCCGTAAGCGTCGGGAAGACCGGTTATAATATGGCTCGAACGGCAGGCGCGCATTTCGGGTGTATATGCATCAAAAACTCCCGCATTGTGCGTTTTTCTGTGCGTTTCAAAAAACTCCTTGACCCCGGCATCAATCTCATATCCGTTGTCGCGGCAGGCTTTTTCTGCCATGCGGATTCCACCGTAGGGCATAAGTGCACGTTTGAGCGGCTTGTCCGTTTGGAATCCGACGATTTTTTCCTTGTCTTTGTCAAGATATCCCGGTTCGTGCGAGGTGATGGTAGATATGATTTTTGTGTCCATATCAAGAACCCCGCCCGCTTCACGCTCTTTTTTAAATAAGTCAAGAGCTGCGTTCCAAAGCGAAACCGTGTTGTCGGTAGGGCAGGCGAGAAAAGCCTCGTCTCCGTCATAGGGTGTATAATTATGCTTTATAAAGCTGCGTACATGGATTTCCTTTTTCCATGTTCCGCCTTCAAAGGCATTCCAGTATTCGTTGGTAAAGTTTGTCATTCTTGGTATCCTTCCTTCGGATTATCATTCTAATATTCTAATATATTATACTACAAAATGATTGTTATTACAATAAAAATATAGGAATTAATATATAGCAATTTCTGTATGTTTTTCATTAAAATATACGAAATAAAAAAATTGTAAATTTTTGCTTGCAAAAGGGAATTGGTGGTGGTATAATCTAATAGTTTGATTATTACGTAATAAAGGAAGCGAATTATTTTATGGGTACATTGTTAACTGTTTCAATCGCATTGCTCGCAGGTCTCCTTATGACCCGCGTGTTCAAGCCGCTGAAGCTGCCGTCCGTTACGGCCTACCTTATTGCAGGTGTTCTTATCGGACCGTACTGTCTCGGCGCACTTGGCATCACAAACCTTGGCTTTAATTCCCACAGCGCGGTAGAGGCGCTGGCTCTTGTTTCTGAGGTTGCGCTCGGTTTCATCGCTTTTTCAATCGGAAGTGAGTTCCGCCTTGAGGATTTAAAGAAAACGGGTAAGCAGGCATTTGTTATCGGTATTGTTCAGGCTCTCGTCGCAACGCTGTTTGTTGACCTTGCGCTTCTTGCTGTACACCTCATTATGCCTGAGGTGCTCACTGTTCCTCAGCTTATTACTCTGGGCGCGATTGCAACGGCAACGGCTCCTGCAGCAACTCTTATGGTTGTACGTCAGTATAAGGCAAAAGGTCCGCTTACGGACTTACTTCTTCCAATAGTTGCGCTTGACGATGCTGTCGGTCTTATCGTTTTTGCTGTATCGTTCGGTATTGCAAAGTCCATTGTCGTCGGTCAGGCAGATATGGTTTCAATCATCGTAAATCCGCTTGTTGAAATCGTATGTTCGCTTGGTCTCGGTGCAATAATGGGATGGATTCTTACTCATCTTGAAAAGCTCTTTAACTCCAATACAAACCGTCTCAATCTAACAATTGCCTTTGTTTTCCTTACTGCTGCGCTTTCTATGATGGAATTTCATATTGGCTCTGTTCATGTCAGCTTCTCATCACTTCTTGTATGTATGATGATGGGAACGATCTTCTGCAACATCTGCCCGCTTTCGCATGATCTTATGGAACGTTCCGATAAATGGACATCTCCGCTTCTTGCTCTGTTCTTTGTTATAA
Organism: Eubacteriales bacterium; assembly: GCA_045537045.1. Classification (GTDB taxonomy): domain Bacteria; phylum Bacillota; class Clostridia; order Oscillospirales; family JAAYXM01; genus SIG480. Next base: position 88,332 of record JAZSOS010000043.1, read on the forward strand.
GCGGTGCAGAGCTTGAGCTTAACGTGTTTATGGATATTGCCATTGTTGTTATAGGTATCGTATATATAATCTTCCGCTCGCTTGGAAAATATTTCGGTACATACATAAGCGCAAAGGTAACAAAATGCTCTCCGGAAATTTGCAAGTATCTTGGTATAACGCTTCTTCCGCAGGCAGGCGTCGCGCTTGGTATGTGCGCGCTTGCAATGGCGCTTCCGGATAATCAGGGCGCGCTTATACGTAACATAACTCTTTTCGCAGTTCTTGTTTATGAACTGTTTGGTCCGATATTCACGCGTATGGCGCTCACTGCCGCCGGTGATATCAAGCCGATGTCCGATGAGGTTAAAAACCGTCGCCAGACAAAGCTTGATGCCGCAAAGCAAAAAGCAGAGAATTAAAACAAACAGAAATCCGGATGCCTTTCGGCATTCGGATTTTAATCCAAGAGGGAGCTTTCATGAAAACAAAATTTCTTTCATCATTTGAATATATAAAAACATTTTTGAAATGGAGTGTGATATCGCTTCTTATAGGCGGTATCGGGGGGATTGTCGGAAGCCTGTTTCATAAGTGCATTGATATAGCGACAGAGGTAAGGACTGAAACGCCATGGCTTATCTTTCTTCTTCCGCCGGGTGGTATTGCGATATGTGCGCTTTATAGTTTTACGAAAACACATGTAGATACAAACCGCGTAATCGAATCTGTGCGCGGAGATCAAAATGTACCGTGGTATATGGCGCCGCTTATTTTTGTAAGCACGGTTATAACTCATCTTCTCGGCGGCTCGGCAGGCCGTGAGGGCGCTGCACTTCAGCTTGGCGGAAGCATCGGGTATAATGTCGGTAAAGCTTTGCGCCTTGGCGAAGGGGATTTGCATATAATCGTAATGGCAGGGATGAGCGCTGTATTTGCCGCGCTTTTCGGAACTCCGCTTACGGCAATGTTCTTTGCCCTTGAGGTAACAAGTGTCGGAATTATGTACTATGCAGGGCTTTTGCCGTGTGTGATTTCCGCGCTTACGGCATCGTCAATCGCTGCACTTTTCGGATTGTCACCGGTTCGGTTTGATTTTATTTCTTTCCCGGCATTAAGTGTAGTTTTTTCGATAAAGGTTGTTGTTTTGGCTGTTCTCTGCGCCCTTGTGTGCATCGCATTCTGCACCGCGCTGCAAAAGTGTGAACACTATGCCGAAAAGCTTATAAAAAACAAGTATCTTCGCACTTTTATGGGAAGCTTGATTATAGTTGCATTAACGCTTATAATCGGTACGCGTGACTATAACGGTGCGGGTATGGATGTAATAAATCGCGCTCTCTCAGGTGAGGCAGACGCATGGGCGTTTGCGTTAAAAATTATTTTTACCGCAATAACCATAGCCTCAGGGTTCAAGGGTGGCGAAATTGTCCCTTCGTTTTTTATCGGTTCTACCTTTGGTTGCGTAATGGCATCTATTCTCGGAATCCCTGCGGGGTGCGGGGCGGCAATAGGTTTCGTTGCGCTGTTTTGCGGAGTGGTTAACTGTCCGGTTGCATCCGTTCTTCTGGCGCTTGAAGTTTTCGGCGCGGGAAGTGTTCCGGTGTTTGCTATTGTCTGCGGAGTAACGTATATGATGTCTGGCTATTGTGGGCTGTATAAAAGCCAAAAGATAATGTATTCAAAGCTTGAAGCAAAATACGTAAACACAAACGTACAGTAAATAACACAAAATATATCTGTTTTTCATATATGAACGCAAAAATCTATACTAATTTAAGAAACCTGAGCAGGGGTGAAAAAACATATTTTTCACCCCTGCTTTTTAAAAAATCACAAAAATTTTTCCGCCGCGGTTTCAATAACTTCAAGAAGCTTGAATTTTAATTTGTATTGTGGTTCGCCTGATGTGACAAAAGAAAGCTCGTTATCGGTAAAACCGTTTTTTGAAAATTCTGTCTTGGCTTCCGCTGCAGAAACGCACACCGGCGGGAAAAGCACACACCACCAGTTTTTGCCGCGTCCTTCGCCTAAGTGTATGCGAAGTGCTCTGTATTTTCCTGCGGGAAGAGAAAATCCGTCATAGACCTTTGTGGGAAAGTACACGTCCGATACCTCTGCACGTGAGCGGTATTCAAATCCGTTTTCTGCAATAACCTTATCGGCGCATTCTTCCAAAAGTCCGAGATTTTCGGAAACGAGTTTTTCTGCATCTTCGGTGCTTTTGCAGTTTTCTGTAAGTTTTTCCACCTTTTTTAAAACTTCATCCCGCACCGCAAGCTTAAGTGTCTGATCATTTGTGCTGTCTGAGTTCGCAATGATGTGAAGTCGTATAAGTTTACAGGATATATCGCGCTGTGTGTCAAGCGCAAGTGCGCCGACAATAAGCGATGCGCAAAGTCCAATAGCAAGAGAAAGCTCTAATATATATTTTTTCACAAAAAAACCTCCGGTCGAAAAGTAGCTGTCTACTTTATAGCCGAAGGTTTTTGCTTTTATACATTTTTGTTAAAACTTACCGCGCCTCTTTTTCACGGTTGTCGCCGTTTAAGAAATCAATCGTCCGCTCGATGGAGTTTTTCGCCTCGCCGAGAGGGATGTCACGGAACATATAGTTGTAGCTGTTGCAAAATTTTGTAACCTCGTCCGAAAGCCCATCAAGAAGCTTACGCGTCGATAAAAAATGGTCGGCGAGAAAGTCTGTATAGCTGCGTTTGGGTAAAATTCCTTTTGCCGTCTCGCAGAGAAGGGAAAGATGCTTCGGGCAAAAATATTCCTGAGTGCGCGTCTTTTCACGGAACTCCGGCTCGCTCTGCCATATGTAGATTATATTTTTTGCAAAAAGGTCTAGCTTTTCCCTTACTCGCTCGCATATAAAGCAGTTGTTGGAAGCCTCCGAAAGCTTGTGCGAAACCGCCTCAAAGTCCTTTTTTGATATGTGCTTTATATCGGTCTTTATGCCATCCTCAAGAAGTTCTCCAAGATAACTTTGCAGCATCAGAGCAAGGCTCAGTCTGTTTTTCATGCCGAGCATTACTGAAAAATGCTCGGGGCAAAAGCCGAGACGGTTTGTTTCTATTCTCACATCCGGCTCCATCATTGCCGCACCCATAACATATTCACACGCATCCTTGTCAAGCTTTTTCTCCAGCCTGCATACCGGGCATCCGCATTTTACATCATACGCATCATTTATCGGAATTGTATAAATGACTTCTTTCATCTTGTACCTCCGCGTATTTTGTAGTATAACAACCTCACGGCGTAAATCCGATGCCTTGCAATTGCAAGCCTTTGGACGCCTGAGAGAACGTTTTACCATAAATTATGAAAATCAGAGATTTTCCAAAGCTTCGCTTTGTTGTTTTTTCTTGAACAGAAAAAACACTTATGGTATAATATCATTATATATATTTTATCAGCATTAAAAATTTTGTCAACATGAAATGTGCGAGGATATGAGAAATGGTAAAAACAGAGCTTGAAAAATTCTGTATTGAGGATTGCGAGGACTTTTCTCCTGCGGCAATCTTTGAGTGCGGACAGGCATTTCGTTGGAACGCCGATGAAAACAGAATATATACCGGCATCGCTTACGGCATCCCTGCACGAGTGTGGACGGAAAACGGAAAAGGGTATATCCTGTCAACAGAAGGCTCTTTTTCATCTGTATGGCGTGATTATTTTGATCTGGAGCGTGATTATTCAACACTGCGCAAAGAGATAAGCCGTGAGAAAGTACTTGTACCGGCGTGTGAGTTCGGAAAGGGGATAAGAATACTCCGTCAGGAGCCGTGGGAAGCTTTATGCTCGTTTATAATCTCTCAGTGTAATAATATTCCGAGAATAAAAGGTATCGTGGAAAAACTGTGTATGCTCTGCGGTGATCAGGTTGAATTTATGGGCGAAAAACTTTATGCGTTTCCAAGTGCGGAGAGAGTAGCTTCGCTTAGTGGAAAAGAGCTTGATTCTCTACGTGCCGGTTACCGTGCTGCATATATTTCGGAGGCAGCACGCGGCGTTGCGGACGGCAGTATTGATTTGCGGCATATAATGTCGCTACCAACCCTTGATGCAAAGATAGAACTTCTCGCTCTTTCAGGGGTAGGTGAAAAGGTTGCAAGCTGTGTGCTTTTGTTTGGTCTTGGCAAGCTTGATGCTTTTCCGGTAGATGTGTGGATGAAAAAAGCTATTAAACTTTTCTTTGGTGAAGGAAAGTTTGATTACTCGAGATTCGGCAATTTAGCGGGTTTGGCACAACAGTATATGTTCCATTATATGAGAAATGGAAAATAAATTTTAAATATATGAAAATTAAACTGGACATTTCGGCAAAAAAATATTATTATATATAGAGAGTATTTTTATCGGGAGGGACAAATTTTGAGTAATGTAAAATATAAGCGCATTTTGCTTAAGCTCAGTGGAGAGGCGCTTGCAGGACAGAAAAAGACAGGGCTTGATTTTCAGGTAATAAATTCCGTGTGTGCCACGGTTAAGGAGTGTGTTGACCTCGGCGTGCAGGTTGGTATTGTCGTCGGCGGCGGAAACTTCTGGCGTGGCGTAAAGGACGGCGGCGGACATATGGACAGAACGCGTGCTGACCATATGGGTATGCTTGCTACCACAATAAACTCCCTTGCGGTTGCCGATGTTCTTGAACAGCTCGGCGTTCCGGTGCGCGTACAGACGGCTATTGAAATGCGCGCTCTCGCAGAACCGTATGTCAGAAATCGCGCAATCCGTCATCTCGAAAAGGGAAGGGTCGTAATTTTCGGATGCGGAACCGGTAACCCCTTCTTCTCAACGGATACTGCCGCTGTTTTGCGCGCAGCAGAAATGGATGCCGAGGTAATTATGAAGGCAACTAATGTTGACGGTGTTTATGACAGCGACCCGAAAAAGAACGCAGACGCGGTCAAATTTGATGAGCTTACATATGACGAGGTTCTTGCACGTCATCTCAATGTTATGGATACAACAGCGACCTCACTTTCAATGGATAACGATATCCCGATAATTGTTTTCTCGCTGCAGGACAGTGAAAATATTAAACGAGTTATACTCGGCGAAAAAATAGGCACAGTAGTAAGAAAGGAAGCTTAAGTTATGAGACCTGAAGTAAAAGAATTTGAAGAGAGAATGCAAAAAAGTATAGGCGTTGTCGCAGAAGAATTTGCGGCAATCCGCGCAGGACGTGCAAACCCTGCAGTACTTGATAAGATTACGGTTGACTATTACGGAACTCCAACTCCCATCCCGCAGATTGGCTCGGTGTCCGTTCCCGAGCCGAGAACTCTTATGATTCAGCCATGGGATGCATCTGCGCTTAAGGGCATTGAAAAGGCAATTCTCACATCTGACCTCGGTATCACTCCTGCTAACGATGGCAAGTGCATTCGCCTTGCTTTCCCACAGCTTACTGAGGAGCGTCGCCGCGACCTTATCAAGCAGGTTAAGAAAATCGGTGAAGACGGCAAGGTTGCTGTCCGCAACATCCGCCGTGATGCCCTTGATAAGTTCAAGGCAATGAAGAAAAAATCCGAAATCACGGAAGATGACCTTAAGATTTTAGAAGATGAGACTCAGAAGGTCACCGATAAGAGCTGTAAGGAGCTTGACATTATGACCGAGAAGAAGGAAAAAGAGCTTCTCGAGATTTAAGGCAGTGATATTAAATGGGTATTTTTAAAAAGAAGCAAGCGGCAGAGTCTGTGGATTTCACAGCTCTGCCTGAGCATATTGCGATAATTCTTGACGGAAACGGACGTTGGGCAAAGCGGCGCGGAATGCCGAGAACGGCAGGACATGCCGTAGGAAGTGAAAACTTCCGGAAAATAGCGACATACTGTAACGATATAGGCATCAAATACCTCACCGTTTATGCGTTTTCCACTGAAAACTGGAGGCGTCCGTACGATGAGGTCAGTACTATTATGTCGCTTCTTGAGAAGTACATTATAGAAGCCATTGATGAGGTGAGAAAGAAAAATCTCCGCCTTTGTTTCTGGGGTTCTCGCGAAGGTCTTTCCGAACATATAAAAAAGCTTATGGATGAGTCGGAAGTTCTGTCTCGCGATATGACCGGAATGCAGGTGAATGTATGCCTCAATTACGGCTCTCGCAATGAGATAAAAGAAGCTGTCGCAAAAATTGCACGCGACGTTTCTGAAGGTAAAATAAATCCCGGGCAAGTAAACGAAGACATGATAGACTCTTATCTCTATTCAGCGGGCACTCCGGCTCCCGATCTTCTCATCCGTCCGGGCGGCGAAAAGCGCCTTTCAAACTTTCTCTTGTGGCAGCTGGCTTACAGCGAAATGGTATTTACGGATAAGCTCTGGCCTGAGTTTGACGAGCGTGAGCTTGACCACGCAATAATTGAATTTCAGAAGCGAAACAGAAGATACGGCGGGATATAATATGTTTACGCCGTTCCTCTTGTGTGAAAGGAATGATTGATATGCGCACACGGATTATAACAGCAATCGTTGCAATCGCTGTTTTTATTGCGGTAGTATATTTTTTGCCTCCGGTTTGTTTTACGGTGGCGGTTTCGGTAATCTGCGCCGTTGCAGCCTTTGAGCTTACGTGGAGAAGCAAAATAGTAAAAGTTCCCGCTTTGGCTGTGATAGCGTGTGTTTTCAGTGCAACAGCACCGTTTCTTGTTGCGCTTTCGGGCTTTGAGAAATACGCACTTGTTTATCTTTTTGCCGTTTTAGTTTCCGTTTTTGCCGTATGGCTTTTAAATTACGGAAAAGCTTCGCTTGTTATGACAATGGCATCTTTTTTTGCCGGAGCGATTTTGCCTCTTATGTTCTCGGTTATCGTGAGAATACGCGCGCTTGATAACGGAGGGGTTTTAATTCTCCTTCCGTTTCTCGCAGCATGGATGACCGATACCGGTGCATATTTTACCGGCGTATTCTTGGGTAAACATAAGCTCTGTGAAAAAATCAGCCCGAAAAAGACGGTGGAAGGCGCGATTGGAGGTATTGTTACCTGCGTTGTGTCTCTTGTTGCGTTTGCATATTTTTTCAAACTCCAGGTAAACTATGTTTCTTTCGGAGTTGGCGCACTTGTCCTGTCCTTGCTTGCTCAGGCAGGTGATCTGTCATTTTCAATTATTAAGCGCGAATATAATATAAAAGACTACGGAAACATAATGCCCGGACACGGTGGCGTGCTTGATCGTTTTGACAGCACGATGTTCACTGTTCCGGCAACGTATGTTTTACTTATGATAATCGGCATTATAGTGTAGGTGTGAATTATGGTTTCAAACTTATCTGTTCTCGGCTCTACCGGTTCAATCGGAACACAGACTCTCGATGTTGCAAGGGCTTTGGGAATTAAAGTGTCGGCAATTGCCGCAAACAAGAATATAAAGCTTATGGAGGAGCAGGCAAGGGAGTTTTCACCTCGCATAGTTGCCGTTGCGGATGAAAACGCTGCAAAGGAGCTTAAAATCGCGCTTTCTGATACCACGTGTGAGGTTTTGGGTGGAAGGAAAGCTGTTCTCGAGGCTGCCGCTTGCTCGGAGGCAGATACAGTTATGTCATCGCTTGTCGGTATGGCAGGAATCGAACCGACTCTTTGTGCAATTGATGCAGGAAAGGATATTGCGCTTGCAAACAAGGAAACCCTTGTATGTGCAGGTGAAATAGTTATGCGTCGCGCAAAGGAAAAGAATGTAAAAGTTATTCCGGTCGATTCGGAGCATTCTGCGATTTTCCAGTCTCTCCATGCATCTGTTGCTCCACAGCGTGAGCTTACAAGAATAATTCTTACAGCATCCGGTGGTCCTTTCTTCGGAAAGAAAAATGACGAGCTTGAAAATGTCACGGTAGAGCAGGCTTTGCGTCATCCGAACTGGAGTATGGGCGCAAAGGTCACGATTGATTCGGCAAGCCTTATGAATAAGGGGCTTGAGTTTATGGAGGCAATGTGGCTTTTTGACCTTGATCCTTCGCAGATTGATATAGTTGTTCACCGTGAAAGCATTATCCATTCGATGGTGGAATTCCGCGACGGTGCGATTATTGCTCAGCTCGGCACGCCGGATATGAGAACGCCGATATCATTTGCGCTGACGTATCCGGAGCGTATGAATTTCGGTGGAGAGTATATTGATTTCACAAAGCTTTCCTCTCTTTCGTTCGCGCTTCCCGATACGGAAACCTTCAGGTGTCTTGCTCTTGCGCTTTCTGCTGCAAAACGCGGGGGAACAGCAGGAGCACTTCTCAACGGTGCAAATGAGGCTGCGGTTGATCTGTTCCTCAATTCAAAAATAAAATTCCTTGAAATTGCAGATTATATAGAACGTGCTGTTTCTGTTGTCGGAGTTTCTGATAATCCAACGCTTTCGGACGTTATTTCAGCATCGGAGAATGCACGTGATGCTGTATATTCAATGATTTAGAAGGTGATTTCTATTTACGTTCTGCTTGCAATACTTCTTTTCGGACTGCTTGTCGCGGTTCACGAGTTCGGTCACTTTATAACAGCAAAGCTCTCTGGTGTCCGGGTAAATGAGTTTGCGATAGGTATGGGACCGGCGATATTGAAAAAACAAATTGGTGAAACCGTATATGCTCTGCGTGTTCTTCCGTTCGGCGGTTTCTGCGCAATGGAAGGTGAGGATTCAGAGTCTTCTGACCCGCGTGCATTTTCCTCGCGTCCGGTGCTGTACAGAATCGCAATCGTTCTTGCCGGCTCGATAATGAACCTTATATCCGGATTTCTCGTCCTTGCAATCCTCTTTGCGCCCGTGAAGCAGTGGTACACACCGACTGTTGCGGATATCGGAGAACGCTCTGGAATAACAGGGGATTTTCTTCGTCCCGGCGACACGGTAAAATCCGTTGACGGATATAATGTTTATATTTACGGGGATATCTTCGTCGGGCTTTCGCGCGGCGCTGATGAAAACGGTGCGTACGATATTGAAGTCCTGCGTGACGGTGAAGAAGTTCTGTTAAAGGATGTAAAGCTCAGAACGTATGACGGAACGGAAGGTTCTGTCGATACAGGAAAAGGTATTTCTTTTGTTGTCGAATATACAAGCTTTTCCGGTAAAACAAAGTATGTTTTACAGAACGGCATAAACCTTATCCGGCTTGTCAAAGTCGGTCTTGTGGATTTAATAAGTGGCAGTGTGTCGCGTGATGATTTGTCCGGGCCAATAGGAATCGGCAAGATGATGGCAGATACTGCAAAAACCGATATTTCCTCGCTTTTATATCTTCTTGCTTTCATCTCAATAAATCTCGGTGTTATGAACCTTCTTCCGTTTCCGGCACTTGATGGGGGCAGATTTGTATTTTTGCTCTTTGAGCTTGTCTTTAGACGTCCTGTACCTCCGAAATATGAAGGTTATGTCCACGCTGCAGGTCTTGCGCTTCTAATGCTTCTAATGGCTTTTGTGACCTATAATGATATCGTGAAAATATTTGTTAAATAGATTTGGTGATTAATTATGAACAGACGAAAAACGCGTCGTATTCTTGTCGGAAATGTTCCGGTAGGCGGAGATGCCCCTATTGCCGTACAGTCAATGTGTAATACGGATACGAGAGATGTTGCTGCCACACTTTCACAGATAGAACGCCTTACGGCAGCAGGTTGCAAGATTGTCCGTGTGGCGGTTGTTGATAAAGATGCCGCGCGCGCAATCGGCAAAATAGCCGAGCATGCAAACGTACCCATAGTTGCCGACATTCATTTTGATTCACGCCTTGCAGTTGAAGCGGCAGCGGCAGGTGCGGCAAAAATCCGCATTAATCCGGGGAATATAGGCGATGACGGGAAAGTGCGTGATGTGGTAAATGCCTGCCGTGCGAAAAATATCCCAATCCGCATCGGCGTAAATGGCGGGTCTCTTGAAAAAGAAATTCTTGCAAAGTACGGTGTATCCGCGCGCGGGATGGTAGAGTCTGCAAAAGGGCATATTGATATTCTGCGTAAATTTGATTTTGAAGACATTTGCATATCAGTAAAAGCATCGTCGGTTGCTCTCACAGTAGATGCTTACCGTATGCTTTCTGCTGAGATTGATTATCCGCTTCACCTCGGCGTTACCGAGGCGGGAACGGTTCGCATAGGAAAGCTTAAATCTGCTGTCGGAATAGGCTCGCTTCTGCTTGACGGAATCGGAGGTACAATCCGTGTTTCCCTTACTGACGATCCGGTATGTGAGGTTGAAACTGCCTATGACCTTCTCCATGCAATCGGAATGAGCGAAAACACACCGTCACTTGTTTCATGTCCCACCTGCGGTAGATGTATGATAGACCTTATACATATAGCCAAAGAGGTTGAAGAGCGCTTGTATGAGATAAAAAAGCCGATAAAGGTCGCTGTTATGGGATGCGTTGTAAACGGCCCCGGAGAGGCAAGAGAAGCGGATATCGGAATGGCGGGCGGAAAAGAAATAGGAATTCTCTTCAAAAAAGGAGAAATTGTAAAAAAAGTTCCCATGAATGAAATTGTAGATGAGCTTATGAAAATGGCATATGAGATTTAAAAGAAGTGGAAGCAGACTATGGATAAAGAAAACTTAAAGCCGTTTGGTGAGGTTTTTAAAATCAGAGGAGAAAAAAGCCTTGAAATCTTTGAAAATACAGCATGTGTAAAAGCACTGACGGCAGATAAAACGCAAAACAGAATAACGGCATATCTTTATTCAGAAAGGATTATCGCGCCTTCAGAGCTCCGTGCGGCGGAAAGGGTTATCGCAGAGCGTTACCGCTTAAACCGCGCAACACTTATTCCGTCGTATCCGCGTTCTCTTTTCGGTGATGAATATTTCCTCACACTGGCAAAAAGGCTGTGTGAGGAAATTCCTGCTGCAATAGGGTATTTAAGCGGCGCCGTGTGGTCATACGATGGGGAGACAACGCTCACACTTACTTTAAGAACAGGACTCAACGGTTTTTCAGACAAATGTATCCGTTTTATAAAAAGTGCGATTGAGAATGAGTTTTCAATGAATATAGATGTCGAAACGGAAATTGCCGAAGGTACGGATCGCGCGGTGGAAGAACGCCTTTTGTCACTCCGGCGCGAGATTGAAGAAGCGGCGAAGGTGTCGGCAGAAAAGCCAAAGCCTGCGTCGGTTAAGGAAGAACCGGTTGCTGCTCCGGCAAAGGAAAGCTTTAAAGGCTTCCGTAAAAAGCTCAATGAGGAGCAGGGAGAAGTTGTCCTTGGAAAGTCTGCCTTTGGTGAATATATTGATATTAATAAAATTGAAGAAGCTTTTGGTGATATATCAATAAAAGGTGAGATATTTACAACGGAGTGCCGTGAGTTTGAGGAGCGCGGTGTTGCTACATACAGCTTTGATATGACCGACTATAAAGGCTCTGTGCGTGTTGTTGTGCGGAATATAAAGCTTGAAAATCTCGGAGATGTTTCGGGAAAGCTGAAAAAAGGTGCGTATGTTCACGTTTATGGCTCCACGCAGTATGATATGTATTTGAAGGACACCGTTGTGCGTCCGCGCAATATCGTCCTTGGAAAAGCTCCATCGCGTGAGGATACAGCACCGGAAAAGCGAGTAGAGCTTCATATGCATACCAATATGTCCACTATGGACGGAATATCTCCTACTGCAGACCTCTTAAAGCGTGCGGCAGGATGGGGACACAAGGCAATTGCAGTTACCGACCATGGTGTTGTTCAGGCGTTTCCGGATGCTATGAATGCAGCTCCCAAGCTCGGCATAAAGGTGCTGTATGGGGTGGAAGCTTATTATGGCGGTAACCGTAAGACTCAGGTTGTCACCGGCAGTATTCCGTCAGGGTTTGACGGGGAATTTGTATGCTTTGACATAGAAACAACAGGTCTCTATAAAAAGACGTGTAAGATAATTGAAATTGCAGCAGCTATCCTTCGTAACGGGGAAATATGCGAGAAATTTCAGACGTATGTTAATCCGGAGTGCGCAATCCCCGAAAAGATAAGCGAGCTTACGGGTATAACCAACGGAATGGTTGTTGATTCGCCTAAGATAGATAAGGCATTGCGCGATTTTCTTGATTTTGTGGGAGACAGGCCTCTCGCGGCGCATAATGCTGAATTTGATGTTGGGTTTATAACAGAAGCATGCAAAGAACTCGGTATCGAGCGCGAGTTTAATTATATTGACTCTCTTGAGCTTTCGAGAAAGCTTTTGCCTGATACGAAAAATCATAAGCTCGACACTGTTGCAAAGGCACTCAAGCTACCAAAGTTTGAGCACCACAGGGCACTTGACGATGCCGTAACGGTCGCGTTCATTCTTCGTGCTTTGTTCAGCGAGCTTTCGGAAGTTCATAAGATAAGCAAGGTTTCGGAGCTTAATGGGTTCTCATTAGGTTCAAAAGAAAAGGAAAAGCTTAACCGCTTCCATATGATAATCATTGCAAAAAACTATGTCGGACTTAAAAATCTTTATAAACTGATATCAATATCTCATCTTGAGTATTATGACAGACGACCGATTATTCCGAGACACGCGCTGGAAAAGCACAGAGAAGGACTTATCGTTGGTTCTGCGTGTGAAGCAGGAGAGCTTTACGGAGCGATAGTTGAGGGTAAAAAATACAGTGAATTGCTCAAAATTGCCGATTTTTACGACTTTCTCGAAATTCAGCCCGTTGGAAACAATGCATTTATGCTCGCAAACGGCATTGCATCATCTGAAGAGGATATACGTAATTTCAACAGAACGGTTGTAAAGCTTGGTGACGAGCTTGGTATTCCGGTTGTCGCTACGGGCGACGTCCATTTTCTTGATCCTCACGATGAGGTTTACCGCCGTGTTCTTATGGCGAGTAAGAACTTTGCCGATGCAGATAATCAGGCCCCGCTGTATCTTAAAACTACAAATGAAATGCTTGACGAGTTTTCATACCTCGGCGATAAAAAAGCATATGAAGTTGTTGTAAAAAACACAAATATGATAGCTGATATGTGCGAGGAGATACGCCCGATTCCTGAAGGCCAGTATCCTCCGGCGATTGAAGGCTCGAAAGAAGAGCTAAAAATGCTTTGCTATAACAAAGCGAGAGAGCTCTACGGTGAACCTCTTCACGACACGGTCAGGGAAAGGCTTGAATATGAGCTTTCAAAGATTATAGGGCATGACTTTGACGTTATGTATATGATTGCACAAAAGCTCGTTACACAGTCTGTTTCGGACGGATATCTTGTAGGTTCCCGAGGTTCTGTCGGTTCATCCTTTGTTGCGTTTCTCTCCGGTATAACCGAGGTTAACGCGCTTCCTCCGCATTACAGATGCAAAAAGTGCAAGAATGTTGTGTTTGAGTCAAGCGGCGAATATGCTGCAGGCGCTGACCTTCCAAACAGAAACTGTGAGGTCTGCGGCGAGCCTATGGTCAAGGACGGATTCAATATTCCGTTTCAAACGTTCCTTGGCTTTGATGGTGATAAAACTCCAGATATTGACCTTAACTTCTCGGGCGAATACCAGTCCACTGCCCACGGTCAGGTTGAAGATCTGTTTGGTCAGGGGCATGTTTTCCGCGCGGGAACGATTGCTACGGTTGCAGATAAAACTGCGTTTGGATATGTCAAGAAATATGCAGAAGAGCGATCTATGAATATGACACAGGCGGAAAGAAACCGAATAGTTATCGGCTGTACGGGAATAAAAAGAACAACGGGGCAGCATCCCGGCGGCGTTATGATCGTGCCGAAAGATAAGGAAATTTATGATTTTACGCCTGTTCAGCATCCTGCAGATGATAAGGATTCCGATATCATTACCACGCATTTTGACTACCATTCAATTCACGATAATCTCCTAAAGCTTGATATGCTCGGACACGACGATCCGACGATTATACGTATGCTTGTAGATTTAACAGGGATTAACGCGCGTGAAATTCCTCTTGACGACCCGGAAACAATGAGTATTTTCACATCCATTTCCGCACTTGGAATTGATGAAGATCCGATTCTTGGAAAGACCGGAAGCGTTGCTGTGCCGGAATTTGGTACTCACTTTGTCCGCCAGATGCTTCTTGATACACAGCCGACCACATTTGACGAGCTTGTCCGAATATCGGGTCTTTCACACGGTACGGATGTCTGGCTTACAAACGCTCAGGATCTCGTCCGCGACGGTGTTGCAACGCTTAAACAGGTTATCTGTGCCCGTGACGATATTATGCTCTATCTCATTGATAAAGGCGTTGACCCGAAGCTGTCCTTTACAATAATGGAAAGCGTCCGAAAGGGAAAAGGCTTAAAACCCGATTGGGAAGAGGAAATGCTGTCGCACGATGTTCCGCAGTGGTATGTCGATTCTTGCAAAAAGATAAAGTATATGTTCCCGAAGGCTCACGCTGTTGCGTATGTTATGATGGCTTTCCGTATTGCGTGGTTTAAGGTGCATCATCCTAAGGCATTCTATGCGGCGTATTTCTCAATCCGCGCCAAGGCTTTTGATGCTTCAGTGATGACAAATGGCGATGCTGTGGTTCTTTCCAAGATGGACGAGCTTAATTCGATGGAAAAGATTTCACAGAAGGATGAAAATATGCTTGTCACGCTCGAAGTCTGCCACGAGTTTTACAAACGCGGACTTACATTTGACCCGATAAATCTCTATGAATCTGACACAAAGAACTTCAAGATAACGGAGAACGGTCTCATACCTCCCTTTACAGCAATTTCAGGCCTCGGTGAGGTTGCGGCACAAAATATCGTTGATGAGCGCGTAAATGGCCGTTTTATGTCCATAGAAGAAATGCAGAACAGATGTAAGCGCGTGTCAAAGGGTGTTATCGAAATGCTTGAGGCAAACAACGTCCTGCGTGACATTCCGGACACAAGTCAGGTATCGCTTTTTTGATAAAAAATAATAAAAATCCAAAAAAATCTTGCAAATTTAGTCAAAATATGGTATTTTATATTAAATACGTATTGTGAGGTGAAAGATGTGCGGTTTATTCCGATAAACCTTGATAATGTAAAAAATGCGGCAACAATGTTTGTCGGTATAGCAAACTCTGAGCCGTGGAATGGTAAGTGGACGTATTCGTCTGCGTATGCGCGTCTTTTCACGATTGCAAAGTCTATCGGCTTTACTGGTTTTATTACCATGGATAACAACGGACTTCCGTGCGGGTTTGTTATGGGTAACACAAAAAACCGTGATGACGGCGGACTTGATTTTGTCCTTTGTGAAATCTGTTATCAGAACAACGACGCAGGTCTTGTATATGCACAGAAAACGCTTGACTATCTTTCTGAACAGCTTGCAATGCGCCATATCGTCCGTATGCTCTATATAGAACAAGGCGGAAGCGGCGTTTCAAAGTACTTTGCAACGCTCAATTTCTCGAAAGTGGAAGATATTGTAGCGGTTGAAAAACGCATAAATTAAAAACTTTTGGAGATAATGTTAAAAAAATCGCAATTTCCTCTTGATTTTCTTGAAAAATGTGGTAAACTAACATAGGTAAAAAATTTAAGGAGATGTAATTATGCCACTTGTAACTTCAACAGAAATGTTCAAAAAAGCATATGAAGGCGGCTACGCTATCGGCGCCTTCAATGTAAACAACATGGAGATTGTCCAGGGGATTACCGAGGCAGCAAAAGAGGTTAACTCTCCGCTTATTCTCCAGGTTTCTGCAGGTGCAAGAAAGTATGCAAAGCATGTATACCTTATGAAGCTCATCGAAGCTGCTATTGAGGATACAGATCTTCCGATCTGCGTTCACCTTGACCACGGTGACAGCTTTGATATCTGCAAGTCCTGCATCGACGGCGGATTCACTTCCGTTATGATCGACGGCTCCAAGTATTCCTTTGAGGAAAACATTGAGCTTACAAAGAAAGTTGTTGACTACGCTCACGCCCACGGCGTTGTAGTAGAAGGAGAGCTTGGTAAGCTTGCTGGTATTGAGGATGATGTCAACGTATCCGATGAGGATGCTCAGTTCACAAACCCGGCAGAGGTTGAAGAGTTTGTTACCCGTACGGGTGTTGATTCTCTCGCTATTGCTATCGGAACAAGCCACGGTGCATTCAAATTCAAGGGAGAGCCGCGCCTCCGCTTCGATATTCTCGAAGAGGTTTCAAAGCGTCTTCCAAACTTCCCGATTGTTCTCCACGGTGCATCCTCCGTTATTCCGGAGTATGTCGAGATGATTAATGCAAACGGCGGTAATATGCCGGGTGCACAGGGTGTTCCCGAAGATATGCTCCGTCAGGCTGCTCGTATGGCTGTATGTAAGATTAATATCGACTCTGACCTTCGTCTTGCAATGACAGGTACGGTTCGCAAGTATTTTGCAGAGCATCCGGAACACTTTGATCCGCGTCAGTACCTCGCTCCGGCAAGAGCAAACATCAAAGAACTCGTAAAGCATAAGATTGTCAATGTTCTTGGTAGCAACGACAAGATCTAACTGTAATTTATAGCTGAAAATAAGGGTGACAGGCTTCAATAGATATTGCGGCTTGTCACCTGTATTTTTAATTCGGGTTGTGAGTGGTTTGGGAAAAAGATATCTGTTTTGGTTTTGCGCATCCTTTGTCGCAACTGCGGCCGTCTGGTTTTTTAGCGGGACGGCTCTCGGCTTTTTGTGCCTGTGTATACTGTTTCTTTTACCGACGGTTATTTTTCTTTGTATGACGGAAAACAGATTCAGCGCGTCGCTCGTGTTGCTTGCGGCAGTGCTGTCGCTTGTATACCAGTATTGTTTTACCGTAAACGATATGCTTCCGAGAAACTTTTTCGGTAAATCAGAGATCACAGCAGAGGTAGAGTCATATCCGGGCAATACAGATTCCGGCAAATACTCGTTTGATGTGAGAATCACTTATAACGGCAAGAATGTAAATGCTCTTGTGTATTCTGAATCTGTTCCTGAAAGTCTTTCACCAGGCGATACTGTGCATATGAAGGCAAGTCTTTATGAGCTTGAAAATACCCGATATTTTGCACAAAAGACATATTATAAGGCGAGGTATAAGGACACCGTGATGTTCGCGGAAGACGTAGTTGTTCTGTCGGAAAACGCAGAAATGAAGCTCAGGCATGTTCCTCAGCTTCTTGCTAAATGTTTTAAAGATAAGGTTCGGGATATTTACAATGTGCGCTCGGCTTCGCTTGTAAACTCGCTGATTATGGGTGATAAGAGCGGACTTTCGGAAGATTTTCGCGATAATCTGTCTGCAACGGGAATGTCTCATACCGTTTCGGTTTCGGGACTTCACATTTCTTTCATACTCGGCTTGTTTTTGTGTTTTTCAAAAAATAAATACATAATGCTTGCCTCTCAGCCGCTTGTTTTTCTTTTCGTACTTATGGTGGGTGCACCTCAATCTGCTCTTCGCGCATTTATTATGCAGATGTTTGTTGTTCTGGCTGCTTTCGGGAAAAGGGAATATGACCAGCTTACAGCGCTGTCCTTTTCTGCGTTTTTGTTATGTGTTCTGAATCCTTACTGTGTGACGGATTCCGCATTTCTGTTGTCATTTGCAGCAACTCTTGGTATAATAGTATTATACCCTAAGCTACGTGAAGTTTTTGAACGTTTCACGGTACATAAAAAGAGCTATTTGCGAAAGCTGACAGTAGGAATGGTGTCAGTTGCGGCGGTGTCTGTTTCCGCAACAGTTTTCACAGCTCCACTTACGGCATATTTGTTCGGTACAGTTTCCATAGTAGGTCCGGTTGCGAACATAATCCTGAATGTGTTTATATCTGCCGTTTTTTCTTTCGGTTTTGTAAATACGTTGCTTGGTTTCTTGCTCCCGTCTGTCGCAAAGGTAGGCGTGTATATTATAGATTTTTTGGTGGGAATTATTATGAGTATTGTAAATGCGTTGGCAGCGCTTCCTGTGTCTGAGATTTTTACAGGTGAGCCGGTCGTTCTTTTTACGATATGCTTTATCTGTTTTGTAGTCGTCTATGCAATTTTAGCGGGAAGAAAGAAGCTTCGCCTTCCTGTTTCTCTGATATTAATACTGCTTGCCGTTATCTGTGCTTTTGTGGTAATGAATGGCGAAAAGTCTCAGCAACCGTATGGCGAAGGGATTCGATTTGATGTTCTTGATGTAGGGCAGGGACAGTGTATTGTTGCAACATCGGGAGAATCCTGCGCTGTTATCGACTGCGGAGGTGATGTCCCTGCAGAGCGCATTGCCATATCGCATCTTTTCGGTCTCGGCGTTTCGGATATTGACGCACTTGTTCTTACTCATGCTCATTCCGACCACGCAAACGGAGCGGAATATCTTATGAGGTCTGTCAGTACAAAAGCAGTGTATATGCCCGCAACCGATAGAGAAAATGCAACGTTTATAGATATCGCCGACAGTGCGGTAAAAGAGTGCAATACAGTATTTGTAGATGAAGATATAACAATAGAACTTGAAGGAATGGAAATAAAGCTTCTCACGCTTCCTATGGGAAGTGACGAGAACGAAAACGGCCTTGTCGTTCTTGTGTGTGACGGCGAGTATGAACTTCTAATAACGGGCGATATTGCAACGTCCAACGAAAAGCTCATTCTTGACCGCATTCCGGATTGTGAGAGTTACATAGTAGGACACCACGGTTCAAAAACATCAAGCTCGCAGGCCCTTTTGAACCGCGCTCTCCCTGAGCTGTCCGTTATTTCCGTAGGTGAAGGTAACTCTTACGGTCATCCTTCATCACAGGCGATGAAGAGGCTTCGCAATATTGGCTCTGAGATAAGAAGAACCGATACGGAAGGAACATTGACCTTTTATTCGCGAGAAAAGGAGGCAGAAGCGGAATGAATATGAAAGTGGAAGAATTCAAGCAAAAGCTTAAAGCGGGAGAGTTTTCTTCTTTGTATATTTTTTACGGAGAAGAAGTATATCTTCTTGAACATTATCTTTCCGAGCTTCAAAAAAAGGTTGTCGGGGATATGATGCCGGAATTTAACCTGACGGTTATAAATAAAGAACCGGAGTTTAATGAGCTTGCCGACGTTGTGGAAAGCTATCCTGCAATGAGTGACCGCCGCCTTGTAATTGTTCGTGATTTTGATGTTATATCTGCAAACGCGGATTTTTCCGAAAAGGCAGAGAAGCTTTTTTCTGATATGCCGGAGCATTGCGTGCTTGTTTTTGTGTATTCAAATGTCGAGTACAAGCCTGATAAAAGAAGGAAACTGTATAAGGTTTTTGAGAAATACGGTTATGCGGTCGATTTTAGAAAACAGTCACGCACCGATTTAATTTCATGGATAAAGCGCAGATTTCTTGCAAATGGCAAGGATATTAGCTCAGATACCGCTGATTTTATGATGTATTACTGCGGAGAGATTATGCAACAGCTTATTCCCGAAATTGAAAAGGTATCGGCATATGCAAAGAAGAAGGAAATCTCGCGTACCGACATAGAAAGTATTGCATCGCGTAATGTGACATCGGCGGTATTCGATGCCGCTAATGCCGTGGCAGAGAAAAAATACGGAGAGGCACTTTCTGTTCTGGAAGACCTTGAGGCACAAAATGAGAAACCTATTCCGGTTCTCGCGCTTATCGCACAGCAGTTTCGCCGCCTTTATGCTGCAAAGCTTATTATGGAACGCGGTGGCGGAAAAAATGAGGTAATGGAGCTGTTCGATATGAGAAGTGACTATCCTGCGCGTCTTGCTCTGAATGCGGCACGTGCGATGAGTAAAGCGCATCTCCGACGCTCAATTGAACTTACTACCCATGCAGACGAAAAGCTTAAATTCGGTGCGGGGTGGGAGGTTCTGTCTACGCTTATTGCGTCAATAGCCGCGGAGGGGAAATGATGAAGTGCGTTCTTGAAACAATTATCGTAGAGGGGCGTTATGATGTAAATACGCTTTCCCAGTGTGTGGATGCCCATATCATCGAAACTTCGGGATTCGGTATTTTCAATAACAAGGAAAAGCGTCGGCTTATAGAGCGCCTTGCGGAGAAAAACGGTATAATAGTGCTGACGGACAGTGATGGTGCAGGTCTTGTTATCCGCAATCATATAGCAAGCATAGCACGCGGAAATATAAAGCATGCATATATCCCCGAAATCGAAGGAAAGGAACGCCGGAAAAGTGTGGCTTCAAAAGCAGGGCTTCTGGGTGTTGAGGGTATGACACCCGATATAATAATAAATGCTCTCCGGCGCGCCGGTGCAACCTTTACAGATGAGCCCGAAAGGCGTGGCGCAGGGATTACGAAGCAGGATATGTATGCTATGGGACTTTCCGGTGGAGAAAAAAGCGCGGAAAAAAGAGAAGCTATTGCCCAAAAGCTTGACCTTCCGAAAAATCTTTCGGCAAATGCATTTCTTGCTGCCGTCAATATGATATTCACACGCGATGAGTTTAAGAAAGCTTTGGAGTGTTGCAAGTTCTAATTGTGCGACACAGCTTGTATCAATTTCAAAACCGGTTGCACATTTTGTTATTGTGCGGCCGGTTTTTTCATATATTTTTTAACGAGGTGATTTTATATGTCAAAGCGTTATAACAGAGGAAGAAAAAAGCAGAAGAAAAACAAATTTGTATATTTTCGCCTTTTTCTATGTTGCATAATAATCTGCACAGCTGTTGTGCTTAAGTATACAAATACTCCGATAGTGACAAAGATTGCCGAAAAGGTGAGCCATGAGCTTAAACTTGATGATGCGGTTGATGCAATAAGCGGGCTGAAGGATATTGACGAAAAAATCACCGAGGTTTTCCAAAAAAGCGAAGAGAATGCGGATGACGAAGATGTTTCCGAGTCGGTCTTTAATGAGGATTACTATATAGGTGATAAGGATGAGGCTCTTGAGCGGGAAATAGAGGAAGAACGGAAAAGGGCAGAAGCCGAAGCAAAAAAGCTGAGTGTTGAAACACTTAGCTTTCAAATGAGCGAAGAAGAACTTTTAGATGACACCCGCGCCGAACCGTTCCGAATTCCTCCTCCGTCTTATTGCAGTTATGAAAAGGTGGAGCTTGGATTTAAATACAAGTCTCCGCTGTTTGGTATTATAACTTCGAAATACGGATACCGTGACCATCCGATAATTGAGGATGCAAGCTTTCATACAGGACTTGACATTGCGGCAAAAAGCGGCACTGCGATTTCTGCATTTGCGGACGGAACAGTGGTAGAATCAGGCAAAAACAAAACATATGGCAATTACCTTCTTATAGAACATAAAAACGGAATACGCAGCTTTTACGGACATAATTCCCGCCTTTCCGTGAAAAAAGGGCAGAGGGTAAAGCTCGGTCAGAAGGTTGCAGAAGTCGGAAGCACAGGGATGTCCACGGGGCCGCATCTCCATTTTGAAGTGAGAAAGGGAACTGTACGCCTTGATCCGGCTTCCTATATATCTCCCGAAACAGTATGATAAAAAAGACAAAGATTAAGGTCAGTATTCCATTTGTTTTGCTCATTGCAGTCATGTATATCCTTGATTCCGGAAACGTTTTTATCCCCACGTTTTTTGCCGTAATCATTCATGAACTTTCTCATATTGCCGCAATATTTTTGTGCGGGGCAAGTATAGATGTCA
This sequence comes from Eubacteriales bacterium, assembly GCA_045537045.1. Lineage (GTDB taxonomy): Bacteria > Bacillota > Clostridia > Oscillospirales > JAAYXM01 > SIG480. The sequence goes on from JAZSOS010000043.1 coordinate 109,843, forward strand.
TTGATATACGCGCTTTCGGAATACGTGTAAATGTTCCGGAGCTTTCATGTAGGCCGTATAAAAAGGAAATAATAATAGCCGCCGCAGGACCGCTTGCGGGAATAATAACGGCAAGCTTGGGCTTTGCGGCGGCAAATTTACTGCATACTGCAATTTTTGATTATTTTATCGGGGTAAATGTTTTGATAACTGCTATAAATCTCATTCCTGTTTATCCGCTTGACGGTGGCAGGATTGTTCTCGGCACAATACTACAGCATATTCCGGTAAGAGCGGCATATACCATAAGTTATATACTTGCGATTGTATCAATCGGAACACTTTTTGGTTTGTGTACGTTTCTTGCGTTTCGCGACGCGATAAATCCGTCACTTGTCATTTTCACCGCATATATCGCGCTTTGCGGAATCAAAGCTCATCCTCGGATTTGAGTTTTTCAACAAAAAGCTTTTCCTTGGCTGTTAGCGGGGCAGCTTCAAGCATATCCGGACGTTTTTTATATGTACGTATGATAGACTGCTCGCGCCGCCATTTTTTTATGTTGGCATGGTGTCCGGAAAGAAGAACCTCGGGAACCTCGCGGTCATGCCATACGGAGGGGCGTGTGTACTGAGGATACTCCAGAAGCCCTGCGAAATGGCTTTCCTCGGAAAAACATTCCTCGTCCGAAAGAACTCCCGGAAGCATCCTTGCAATGGCATCCGTCACCGCCATTGCCGGAATTTCTCCGCCAGTAAGAACAAAGTCTCCTATTGACAGTTCTTCGTCAACGCATTCTTCTATAAAACGTTCGTCTATGCCTTCGTAATGACCGCAGACGAGGATTATATGAGAATAATCGCTTGAAAGTGTTTTTGCCTTTTCCTGATTGAAAACAGAACCCTGCGGCGACATATAGATGGTGTGAGCATCGGGACTGTTTTTCTTTATTTCCGCCCAGCAGTTATATAATGCATCAGCGAACATAACCATACCCATTCCGCCGCCGTAGGGGTAATCGTCCACCTGCTTCTGCTTGTTTTTTGTATAATCACGTATTTGGTAATATCCAATTTCAAGTTTTCCGTCGCGGCGTGCGCGTCCTATAATGCTCTCACTCATCATTGCATCACAGGCGTCGGGGAAAAGCGTCATAATGTCAATTCGCATCACTTGCACCGCCTTTTTCCGTCTTCATTCCGGGAATTGTGCGCACATACATAACTCCGGCATCAATATCAACCTCGCGGATGAACTCTTCAACACCAGGAATCATATATTCGTCACGTCCGCGGATAACGTAAACATCATTTGAGGGGAGTGTAAGAACCTCGCGGATTTTTCCGAGTTCCGTTCCATCGGAATCTATAACAGTAAGCCCCTCTAAGTCTGCAATAAAATACGCGCCGTCATCAAGCTCAACCTCATCGCGGTCGACGCATACACATTTGTTTCTGTATTTCTGTGCTTCATTGATGTTGTTGATGCCTGTAAGCTTTAAGAGAACACAGGTTTTATGAACTCTTGCGCGCTCAACCTCAAACGGCTTTCCTTCTATATATACAACGTCAAAATCACAGAGAAAATCATCGGTGTCGCTCCATGGCTGAACCTTGAGCTCACCGTATACGCTGTGTGTGTTAACGATTTTTCCGGCTTCAATAAATTCCATAACCAATTCGTCCTTGAATTATAAATTCGGGGCTGTCACAATATGCGGACAGCCCCGTGATTTTTAATCAGTCAACAATATCGACCGATACCTTGATGTTATCGCGAAGTGCAGCAGACTTGATGACAGTGCGAATTTCCTTCGCAATGCGACCGTGCTTGCCGATAACCTTACCCATATCGTCAGGAGAAACGCGAAGCTCAAGGACAAGTCCGTCCTCTTTTTCTACTTCCGTTACGCTCACAGCATCTGGATTTTCAACAAGGCTTTTTGCAATGTACGTTAAAAGGTCTTTCATAGGTTGTCACCTTTTCTCCGGTTTCACCGGTGGCAATTTACTGGATAGCACCAGTGCGCTTTAAGAGTGCTTTCACAGTGTCTGTCGGCTGTGCGCCTTTCTTCATCCACTCGAGAGCGCGATCTGTATCAATCTTGATTTCTGCCGGCTCTGTAAGGGGGTTGTATGTTCCGATTTCCTCGATGAATCTGCCGTCACGCGGGAATCTTGAATCAGCAACAACAACACGGTAGAACGGAGCTTTCTTTGCACCGATTCTGCGAAGTCTGATCTTTACCATTAGTTTTCACCTCCGAAAATTTTATAAAAGCAAATGTATGATAAATTTGTTTGCTTACGTGAAATTAAAATCCGAACGGAAACCCTTTTCCGCCACCTTTTTGTGCACGGCGCATCTTGCGTGACATCTGTTTGCCCATGGCACCGCTTGTCATCTGCTTCATCATCTTGCGCGAAGCTTCAAACTGCTTCAAAAGCTTGTTGACCTCTTCAACGGTAACTCCGCTTCCTGCGGCAATACGTTTTTTGCGGCTGAAGTTTATCTGGTTGGGGTTATCGCGTTCATACGGTGTCATTGAAGAGATAATAGCATCCGTGCGAAGAAGCGCCCGCTCATCTATCTTTACACCTGAAAGTGCCTTGTGGTCAATGCCGGGGATCATCTTGATGAGGTCGGTCATTGAACCCATGCTCTGCATCTGTTTCATCTGCTCGCGGAAATCCGTAAGAGTAAATGAGTTTTCGCGGATTTTCTTTTCAAGCTCAATCGCTTGTTTTTCATCAAAAGCCTGCTCGGCTTTTTCTATAAGAGAAAGAACATCGCCCATGCCGAGTATGCGCGAAGCGATTCGGTCGGGATGGAATTGTTCAATGCCGTCAAGCTTTTCGCCAACACCCACAAATTTTATCGGTTTGCCGGTAACGGCGCGTACCGAAAGGGCAGCACCGCCTCGTGCATCGCCGTCAAGCTTTGTGAGGAATACGCTGTCGATGCCGAGCGCTTCGTCGAATGCTGAAGCTGTGCTTAGGGCATCCTGACCACTCATCGCATCTATAACAAGCATAATCTCGGTGGGGGAAACCTTCTCTTTTATCGACTTAAGCTCATTCATAAGCTCTTCGTCAATGTGAAGACGTCCCGCTGTGTCGAGGAAAACAATGTCGTTTCCGTGCTTGTTCGCATGCTCAATGGCAAGGTCAGCTATTTCTACGGGCTTTTTGCCTTCGGCTTTAAAAACCGGAATGTCAAGCTGAGAACCAAGCACCTCAAGCTGCTTTATCGCGGCGGGACGGTATATGTCACACGCAACGAGAAGCGGACGCTTGGATGCGGTTTTTTTAAGGTGTGATGCAAGCTTTGCAATGTTTGTTGTTTTACCTGCACCCTGAAGACCAACAAACATAACAACTGTCGGCGGCTTGGGGGAGATATTGAGCTTTTCGCCCTCACTGCCCATCAGTGCGCAGATTTCTTCGTTTACTATTTTAACAATCTGCTGTGCGGGGTTAAGTCCTTCAAGAACCTCTACGCCAACTGCGCGCTCGGAAACCTTTGAAACAAAATCGCGGACGACTTTGAAATTGACGTCGGCTTCAAGTAAAGCAAGCTTTATCTCCCGCATGGATTCTTTTATGTCGCGTTCCGTAAGCCGCCCTTTTGAACGGAGCTTTTTAAACGCTGCGGAAAGCTTGTCGGTAAGACTTTCAAAAGCCATTTACTGCCTCCTGAAAATAAAAATCAATCATCAAGAGCTTTTGCAAGCGTGCGGATATCCATAGCGCAAGCATCAAGCTCAATATTTCTGTAGTTTGTGTCGTTTATAACCATAATGCGCTCGGCGGCTTCGGTTATCTTTTTAACGTTGTCCGAAAGTCTGCCGTATTTTTCGGCAAGGCCAAGCTTGGATTCAAAGTTGCGGAGAATTTCTTCGGAGCGGACAATGCTGTCGCGCACACCCTGACGGGTGATTCCGAGGTGTTCTGCGATTTCTGCGAGAGATAAATCTTCGTTGTAATAAAGGTCGAAAAGCTCACGCTGTTTTTCTGTAAGAATATCTCCGTAAAAATCGAATAAAATCGTAAGTTCAAGAGAGACGTTTCTCATACCTGATCCTCCTTTGTAAAGTTGATGCGCTTTACAATATGGTATTTTACCACAAACTGCTCTGCTTGTCAAGATAAAATTCAACATATAGTATAAATTTAATTTTCAGGCTGTCATCTTTGCAAAGTTGTTCTTTAGGCGTGACACCGGTAGAGGCGAGGCTCTGCACCGTCTGTTTGGCGAAAACAAAAAACAAATATTACAGGCGGAGTAGCCTCCGCCTGTAATAAATATTCAATGTGTCATCTGGAAAGATAATCATATGCAAGTAACTCTTTTTTTATATAAAGTTCTTTTAGATTATCGACCATCTCGCAATATTTTTTCTTACAATCTTCGTAGAGGTTGTTTTCGATGAAAGACAAACATTTTTTAAGGTAGGTGTTCCAAATATCTTTATAGATTTCTTTGTTGTTCGCCATAGCATCAATTGTCTTAACTATTATAGGTGCAATTTTGTAGTACTCATTAACTAAATGCTCACCATCAACTTGCTTAGATAACCAATTATCTCTAAAATCTCGAAACATTTTCAACTCATAGCAGTCATCCTCTTTGCCAAACGATTTGCAAACTGCCGATGTGATAAAACAACCACTGGTTTCAGCGCTTTTTTGTTGATTTTCCATTTTTGTTAATATATCTTTTGCATCTTGCAAATCATAAGCAGCTGCCAATGTGAGATAATATTTTGCAAGTTTTTCATCTTCTGCAAGAGGATATGAGCCTTTGTAATAACTATATCCTAGTGTGTATAACGCTAATGGATGCAAATGATTTGCTGCAACTTCGAGAAGACGTACTCCTTCCTGAGCTATTCGCAAAGAAGAATCTTTCCATTTCCATTCATTATGTGTTACAGCAACATTCTCTGTATTCATCTTCCAACGCCCAACGGTATATATAGCAGATATATTTCCTTTTTTAGATATATTGATTATTTCATCAGCATAATTTTGCATTTTTTGTTTGATGCTTGAATCATCATTATTTTTTGCAAGTGAACTATATAATTCATATAAAATATGCGTAGCTAAGTAATCGGTAAAATTTTTGTCCTTAACTTCTTTCTTTACATATTCACTGACGTTATCACCAATATTGAACTTGTGAACTTTAAGAAAATTTCTTTCAAAAATATATTCTGCATAGACATTCCCTTTTTTTATCTGCTGCGCTACATTATTATAATCATTATTTTTAATAGCACTATCTATATTGTTTCTTAACTCTTTTATTTCCATTATTTTGTTGTTAACAAACTCTTCGTTATCAATCAAAGACGGCAATATTGGATAATCATAGACCTTACTCAGTTTCTCGTACCTTTCTGACAACTCCTTATTCGAGTTAACAATACCATATTTGCCGTATTTATATAACTCACTTGCATATTTAAGCGCTGGTGGGAATAACATATTTGCTGATTTATTAATGCATCTAATTGCATCACTTTCGTAAAAGTCGCTGAGTTTTGCTCCATTTCTTCTTTTCAGCGCATAATAACCAGCATAATATAGCGGTGAAACAAACACATTATTTTTTTCAATATCTTTTGCTAAAGCATATAACTCCTTTGTATTAGTTTCATTGTAAATAATATATCTTACCATAAACTTTGCTAAGTCGTTTTCCTTTTTTGCCTTCTGCATTACATCAGTCATTATTTTTTCTTTTTGTTTTTCTGTATAATCACCATTAGGTTTTTTTACACATAATTCCATATAGTGTGACATGAGAAGGTGCTCAGCATAAGCGTTTTTTGCTTCCGCTAACTCCCAAAGTTTTTCTATATCATAAGATATTATCGCATTTGTTGATTGATTTTTATAAAAAAGAATTTTTTTAGAATCGGCTTCTTGTTTATTAAGTTCCTCTTTCTTTTTCTTTAAATTTGTTATATCTTGATTGATTTGAATATAAATATTGTCTGTTTGTACGTGCTCCAACTCTGCAATCTTTTTATCCAGTTCATCGATAGTGCTATCTTCCCAAGATTTTACGGTCTCAACCCAATTGGAATCTGATTTGATCAACGCAATTTTATAGTCTCTCTCTATTCCAAATTGTTTTGCCAAATTATGTATTTCGTCTTTAGGACCTTTGTATAAATTATAGAGACTTAGATACAAACTAACTGAATACGGGGAAATGTTAATAGATTCACAGATTACATCGATAGTTTTTTTATAAACTGCTTTGTCTGAATTCTTTTCATTGTACTGTTTTATATAATTATTCGCACGAGATTCAGCTCTTCTGTAATCAAACTCAAATTCAGGTATGATATCTTCCTCAATCAAAATATTTTCAATACTGTAAAAAACTCGCAAACTATATTCAAAAACTGTATTGTGCAAACATTTAAAAACTTCCTTGTCATTAGCAAGTTCATTCTTCATTTTGGATATCATCCCTTTATCGCTTGCATTTGTTATTGAATCTCCGATACCCCTAAAAATATTGGTTCCGATATTAAATGCGCCGGCAGTCAAAGCACCTTTTATTGCTCCGCCAACTCCAAATCCACCGCCTTCCCAATGACTTCGGCTTGCTTTTTCAACATTTCTATAATCGGCTAATCTTTCTGCATATTGCTCGATTTCAAACGCCCGTTCGTATATATATTCCAAATGATCTTTTATGTTTTCATCTTGAGATACCAATGCCGCAAGTTGTTCGTCATCAATATCATCAATTCCGTATTCCATAAGTACTGATACTCCGAACTTTACAGCATCGATAGTTTTATATACAACGTTAGGAATTTCTTCGTCGAAAAGTGAATCAAAAGAATGTTCTTTATAGCTATAATATTCAATGTATTCACTTTCAAGTTTCGCCGCCTTATCAAAAAAACGCTTTCTTAAAGCATTATATTCCATAAAATCCGGCCTAAAATAAAGCTTTCTGTCAGCTATCATTATTTCAACATCTGGAGTTTCTGGAATTGCTTCTGATTGCTCCTGAGAATTTGTTTTGTTACTTGATAATTCGTTTAAATCTGTTCCGCAATATGGACAATGCTTAAACTCTGCATTGATTTGTTTTCCGCAGTTATAACAATACATAGAAATATTCCTCTTTTCATATTAAGTTTGGGTCTTAACAAAATAAAAAATGCGACAGCCGAAGCTGCCGCATGAAAAACGCACAGCTCCAATTGTCGCCAAACAAAACCTTGCATATTGTCCATTAATCGCACGCATAGCAAAGCAGAGCCTGCACATTTTTGCCGAAAGGCAAAAAATGCATGCGTTAATTTGGACAATTATGAAAATATTATACGCTAGGTCTTGTTTGGCAAAACAATTCTATCACATAATATTGGTTTTGTAAACCATATTTTTATAAAAATTTAACATTGCGCTGTGCGCTGTACAATTGCAATTTTAATTTTTTGCAACATTTGATTCGATATTTGCTGTTGTAATGCAGTGGAAAATTGTGTATAATATATTTCATAGAAAGGTCATCTTCAAAGGAGGTCGGAGGCTGTGAATATGACTTATAAGGAAATAATGCCGGGAATGAGACTTCGCGTTATCGAAAGCGGGCGGTTTGAAACAAACTGTATATCGGTTCAGTTTCTTTCCCGTTCAAGTGATGAAATTGCAACATCAATGGCTCTTATTCCGCGTATTCTGAGAAGAGGAACAACAAAGCATCCGGATATGGAATCGCTTGCGGCGGCACTTGATGATATGTACGGCACGCGTATAGAGCCTGTTTCGCGCAAATACGGTGATGTTTCATCTGCGGGATTCATCTGCGATTTTGTTGATATGGAAGAAAAAATGCTTACCGGTGCAATGAAGCTTTTGGGAGAGATTCTCCTTGATCCGAAAACGCGCGACGGTACGTTTCTTGATGAATATACCGATGGTGAGAGGGCGAATCTTATCGACGAAATAAAATCCGAAATAAACAACAAAATGTCTTATGCTCTTCGTCGTACAAATGGGTGCATTTTCGGCAATTCTCCGTATGCCGTAAATGAGCTTGGTACAGAAGACCAGGCAGAATGTATTGATAATAAATTGCTGTTTAAGTTTTATAAAAAAATGATTTCATCCTTCCCGTGTGAAATTTTCTTTTGTGGGAATTACACATATGATGAAGTAGAGCGCGCTGTTTTGTCAGTTTTCAAAACCGGTATGCGAGATAAGGTGATAAAGCTTTCATCAAACCCGCCCGAATATGAAGCGGAAAAGCATGTGTGTGAGCGTATGGATATTGCACAGGCGAGCCTTATTATAAGTATGTATACAAACGAGGAAGATATTTATCTTTCAAAGCTTCTTGCATCAGTTCTGGGTGGCGGAACTTCATCAAAGCTGTTCAATAATGTCCGCGAAAAAGAATCACTCTGTTATTCTACCGGAGCAATGTTTGATTCGTTCAAGAAGGTTATGTATATGTATGCGGGCATTGACCCGAAGAACGCGTCAAAGGCAGAAAAGGCAATTCTGCGCGAACTTAAGAGCTGTGTTGACGGTGACATATCAGAAGAGGAGATAACCAACGCTAAAAAAGCGATGATTGACGATCTTCTTACAACCGAGGATTCTGTTTATGCTATGGAAGCTTTCTGGCTTCGTTCGTCGCTTCTCGATGATGAGCGAACACCGCGTGAGGTTGCATCGGCAATAAAGAATGCAGACGGGCAAAGAATCATAGATGTTGCTAAGTGTCTTGTGCCGTCGATAACATATCTTCTGACCGGAATGGAGGGAACGGAAAATGAAAGAAAACTCTTACCCGAGCTGTAATCAGAAAATGATATCGCATACCTGCGGTAACGGTCTTCGAATATGCGTGTTCCCAAAACATGGTTTTCGCAGGGCATATGCAATGCTGGCAGTAAATTACGGCTCGGTAGATATAAGCTTTAATGATGATGGCAGTGAGTATACCTCGCCGCTTGGTGTGGCGCATTTTCTTGAGCATAAGGTTTTTGAACAGCCGGATGGTGGAAATGCTTTGCAGACATTTGCAAAAACCGGTGCGTCTCCTAATGCGTTTACAAGCAAAACTATGACCGCATATCACTTTTCAGGAACTGAAAAGTTTATGCACAACCTTGAGATTCTTCTTGACTTTGTAACTTCTCCGTATTTCACGGTTGAGAATGTTGCCAAGGAGCAGGGGATAATCGGGCAGGAAATAAGCATGGTAAACGACCGACCGGGTTGGAAGGTATATGAAAACCTTATGTCTTCGCTGTATTCCGTACATCCTGCAAAGGATTCCATTATCGGAACAGCCGAAAGCATCGGTGAAATAACGCGGGAAACTTTATTTAAGTGCTATAACACGTTTTACGTCCCGTCAAATATGACTCTTTGTGTAGCCGGTGATGTTTCGGCAGAAAAGATTATCTCCACGGCAGAATCTATGCTTTCCCGCGAAAAAGTGCATCTGCCCGCGCGCGATTACGGATGTGAGCCGTCACATGTTGCAAGAGCGTTTATGGAAGAAAAAATGGAAACGGCAATACCTCTTTTTGGTATAGGTGCAAAGTGTATGCTTCGTACCACGGGAGATGAGGGAATGCGAAACCGCCTTGTGGCAGAGCTTGCCGCAGATGTTCTTGCCGGACCGTCATCACGTCTTTATGCAAAGCTTTATGGCAACGGAGATATTGGTGCTGAATTTGATGCTGAAGCAATGGTTTTACCCGGAAGCATCGCGATGATGATATCCGGTGAGAGCAGGAATCCGCAAAAAGTTCTCGATGAAGTTTACAAGGCTGCGCAGTCTCTTGCGTCGGATATTGATTACGGCTATTTTAACAGAATAAAGAAAGCAAACTTAGGTGCAGCTCTCCGTTCTCTTGACAGGGTAAAGTCTCTTTGCCACGAACAGGTTGAGGCAACCTTTGCTGGATATGATTATCTCGATACAATAGATGTAATGAACGAGATTTCTGCATCCGAAGTTTCCGCTTTTATCGGTAAGATGTTTAAAGAGGACAGAATTTCTCTTTCTGTCGTTAGCGGAAAGCAAGGGGTGAACTCGTGAAAAATCACATTGCGTTTCCGGGGCTCGGTCTGGAGTTTACACTTAGCCGTGCTGCATTTGAGATATTCGGACGTCCTATATACTGGTATGCAATAATAATTGCGTCCGGATTTTTGCTTGCCGTGTTTTACGGTTTTCACCGCAGCCGCGAGTTTAAACTATCCGAGGATAACATAAGCGGGATGCTTACCGTGGCAGTACCGCTTGCGATTCTTTCGGCAAGAGCATACTACGTTATTTTCGAGTTTGAGAAATATCGCGATAATCTCATAAGCGTTCTCTATATATGGGAAGGCGGTATAGCTATTTACGGTGCCATCATCGGCGCAATAGCAGGTGCATATATTTATTGCCGCTATAAAAAAATGAGCATTGTCAGATTTCTCGACATTGGTGCACTGGGGCTTATGATAGGGCAGGCAATAGGTCGCTGGGGGAATTTTGTCAACGCCGAAGCGTTTGGTGGAGAGACAAGCCTTCCGTGGCGTATGCAGATAGGAAACGGTGCGTGCGTTCATCCGACATTTCTTTATGAATCGCTCTGGAATGCAGTGGGATTTGTGATCCTTCACTTTTATTCAAAGCACAGACGCTTTGACGGAGAGGTTTTCTGGCTATATGTTCTCTGGTACGGCATCGGTCGTGCAATCATAGAAGGATTGCGTACAGACAGTCTGTATTTCTTTGGTACGGAAATACGTACATCTCAGGCTTTGGCACTGATAACGGCAATTGTGGCAGCGATTGTTCTTGTATATAATTATAAAAAAATAAAATCGGAGGTAAAAACAAATGAGTGCAGTAATAATTGACGGAAAGGCAACTTCAAAAAAACTTCGCGGAGAGGTTTACGATAAGGTTAAAAAACTCGGCGATATGGGAATTAAAGCAGGTCTTGCTGTTGTTATAGTTGGTGATGATCCCGCAAGCCGTACATATGTCAACAATAAAAAGAAAGCCTGTGCAGAGTGTGGAATCTACAGCGAAGAATACGCACTCTCAGCAGAGACGACGGAAGACGAACTTCTTGCGCTTATCGACAAGCTCAATAACAAAGAAGATATAAACGGTATTCTCGTTCAGCTTCCTGTGCCGAAGCACATTTCCGAGGATAAAATAATAAATGCAATCCGCCCGGATAAGGATGTAGATGCATTCCATCCGCAGAACGTAGGAAAGATTATGACCGGGGATTTTGATTTTCTTCCGTGTACTCCGGCAGGTGTTATGGCACTTTTTGAAGAATACGGAATTGATGTTGCGGGTAAGCGTGCGGCTGTTATCGGTCGTTCCAACATCGTCGGCAAGCCACAGTCCATGCTCCTTCTCCATAAGAACGCAACCGTTACCATTTGCCATTCGAAGACTCAGGATCTCGCTAAAATCTTGCGTAAGTCTGATATTATTGTTGCTGCAGTAGGCAGAGCGGGATTTGTTACGGGTGATATGGTGTCCGAGGGTGCTGTTGTTATGGATGTCGGTATAAACAGAAACGCAGAAGGGAAACTCTGCGGTGATGTTGATTTTGCATCTGTTGAGCCGAAGGCTTCTTTCATCACTCCGGTACCCGGCGGAGTTGGTCCGATGACAATTACAATGCTTATGAAAAACACTTTAAAGGCAGCTTGCATACAAAACGGCGTAAATATCTGACAAATTCGTTGAAAATTTAGATATTTTTGGGTTGACAAACCCCGCTAAAAAGCGTATAATATATTTCGTGGCGTCATAACGCCGCAGTTATGGAGTCTGCTATGCGTATTAACATTAAACAACTTCGAGACGGAAGCTTGACTGAAAAGCAGTTTGAGTTTAAGTTTGATATCTCTGATACAGAGCCGTCTGTTGCCGCTCCGATAACGGTTTCCGGTGAAATCGTTAACCGTGCGGATGTTCTTCTTCTTTCTATGACGGTTGAAGGAGAACGAAATCTTTGTTGCGACAGATGTGCAAAGGAATTTTCCCGCATTACATCAGTTCCGTTTGAGTCCTGCATTGTCGATCATCTCGACAACGAGGATGAGGAAGACGATTTCATCGTTTGTGAGGGAGATGAGCTGGATATTTCCGAGCTTGCTGTGTCTGTGTTTATTCTCGGGTTTGAAAGCAAAAACCTCTGTCACGAAGATTGCAAAGGTCTCTGCCAGAAGTGCGGGGCAAATCTTAATGAGCAAGCATGCAACTGTAAGGACGAGTCGATTGACCCAAGGCTTGAAATTCTGGCGCAGTTGCTTGATGACTGAATAAATTTATCTTTTTATATATTGAAGGAGGTGTCACTCATGGCAGTACCAAAGAGAAAACATTCTAAATCGAGGAGAGACATGAACCGCAGTGCGCATTGGAAGCTTTCGCTTCCGGGAATCGGCGCTTGCCCGAAGTGCGGAGCAATGAAGCTTTCACACAGAGCTTGCAAGAATTGCGGAACATATAACGGTCGCGAGGTTATCGCTGCTGATTCGGCAAACTAATTTCGCCAAATTCTCAATTCGGTAAAGGGTAGAGGAGGATGGTTCATCCTCCTCTTGTTTTTATATTGTAATTTCGCTATGTGATTATACAATCAATCGTTGAATTTCTACAGGACGGGGAGTGATTTTTTGAGTGCATATATAAAAGAAGTAGAGGCGGGAAGTCCGGCAGAGCGAGCTGGTATCGTCGCAGGGGACGAGCTTGTTTCAATAAATGGGCATAACATCCGCGATGTCCTTGACTATAAGTTTTATTCATATGATAAGCACCTTAAAATAGAGCTTACCCGTAAAAAGATAAAAGTGAAAAAAGACGAGGGTGAGGATCTCGGACTTGTCTTTGAGACATATCTTATGGATAAGGCAAAAAGATGTGCAAACAATTGCGTGTTCTGCTTTGTTGATCAGATGCCAAAAGGAATGCGTGAAACGCTTTACTTTAAAGACGATGACGCGCGTATGTCGTTCCTTCTGGGAAACTACATCACACTTACGAACCTGTCCGAAGAGGATATAGAGCGCATAATCCGTATGCATATAAGTCCGGTTAATATCTCCGTTCATGCGACGGACCCCGAGGTGCGCAAAAAGATGGTCAGAAATCCGCGTGCAGGGGAATGTTTTGAAATAATGCGCCGATTCACAGAAGCCGGAATATCGCTTAACTGTCAGATTGTTGTATGCCCCGGACTCAATGACGGAGGGATTTTGCAAAATTCCATTTCCGATATGCTTTCCCTTGGTGAGTGTATCGAAAGTATAGCGGTTGTTCCGGTAGGAATAACAAAATACCGCGATGGGTTATATCCGATTGTGCCGATGACTCCGGAGAATGCCGCACAGACCGTACGTATCGTTGAAGAAATCGGTGAAAAAACGAAAATACAGCGCGGTGATCGCGTTGTTTATGCCGCGGATGAGCTGTATATTAAGGCGGGAATAAGCCTTCCGGAGGACAGTTATTACGACGGATATCCTCAGCTGGATAATGGTGTCGGACTTATGACACTTCTGCATGAGGAATTTCGAGATGCGCTTGAGTATATGGAACTCCCTGAGCATGTTGAGGGTTTTTGTGTGGCAACCGGTGTTTCTGCCGCACCTTTTATAAGAAAACTGATTGACGAATTGAAAGAAAAGTGCGATAATATAGACAGTGCAGAAGTTTACGCAGTGAAAAATAACTTTTTCGGAGAAACTATTGACGTTGCAGGTCTTGTCACTGGGCGTGATTTGATTGAAACACTGCGCGGGAAAAGGCTGGCAAAAAGACTGCTTATCCCCAGCGTAATGCTGCGACACGGTGAAAATGTTTTTCTGGACGATATAAACGTAACTGATGTTGAACGCGAGCTTGGAGTGACAGTTGTTCCGGTTGAAAATGACGGTGGACAGCTGCTTGATGCAATGCTCGCATTATAGGAGGTTTTGGATAAATGGGAAAGGCTGTTGTAGCGATAGTCGGAAGGCCTAACGTCGGAAAATCAATGCTTTTCAATAAGCTTATCGGAAAAAGAATGTCAATTGTAGAGGACACTCCCGGTGTGACCCGCGACAGACTGTACGCAGATTGCGAGTGGGCAGGCAGAACCTTTACATTGGTTGATACAGGCGGGATAGAACCGCAGACAGACAGCGAAATTCTTCGTTTTATGCGTGACCAGGCTGAAATTGCGGTTCAGAATGCCGATGTTATTGTGTTTATGACGGATTTAAAAACCGGACTTACCGCGGCGGATCAGGATGTTGCAAGTATGCTTCTCCGCTCTAATAAACCAATTGTGCTTGCTGTTAACAAATCTGATACCGTCGGCACGCCACCGCCGGAGTTTTATGAGTTTTACAATCTCGGTCTCGGTGATCCTATTGCTGTGTCTGCAGTTCACGGTCACGGCACAGGTGATCTGCTTGACCGTTGCATTGAATATTTCCCGGATGAAAACGAAGCTGATGAAGAGGGGGAGGGAATAAAGGTCGCTCTCATCGGAAAACCGAATGTCGGAAAATCCTCGCTTACGAACAAAATTCTCGGAGAAGAGCGTGTTATTGTAAGTGATATGGCGGGAACAACGCGTGATGCGGTTGACTCGTCATTTGAAAACGAATACGGGAAATACGTATTTATCGACACAGCGGGTATCCGTAAAAAGTCAAAGGTAAATGATGATATAGAAAAATTCTCAGTTCTTCGCGCATCTCTTGCTGTTGAAAGAAGTGACGTGTGCCTTATTATGATCGATGCGCAGGAGGGTGTTACTGAGCAGGACACAAAGGTCGCAGGTCTTGCGCATGATGCCGGAAAGGCGTGTATAATTGTAGTTAATAAATGGGATCTGGTCGAAAAGGACGATAAGACCTTGCGTAAGGAAGAAGAGAAAATCCGCAAGGATTTAGCGTATATGACATACGCCCCCATTCTCTTTATCTCCGCAAAAACAGGTCAGCGCGTCGGAAAGCTTTTTGAAATGATAAATTCTGTTTATGCCGAAAGCTCAAAGCGTATCACGACGGGAATGCTCAATAACGTTCTTGCGGATGCGGTTGCAAGGGTTCAGCCACCGACAGACCGCGGTAAAAGGCTTAAGGTGTATTACATTACCCAGACGGGTGTGCGTCCGCCAAACTTCGTTATTTTCTGTAACGACGCAAAGCTGTTCCATTTCTCGTATCAGAGATATCTTGAAAATAAGCTCCGTGAGGTTTTTGGATTTGAAGGAACACCGATACGCGTTGTCATAAGACAGAAAGGGGAGAACGGTTAAGATGAATTTTATAGTAAGATGCACTATAGCAGTCGTGCTTGCATATCTTCTTGGAAGTCTTAATTCCGCAATTATCGTATCACGGTTTACTATGAAAAATGATATAAGAAAATTCGGCAGCGGAAACGCAGGAACAACAAATGCACTCCGTGTTATGGGATGGCCCAAAACCGTATTCGTTATATTGGGTGACATCCTCAAAAACGTTGTTGCAATGCTTCTTATAAAGCCGATTATGGGGAATTATGATATCGGACTTGCTCAGGTTTTAGCTGGAATTGCGTGCATTCTGGGACATTCTTTTCCGGTATATTTCGGATTTCGCGGTGGAAAAGGTGTTCTTTCTACCGCAACGGTTGCATGGTGTATTGACTGGCGTATATCTCTCATTGCAATAATTGCTTTCATTGTGGTCGTTGCAATTACGAAATACGTATCTCTCGGTTCGATAATTGCCGTATGTACGGCGCCGTTCCAGTTTGCGCTTTTTCATGGTGTAGGAGCCGATAACCTGAAATTTATATTCTTTGGTCTTTTCGTGGCAATATTTGTAACTTATTTGCATCGTCCTAATATAAAACGGCTTGCAGATGGAACAGAAAACAAGCTCAGTTTTAAAAAGAAATAACCGTATAAAGCAGTAAAAGGAGATTTTGAGATGAAAATTACTGTAGTAGGAAGCGGGGGTTGGGGAACAGCACTCGCCGTAATGCTCGCTAAAAACGGAAATGATGTTACGTTGTGGTCGTTTGAAAAGCAGGAGTTTCAACGGTTGTATAACGACCGTGAAAACAGAGCTTTTCTTCCGGGAGTACTCTTTCCCGATGGGCTTAAATGTACGGATGATTTAAGTGAGGTAGAGAATGCTGAAATTGTTGTTATGGCAGTTCCGTCGTTTGCGGTTCGCGCAACTTCTGCAAAGCTTTCACGGTATATTACGGATAATCATATAATTGTAAATGTTTCTAAAGGCATTGAAAAAGAGACTTCAAAGCGCCTTTCTGAGATTATCGAAGAAGAAATTTCTGCAAAATGTGAAATAGTTGTGCTTTCCGGTCCGTCTCACGCGGAAGAGGTCGGTCGCGGAGTGCCTAC
Organism: Eubacteriales bacterium; assembly: GCA_045537045.1. Lineage (GTDB taxonomy): Bacteria > Bacillota > Clostridia > Oscillospirales > JAAYXM01 > SIG480. Next base: position 126,248 of record JAZSOS010000043.1, read on the forward strand.
TGCAATAATTGCAACCTCGCGTTCTAAAAAGTCGGCGGAAACCGTTCAGGATGTTTTTATGAACGAAAATTTCCGCGTATATATAACCGATGATATCATTGGTGTAGAACTCGGCGCAGCGCTCAAGAATGTTATGGCTCTTGCTACTGGAATCTGCGATGGTCTTGGACTCGGCGATAATTCAAAAGCAGCGCTTATGACGCGAGGGCTTGCGGAAATGGTTCGCCTTGGACTTGCGCTTGGTGGAAAGGAAGAAACCTTTTCGGGGCTCGCGGGTCTGGGGGATCTGATAGTAACGTGCATGTCAATGCACTCAAGAAACCGCCGCGCAGGTATCCTTATCGGAGAAGGAACGCCGACAGATAAAGCTCTTGAGAAAATCGGAGCGGTAGTAGAGGGGTATTACGCAACTCAGTCTGCAATGCAGCTCGCAGATCGCGTTGGTATCGAAATGCCGATCACCCGTGAGGTTTACAGAATTCTATTTGAAAATGCCGATGCAAAAGAGTCGCTGGTAAAGCTTATGGCGCGCGACAAAAGAATAGAAAGCAGCACTGCGTGGAAATAAAAACAGATAAACAAAGTGTAGGTGTGACTGTCGTTTGTGTCACACCTGCTTTTTATTTCTTACTCATCCAAAAACTAACGCAGAGTAAGGAGAAACACCTCGGTATAATCTGCATATCCTTGTATCATAAATTATAAGAATATATTAACATTATACAACTTTTTCCGCATTTTGTATTTATCTTTTTTCTTGTTTTTGCGTATGAACAGATAAATGTATAAGAGCTATGGCTAATTTCATTTTGCCATAGCTCTTATACATAAAAGGTAATATTATGCGTTATTCTTGTTTGTAGCTGCCTTGATGATTACAAGTGTGACAATCATAAGCACAATCGCGATTGGGAGACAAATCCAAACATTCTTAACAAAACCTGCGATGAGGTAAGAAACAAAGGACACGCCGGCAACAGTCAGTGCATAAGGCAACTGTGTTGAAACGTGATTTAAATGGTCGCACTGCGCACCTGCTGATGCCATAATCGTTGTGTCCGAAATCGGTGAACAGTGGTCACCGCAAACAGCACCTGCCATACATGCTGAAATAGCGATGATGGCAATTTCGTTGCCAATAGAGCCACCGAATACGGCGAGAACAATCGGAATGAGAATACCGAATGTACCCCATGATGTTCCTGTCGAGAAGGAAAGACCAACACCGATAAGGAATACGATTGCAGGGAGAAGTGGGATGAAGGAGCTTGCGCTGACACGAACAAACTCAGCAATAAATACCTTGGCACCAAGGCTGTCCGTCATAGTCTTAAGTGTCCATGCACAGCAGAGAATCATAATAGCCGGAACCATTGCTTTAAAGCCTTCGGGGAGAGAATCCATGCAATTACGGAACTTGAGAACACGTCTGCACATAAAGTAAATTACCGAGAAGATAAGGCCTGCAAACGCACCGAATACAAGACCCTGAGATGCATCTGCACCGGAGAATGCGTCGATAAAGCTTGCGCCGGAGAAGAAACCGCCGGAGTAGAGAAGACCGAGCAAGCATCCAGCAATAAGAACAACAACCGGAGCAACGAGATCCCATACGCTTCCGTTCTTGTTTGTATCGGCATCTTCAATATGACGGAGCATTTCTTTTTCGTCAGAAGAGAAAACATCACCATTCATAGCGTTGAGTTTCAGCGCACTTGCTTCATGCTTTTTCATCGGACCGTAATCAAACTTCATTGCTACAAGCGTGAGCATCATTACGATGGTGAGGATTGCATAGAAGTTGTAGGGGATAGCCTTTATAAAGAGCTCAAGACCTCCTATCTGGTCTTCGGAAACAAAGCCGGCAACTGCGGCTGCCCATGAAGAAATCGGGGCAATAATGCATATCGGAGCAGCTGTTGCATCTATAAGATAAGAAAGCTTCGAACGTGAAACCTTGAACTTATCACAGACCGGGCGCATGACAGAACCAACAGTCAGACAGTTAAAATAGTCGTCAACGAAAATGAGAATTCCGAGAGCGATTGTTGCAAGCTGTGCGCCAAAACGCGATTTAATGTGAGTTGATGCCCAACGTCCGAATGCAGCAGAACCGCCCGACTTGTTCATAAGAGAAACGATTGAGCCGAGGACAACAAGGAATATAATTATGCCTATGTTGTAGGAATCTGCGATGGACGAGATAAAGCCGTCAACAAAAAGATGGTCAATTGTTGCTGAAAAATTAAAGTTTGCGTACATAAGCGCGCCTGCCGTTATACCGATAAAGAGGGAAGAGTAAACTTCCTTTGTTATAAGAGCAAGTGCAATTGCGATAATCGGAGGAAGAAGGGAAAGCCATGTAGAATATGCCGGAATATCGGCACGCTTTGTTTCAAGCGCTTTGGCAAGATTTTCTCCAAAGTCTGGGTCGCTTCCGACGTTATCGGAGTAGCTATCGAGATATTCGGATGCAACATCAGCATCAGTAAGGTCGATATCTGCTGCGACGGCGAGCGGTGATACGGTAAGCAGAAGCATTACCGCAAGTGCGAAAATAGCGAAAACACGAGATTTTTTTAAGTGAATCATAATTCACCCTCCTTAAATAAATATAGAGGCTGTGACGCAAAAACGCAGCTTCACAACCTCACATAAAATTACGTAATCTTGAAGATAGCGCTCCACATCCGTGACAGTACGGTATATATTGTACACCGTCCCAGCAGTATTCTGTTTCAGGTAACAGGAAAACCGCTTCGGCATCAATCCCTTTCATTGTACAGTATTTCCTGAAAAAAGTACAGCTACTCTTGATTAATGCGCCTCTATCTTGCCTTTTGGCAAATATTAAGTATATGTTACCACGATAGCAGGGGGTATTTCAATTGGCATAATATACAAAGTTTTGTCGAATTTTATTATAATATGTACAAAATACATTCAAGCATAAAAATACCCGCGGGAATTCCGCGGGTAGCAGAGACGAAACTTATGCGTCTTTAAGCGCGCGCTCAAGCCAGATTGCAGCAATGTCCATTGCCTGATAAAGTCCATCAGTTTCGGTTTTCTTTACTATTCTGTCTTTTGACTTTATCGTCGGGTCGGTAAGTTGAAGTTGAAGTGAAACCCGCGTTGCAAGCTCAATGTCATCTAAGTCCTTGGATTCGGTTATCTGAAGCATAATGATGTATTTGTCCGCCATACTGCCGTAGTAGAGAACCTTGTCTTTTCTTGTGAGTGCGCGTCCTTTGTATGTCAGTATCTTTTCTTCCTTTTTTGCTGATGCCATGGTTATCCTCCTGAATTTAAATCATATCCGCGGTCTTAGTCCGATAAATAATGACGGACGAGCGTGTGGAGAAGCTCATCACGGTCAAGTTTGCGGACAAGACTGCGGGCATTGTTATGGTTTGTGATGTATGTCGGATCTTCAGAAAGAATATACCCGACGATCTGACTGATAGGATTGTACCCTTTGCTTTTCAGTGCGTCATATATTTCCGTCAAGATGAATTTCATCTCATCGTCCTGATCTTTTTTTAAGACGAACTTTTGTGTATTGTCAAACATCTGTTCATCCCTCCTTGTCTCAATAATAATATTTTAATACATTTTTTCGCTTTTGTAAATAATAAAATATACTGTAAATGGGATTTTAAAAAAAAATTTTTCAGTGCGAAATTATCTGAATATAAATTTACCATATTTTCTAATAAATTGCAAGAAAAATATAACTTTTCCGGAAACAATAAAAAAATGGAAAAATTTTTTCAAAATTTTGCTTGACATTTGGGAGAAAATTTAGTATACTATTAAAGTCGCGTGTGACTGGCGACAAAGTTGTGGGAGCATAGCTCAGCTGGGAGAGCATCTGCCTTACAAGCAGGGGGTCACAGGTTCGAGCCCTGTTGTTCCCACCACATACGGCCCGGTAGTTCAGTTGGTTAGAACGCTAGCCTGTCACGCTAGAGGTCGTGGGTTCGAGCCCCATCCGGGTCGCCAGTCTTTGCCTCTGTAGCTCAGTCGGTAGAGCAGGGGACTGAAAATCCCCGTGTCGTTGGTTCGATTCCGACCGGAGGCACCATATGCGGGAGTGACTCAGTGGTAGAGTGTCACCTTGCCAAGGTGAAAGTCGCGAGTTCGAATCTCGTCTTCCGCTCCATCTTTTACGACAGGAGCACACGCGTTCCTGTCGTAACCTATATGGCGCCATAGCCAAGTGGTAAGGCATGGGTCTGCAAAACCCTGATTCCCCAGTTCAAATCTGGGTGGCGCCTCCAGTTTAGCCAGCAAATTCCTTGTTTTTAGGGGTTTGCTGGTTTTTCTTTTTGGCTCTTTGTCAATAGTTGGGGTAAAGTTAAAATGGAAATAGAAAAACAAGCACCGATTTTTTGTCGGTGCTTGTTGCTGTTGAAACGTTATTTGATGTATGCAGAAAGTTTATTCGCCATATCAGTTTTTTCCCACGGAAGGGAAATGTCTGTTCTTCCGAAATGTCCGTATGAAGCAGTTGCTTTGTAAATTGGACGGCGCAGGTCAAATTGTTCAATGATCTTAACCGGACGCATATCGAAGTTTTCGAGAACAATTTTTGCAAGCTTATCATCCTCGACAGCTCCCGTTCCAAAAGTATCAACGAACACCGAAACTGGATTTGCAACGCCGATGGCATATGCAAGTTCTATTTCGCAACGTTCAGCGAGGTTGGCTGCAACGATATTTTTAGCAATGTACCTTGCCATATATGCTGCACTTCGGTCAACCTTTGTGGGGTCTTTTCCTGAAAAAGCACCGCCGCCATGGCGTGCAAAACCGCCATAAGTATCAACGATTATCTTTCTTCCGGTAAGGCCTGAATCTCCTTGAGGCCCTCCAATGACGAATCTTCCGGTAGGATTTATAAGAAACTTTGTATTACTGTCGATAAGGTTTTCGGGCATAACAGGTAAAATGACACTTTTTGTTACTGCATCACGGAGTGCATCAAGGGATACTGTATCATAGTGCTGAGTTGATACGACGACCGTATCACAGCGCACAACCTTGTTTCCTTCGTATTCAAAGGTGACCTGAGCTTTGCCGTCCGGACAAAGAAAATCCAGTTCACCGGATTTTCTGACGTCGGCAAGGCGCTTTGTAAGCTTGTGTGCATACGTGATAGGCGCGGGCATAAGTTCGGATGTTTCGTTACAAGCATAACCGAACATCATTCCTTGGTCTCCTGCGCCAATTTTGTCTGCGATATCACCTGAATCGCCTTTAAACTCATAAGAGTTGTCAACGCCAAGTGCGATATCTGCGGATTGTTCATCGATAGAAGTCAAAACTGCACAAGTGCGCGCGTCAAAACCTATTGCGGGATTATTGTATCCTATATCCTCAATTGTTTTTCTGACAGTAGAGGGGATATCTACATAACAGTTAGTGGATATTTCACCCATAACAAGTGCCATTCCTGTTGTTACGATTGTTTCGCACGCAACACGCGCGTTTTTATCATTTGCAATAATAGCATCAAGAATCGAATCTGAGATTTGGTCGCAAACCTTATCCGGATGTCCTTCGGTTACTGATTCGGATGTAAATTTGTATTTAGCCATATTTATATTCTCCAAACTGTATAATGATTTCATATTATTAATAATAACAAAAAATGGTGCAAAATGCAACATTTTTTGGCTTTTATTTTTCAGAAAGAATTTTTTTTACAAATCATTAACAACAGTGATATAGACAATCTTGTGTTTTGGAGTTATAATATGTAATATAATTACAAATAAAACCGAGGTAAATGAAATGGCAAAAAAGCAATTTAAAACCGAATCTAAAAAGCTCCTTGATATGATGGTCAACTCCATTTATACCAATAAAGAGATTTTTTTGCGGGAGCTTATTTCAAATGCAAGTGATGCTATTGACAAGTTATATTTTCGTTCTCTTACGGACGATACGGTTACACTAAAGCAAAATGACTATGAGATACGCATCGCAGTTGATAAAGAAGCAAGGACACTTGCGATATCTGATAACGGATGCGGGATGACACAAGCGGAACTTGAAAATAATCTCGGAACGATTGCAAAAAGTGGTTCGTTTGATTTTAAAAATGATCCGCAAAACAGCAATGGTGAGAAGATAGATATTATCGGACAGTTTGGTGTGGGATTTTATTCTGCATTTATGGTTGCTGATAAAATAACAGTAACCAGCCGCGCTTATGGTGCAGACGTTGCTTATTGCTGGGAATCTTCGGGTGCGGATGGGTATACCGTAAATGAATGTAATAAGGAATCTTTCGGTACAGTAATTGTTCTTCACATAAAAGCTGATACTGAGGATGAGAAGTATAGTGAATATCTTGAAGCTTACAAACTTCGTTCGCTCGTAAAAAAGTATAGTGATTATATCCGTTATCCCATACGTATGCTTGTTGAGAACAGCAAGCTTAAAGAGGGCACAGAAAATGAGTATGAAACTGTGAAAGAGGACGAAACGCTCAATAGTATGATTCCCATTTGGAAAAAATCAGCTTCTGAGGTAACCGACCAAGAATATGCGGTTTTCTACAAAGATAAGTTTTTTGATTTTGAAGATCCTATTCGTATTATCCGTCAAAAGACTGAGGGAACGGCGAATTTTGAAGCGCTTATGTTTATTCCCGCTCACGCTCCTTTTGATTACTACAGTAAGGATTTTGAAAAAGGTCTTCAGCTGTATTCGAGTGGCGTTCTTATTATGGATAAGTGCAAGGACTTGCTTCCTGATTATTTTAGTTTTGTTCGCGGACTTGTTGATAGTTCTGATTTATCCCTCAATATTTCAAGAGAAATGCTTCAGCATGATCGTCAGCTTCGTGTGATTGCAAAGGCTCTTGAAAAGAAAATTGCAAGCGAACTTTCAAAAATGCTTTCTTCTGATCGTGAGGAATATGAAAAGTTTTTCAAGGCATTTGGTGCTCAGCTTAAGTGGGGCGTGTATGAAGGCTACGGCAGAAACAAAGAACTTCTGCAGGATCTTATCATGTTCAAATCATCAGTTGAAGATAAGTATGTGACGCTCAAAGAGTATGTAGACCGGATGGGTGAAGCGCAAAAAGCGATTTATTACGCGTCAGGTGAGACTGAAGCGCGGATTGCCTTGCTTCCGCAGGTGGAAAGTTTTGTGAACCATGGTTTTGAGGTTCTTTACTTAACCGAAGATATAGATGAATTTGCAATTTCAATGCTCTCAAAATACGCAGACAAAGAATTTGTAAACGTTTGTAACGAAAACCTTGATCTTTCAACAGAGGAAGAGAAAGAAACCCTTAAGAGCGAAAATGAGAAGGCAGAGGAGATGTTCGCATTTATTAAGGAAAGTCTTGGGGATCGTGTAAGTGCTGTTCGTTTTACAAATACAATTGGTTCGCATGCAGTTTGTCTTGCAAACGAGGGAATGCTTTCTCTTGGCATGGAAAAGGTTTTGAATAAAATGCCGGGTGCGGCGGAAAAGGCGATGAAAGCAGAGATTGTTTTGGAAATAAACTTTAAGCATCCGATAGCAGCAAAGCTTTCTGAATTATTTGAAAAAGATAAAGAAAAGCTTGTATCATACAGCAAAATTCTTTTTGCTAATGCAAGACTTATCAGCGGTCTTGAGATTGATAACCCGGCAGAACTTGGCGAACTTATCTGCAACCTTATGATTTAACAATAAAAAGGAAGAGTGTGAATTATGACAGGAAAACAGCGTGCTTATTTAAGAGCCATTGCAAATGGCATTGATGCGAAATATCAAATTGGTAAGGATGGCATCGATGATGAAACAATAAGGATGGTTGATCTTGCTCTTGAGGCAAATGAGATTATAAAAATAAAAATACTTGAAAACTCTTTGCTAGACACAAGAAGTGTAAGTGATGTGCTTTGTGAACATACGGGCGCATATCCGGTACAATGTATTGGTAATAAAGTGGTTCTGTATCGCGAATCTCAAAAAAATAAAGTTATAGTTATTCCTCGAAAATGATAGTTGAAAACAAAAAAGTTTCAAAAGAACTACTATCATCTTGTGAATTATGTCCGCGGAAATGTCGCGCAGACAGAATCAGAGGAGAAACAGGCTTTTGTGGCGCCGGAACAAGAGCAAAAATCTCTCGCGTTGCATTGCATATGTGGGAAGAACCGTGTGTTTCGGGGAAAAACGGTTCGGGAACTGTGTTTTTTTCCGGTTGTAATATGAAATGTGTTTATTGCCAGAACTATGTTATCAGCACGGAATGCAGAGGAGATTTGGTTACAGAAAATGAACTTGCAGAAAACTTTCTTATGCTTAAGGAACAAGGTGCAAATAATATAAATCTTGTAACTCCTACACATTATGTGCCTCAGATAATATCTTCGCTTGATATTGCTAAATCAAAAGGTTTGGACATCCCTGTGATATATAATTCGGGTGGGTATGAGAGTGTTGAAACTATAAAACTTCTTCGTGGATATATTGATGTATATATGCCGGATTTTAAGTATTTCTCCGATAAATATGCTGTTGAATATTCTTGTGCACCAAACTATTTTAATGTTACAAGAATAGCAATAGATGAAATGTTTCAGCAAGTAGGTTCACCTGTTTTTGATAATCGTGGGATAATAAAACGAGGGGTTATTGTCAGACACATGATGCTTCCCGGGCTTTTGTTTGATACAAAGAAAATTCTTGATTACTTATATTCGACGTACGGAGATAGTATTTATATAAGTCTTATGAGCCAGTACACTCCAATGCCAAATGTTAGTGAGGATCTCCGATTGAACTCAAGGGTAAAAGAATCACATTATCAAGCAATGGTTGATTATTGTCTTGATCGTGAAATTAAAAATGTATTTATACAAGATATATCTTCTTCTGTGCAAGATTTCATTCCTGATTTTAAAGTGAAGTAGAAAAATACAAAAACATGATCTGAAAACACAGACCATGTTTTTGTATTTTTTAAAAAATTACTTACATTCATTAAGCACTGCTTTACAAGCTTCCGCTGACTTACGGAAAAGCGCAAGTTCTTCGTCTGTAATATTGGGAAGAAGAACTTTCTTTGCTCCGCTTGAGCCGATAATTGTCGGCAGAGAAAGCGCAACATCACTTACTCCAAACTCACCGTTAAGAACAGTGCTTACGGTACGAATTGTATCGCTGTCGCGCATAAGAGAATCAACAAGGGTTGCAACACAAACAGCAACTCCATAGTAGGTCGCACCTTTGCGCTTAATAATCTCAGCACCACCTGTTTTAACCTGCTCAAGTACATTGAGCTTGACATCGTCTGTTAATGCAATTCCATTTGTTTTGCAATAATCTTCGATCTCAATTCCTGCAATGTGCGTATTACTCCAAACCGGAACCTGCGAATCTCCGTGTTCACCGATTATATAACCGTGAATGTTTGTACAGTCAATACCGGTTATTGAAGCAAGCGAACTTCTGAAACGTATTGTATCAAGAGTTGTACCGCTTCCGAGAACCATTCCGTTAGGAAGTCCTGTCCACTTCTGAATCATATACGTAAGTATATCAACGGGGTTGGCTACAACGAGAATAATACCGCCATTATAATATTTCATAATGTTTGCGGTTATATCCTTTGCAATTGCAGTGTTCTTTTTTGCAAGATCAAGCCGCGTCTCGCCAACTTTTCTGTTTGCTCCTGCAGTAACGACAATAACATTGCAATCCTTAACGCAAGAATAATCTCCTGCATATACGTCCATCGAACCTAAAAAGGGAAGGCCGTGGGCGATGTCTGCAGCTTCGCCGATAGCCTTATCGGCATTAACGTCGATGAGAACAAGCTCGGAACAAATTTTTTTAAGCGCAATTGCATAAGCAGATGCTGCGCCTACAAATCCCGCCCCAATTATTGCCACCTTAGACTTTTTCTTTTTCATATTAATACCTCAAAAAAGCTTTTACGTGATGTATATAGTATTACCCGAAAATAAAAAATATTACACCTTGGACTTAGCAAGATCTGCAAGTTTTGCGAATGCTGCAGGATCGTTGTGAGCAATGTCGGCAAGCATCTTACGGTTGATGTCGACGTTTGCTTTTTTAAGTCCGTTCATAAAACGGGAATAATTCATACCGTTCATCTTTGCAGCAGCAGAAATTCTGGTAATCCAAAGACGACGAAAATCACGCTTTTTGCGCTTACGTCCGACATAAGCGTATGTGAGGGATTTCATGACAGCCTGGTTAGCCATCTTAAAGTGTTTGGATTTTGCGCCCCAATAGCCCTTTGCGAGCTTCAATATCTTTTTTCTTCTTTTGCGCGTCATCATTGCGCCTTTAACTCTAGCCATTTCAAATAGCCTCCTGTTTCGTAAAGTGAATTTTAATTATAGGGAACTAAACGCTTAAGTGTTGCTTCGTTTGCCGGAGAAGCATACGCAGCTTGGCGAAGACCTCTCTTAAGCTTTGTGCTCTTTTTGTTCAAGATGTGACGTCTGTTTGCGCGGTTAATTTTAACCTTGCCGTTCTTTGTAACCTTGAAACGCTTTGAAGCACCGCTGTGTGTTTTGATTTTAGGCATTTTTATTTCTCCTCTCGTAAATTAGTTATTAATTTGCTTTTGGCGGGACCTTAGATGTCAGAAACATTACCATCTGGCGTCCTTCCAGTTTCGGAATTTTATCAACGTTGCAATATTCTGCGCAACCGTCAGCGAAACGTTTAAGCAATTCAGTACCAAGATTTGTATGAGCAAGTTCGCGACCCTTAAAACGAACCGCTACTTTTACTTTACATCCTGACTTCAGAAAGCGAATTGCATTATTGAGCTTGACGTCAAAATCGTGAACATCAATACTTGGTGTCATACGAACTTCCTTAACGTCAATTACTCGCTGGTTTTTCCGCGCTTCTTTTTCACGCTTATCCTGTTCAAACTTAAATTTGCCGTAATCCATAATGCGGCAAACGGGCGGAACAGCCTGAGGGGCAATCTTAACAAGGTCAAGTCCGCTGTCATCAGCCATTTTCATAGCTTCATCCAGTGCAACAACACCTATTTGATTTCCGTCGGCATCAATAAGACGTACCTCTTTATCGCGGATTTCTTCGTTGATTTGATGTTCTAACTTGCTGATACTAAAGCACCTCCAAAACTTAAAAGCACGGACAAAACCTGCCCGTGCACAAACAAACCCTTATTAAACGAAAAACGTAAATAAGTAACTCTGTTTACCTCTTTGCAATGCTGGAGGTGAGGACGGGAAAGCCCTGCTTTCTTATAACGCATGATATTATATCACTTTGATAGTTGTTTGTCAATTCTTTTTTGAAAAAATTTTTATTTAACAATTTTACTATTGATTTATTTTAGATAACGAGGTATTCTATATATAAAGGAGCGTGAAACAATATGGATAACAAATTTGGCGCGGACATTATTACTCTTACTGATGATGAAGGAAATGAATTTGAATTTGAGCACATTGATACGATAGAGCTTAAAGGAAAAATGTATCTTGCATTTACAGAGACTGATGAGAACCAAAACGATGAAAATGTCTCTGAAATCATCATTCTCCGGCTTGATAAAGACGAAAACGGTGAAGAGGTTCTTTCTACCGTAGATGATGAAAGTGAGCTCGAAACGGCATATGAGGCTTTTATGGAAGAAGCTTTTGACGATAGCGAAGAGTAATGCTCAAAATAATGTTTTGTTGCATAAAACATATTATGCGCAATACAATAATATACAAATAAGGTAGGTAATCACCCTGCTCTGTTCGTGATATATCTTTTTAAACCCACATTTTTACTACGGGATTCCGAGCTTCTTTGGCGGATAGCAGGCCTCCCGGTGTGTTTTCTGCACATCGGACGTTGGAAGCATATGAAACCGAAGAGAGGAAACCCACCTGCTTTTGTGCAGGTTATAAATTGGTATACACGGCAGTTGCGGGGAAATTATATATGGATATAAAATTCAACAGACTTGCTTCTGTTTTTGGAGAAAACGCTATATCTTTTTTAGCCCAAAAGCATGTGATGATTTTTGGCTTGGGCGGCGTTGGGGGATATGCAGCAGAAGCCATAGCCCGCTCTGGAGTTGGGAAAATAACAGTTGTGGATTTCGACACAGTTAACGAAACTAATATTAACCGTCAGCTTTGCGCTATGTCTAGCACACTAAATCTTAACAAAGCAGATGTGACTGCGCAAAGATTGCGGGATATTAATCCGTCTGCTGTTATTATCCCATATACAGCGCGTTATACGGCGACGACTCGTGAAAAATTTTTTTCAGATGCACCTGATTACATTATTGATGCTATTGATTGTGTAACCGATAAAATTGATTTGATTTGTGAATCAATAAATCGAAGTGTTCCTATTATATCTGCAATGGGAGCAGGGAATAAAATAGATGCATCAGCTTTTAAAGTTTCAGACATCAGTAAAACAAAAATGTGCCCACTTGCTAAAGTTATGAGAAAGGAACTGGGGATTCGAGGTGTAAAACACCTTAAAGTTGTATTTTCGGAGGAATCCCCGGTTGCTTATGAAAGAGTTCCGGGGAGCACAGTGTGGGCTGTTGGGACAGCGGGATTGATGCTTGCCGGAGAAGTTATTAAGGATTTAATCAAAGAGACAGAGTTTTAATCTGTCTCTTTTATTTGTTTAACAGATGCTCTTGGGTTTTTATCAAGAATTTCCCATCCGGAAAGAGGAAAACGTTGCATTGCGTTGAATATTTTTGTAGAGTATCCGGGATATAAAGAGTTCATTTTCGATACGAATTCTTTAATTTCTTGCCGTTTAGTGTTCCCGTTTGCGGGACAGGGACTTTTAATGACAGGTAAGTTTAATTTACGTATGGTTTTTCGTATGATATATTCATCTGAATAGAGTAAGGGGCGTATTTGCCATAATTTCTTTTTGTCCAGATAGGTAACAGGTGAAAAACAGGAGATTCTGCCTTCAAATATTTGTGACATAAGAAAAGTTTCTACGGCATCATCAAAATTATGACCTAATGCTATTTTATTGCATCCAAGACGTATTGCCTCATCGTGGAGCATTCCTCTGCGCATTTTTGCACACAGTGCACAGGGGTTTTCTTCTTTTCGTATATCAAATATTATTTCAAAAATATTGCTATTAACAATTGAATATTCAATGTTATGCCGCCTGCACAGCTCTTTTATTTGCGAAAAATCACTTTTGCCGGGAGCTGGATCTATTGTGATTGCTTTTATATCAAATTGTTGTGGATAAAATCTGCGCAGTTCCGATAATGCCAGCAATGTCATTATCGAATCCTTTCCTCCTGAAACTCCAACGGCGATAACATCCCCGTTTTTTATCATTTTGTACTCTGCTACACACTTTCTGGTCAAACTAAGTATACGTTGCATAATAAACACCACCGTAAAATTTTAAATTGAGATATGAGAAAACGGGAGAAAAATATATGAATAGATGAGAAAATGAGAGATTTGAAAATATAAATTAAAAAAATCAAAAATAAGTGTTGACATTTTGCGTCTAAAAGTGTAAGATAGATACTGCTCGTAATAAGATTATACACTAAGTAACGTAAAAAGGGAATGTTTTTTTACTTTCTTTTTTTACGGTACTTAGAAAATCAATTACGAAGATAAATTAACGGAGGGTTTAAAATGTCTACATTCATGGCAAATGAGAAAACCGTTACCCGTAAATGGTATATTCTCGACGCTGCGAACAAGCCTCTTGGTGAAACTGCAGCTCAGGCAGCAGTTCTTCTTCGCGGCAAGCACAAGACCGATTACACCCCGCATGTTGATTGCGGTGATTTCGTAATCGTTATCAATGCTGCAAAAGCAGTTCTTACGGGGAATAAACTTAATCAGAAGTACTACCGCACACATTCCGGTTACGTTGGCGGCCTCAAAGAGGTTCAGTATCGCATCCTTATGGAAGAAAAGCCGGAGCTTGCTATGGAGCTTGCTGTTAAGGGTATGATTCCGAGAAATGTTCTTGGAAGAAAAGCTCTTGGTCGTCTCAAGGTTTTTGCAGGAGCAGAGCATAACCATGCTACTCAGAAGCCGGTAGCGTTTACATCTTACGAGGAGGTTAAATAATGTACACACCTAAGAAACCTTATTTTTATGGTACAGGAAGAAGAAAATCCTCTGTCGCAAGAGTTCATGTTTACCCGAACGGCAGCGGTAAGATCACTGTAAACGGCAGAACGCTTGACAATTACTTTGGTCTTGATACACTTAAGCTCATTGTCCGTCAGCCGCTTGTCACAACCGATATGCTTGATAAAGTTGATATCGAAGCAACTGTTATCGGTGGCGGTGTTACAGGTCAGGCCGGTGCTATCCGTCACGGTATTGCTCGCGCTCTTCTCAATGTAAACGAAGAGTTCCGTGCAGCACTTAAGAAGGAAGGCTTCCTTACTCGTGACCCGAGAATGAAGGAGCGTAAGAAGTACGGTCTCAAAGCAGCTCGTCGCGCACCCCAGTTCTCAAAGAGATAATTACTTTATCAATTTCAAAAGCACTCACGCAAGTGGGTGCTTTTTGGTATATTTTTCAAGCAGGTCATAACGGCTATTAAACTGCATAAACCAAAGTGTTGGTAAAGTGAAAACAGCGATTTATTTTGGGTAAATGCATCAGGTGCACTGTTGAAGTCTAAAGATTGTTATTTATTAAACAAAGTTGAGCGATGTCGGCTATTGAATTTAAAATAAAAAAAGTATATAATATAATAAAATAATTATGGTTAGGAGAATTCAAATGATTAAAGAGAATATTGATTTTCTTAAAGAGTATGATCCGGACCTCGGTGTTGCCGTTGAGTCAGAGTATAACAGACAGCGCAACAACATAGAGCTTATTGCTTCCGAGAACTTCGTAAGTCCGGCTGTTCTTGCTGCGGCAGGAACTGTGTTGACTAACAAGTATGCAGAAGGTCTTCCCGGAAAGCGCTATTACGGTGGCTGTGAATGTGTTGATGTTGTTGAACGAATTGCTCAGGATAGAGCCAAAGAGCTTTTCGGCGCAGATCATGTAAACGTTCAGCCTCACAGCGGCGCATCTGCCAATATGGCTGTGTATTTCTCCCTTGTTAAACCGGGCGAAACCGTTATGGGAATGAACCTCAGCGAGGGTGGTCATCTTACTCACGGCAGTCCTGTAAGTCGGAGGCCAAGCGGTCTTAGGAAGACAAGAAATCTAC
>JAZSOS010000019.1:0-29773 GCA_045537045.1 Eubacteriales bacterium
GTATTTCACACTGCGTAGCAGTATTTCATAGCGAAGCTATTTCACTTGCCGTAGGCAAATTTCACTGAAAAAAGCACTTCCGAAGAAGTGCTTTTTTCGTGGCAGGGGCAGTAGGACTTGAACCCACGGCACGTGGTTTTGGAGACCACTGCTCTACCAACTGAGCTATACCCCTATGTTTTTAAGCGACTATAATAGTTTACCACACTTTACCTTCATTTGCAAGCTTTTTCTTTAAAAAAATTTATTTATTTCCATAACGGGAATATTTACGTAAAATACCGCTGCGTTATATCGCACGGCGGTATAGTCTACATAACAATAATGTTTTCGCAAATGATTGGCTTTGGGGCTCCTTTTCGTGCAACAGACAAGAAAAAAGCTTCATCATCCTTTGTTGTTATTCCGTAGCTTACTCCGTCTATTTTTACGTTATCGGAAGCGGTGTTAAGCTCAGAAAGTTTGCAGGGAAGTGCTTTTCCATATGCTTTAATAAGAGCTTCTTTTCGTGTCCATATTCGAAGAAATTGATTTTGGGGAGATGGAGAAGATTTTATCAACGCGTTTTCTTCCAAAGAGAAAATGCGCTCTGCAAGCTTTAAATCAATTTCTCTCGGAACCTCAATATCAATGCCAACGTCGCATTCGTCAAAAGCAGCTACGGCAAACGTTCCGGAGTGCGACAGGCTAAAGTGCGTGTCGGAGTTTTTGTCATACGGCTTACCGCTTTCTGATACGGCGATATCATAATCTGGATTATTGCAATCCATCATACCGAAAGCAAGGAGAACTTCCGCACCTAACGAGCGTATACGGGCATCTTCATCGGACAGACAGTCTATTTTCTTTTTTCGGTATTCCTTACAGGAAACAAAGAATCTTTCAAAAACATCTTTATCTTTAAACGGGGAAACATCAAGCAAGAAAACCATAGAAACCATCCTTTGAATCAATTCTCTGCAACCCGTGTCGAAAACAGCTTTGAATTGTTAGTGAGCGGAAGAGAAAGCTTGTGATGGAGATATCCGTTCGCTTCTTTTCCGTCTACGAGAATTTTAACACTGTCTATCATGGGAAGCTCTGTCATGGTATTTACAATAGAATAAATTGCAATACCTTCGTGCAACTCATCGTGAACAACGTTGTCGATAAATTCGCGCGACAGATCAATAACACACATACCTTCACTGACATAAACATCGTTAAGTCTTGTTCCTTCGGGAACAGCGCTCCTGAGCTTTCCGGATGAAGAGGGGGAGAGAAGCCTGGAGATAACGGTATGCTCAAGTGTTGTGTCGGGGGACAGAGAAATAGTCTCACGATCTGCTTGCAGGCCATCAAACTCTGCATTTGCAAAATAGAGGTTTACAGTATACACGTCATAATATGTGCGCGGAGAATTAATGAGGAAGTCGTTCTCATTGAAGTCACCCATAATAACACCGCCACATGAGATTATAACGCGGTCTATGTTTTCGATGCTGCATATCGTTTTGACAAGGCAGGCATCAACTGCAGCTTTTGTTGTAGCGGGAAGCTTTTCATAGCGTGAAGAAAGCTCCGTTTCACACACACTATCGGAAACAGATAAGGCAAGGAGCTTTATATCAGCAGGAACAGCCGGTAGGTATTTTTTACTTTCGGGCGTTTTGAGTTTTAGGAACGCTTCACTCACTGCGTCCTCCGGTGTTAAGGTATTAAGCTTTCCTGGTATGGAAACGAATTGGTTGTCATTTTCCGCATCAAAATAATACAGCGTACACGTGTTTTTTGCATCATCAGTATTATAAGAACATGAGGAAAAAAGAAAAATTAAAGTAAGAAATAATAAAACCGATTTTTTCATATTGAGTGTTCCTCCTCAGTTTGAAGACTCGGAAGAACGACAGTAAAGCGCGTTCCTCCTGTTACGGAGTCGGAAATTCTGATTGTGCCGCCAAAGTGTTCCACATTACGTTTGACTATGGCAAGGCCAAGTCCGCTTCCGCCGCGACCGTCATGCTCGCGAGATTTATCAACTCTGTAAAAACGCTCAAACACCTGCTCTCGGTATTCCGGCGCGATGCCTATGCCCGTATCGTCTGTTATGAACGTACAATTGCCATTTTTGCAGAAGAGATATATCCGGAGCGTTCCGCCTACATTGTTGTATTTAATTGCGTTGTCAATAAGGTTGGCTACAATCTGGTTTGCGCCTTCTGTTTCACCGGGAACAATGCAGTCATCCTCAATGTGGCTTTCAATGGTGACATCCTTATCTGCCGCGATGGGTTCAAAAGCGTTTATCATTTTGCGCACGGTTTCAGAAAGGGAAATGGGAGCATGCCCCTTGCGGTTTCCGTTGTCGAGTCGTGAAAGGACGAGAAGCTTTTCTGCGGTGTGAGACATTCTGTCTACCTCTAAAATTATGTCCTCCATAAACTCCCGTACGGTCTCTGCGTCAACGTTATTCGTCTGGGTTATGGATTCACACAGAAGCCGTATTGCCGCAAGAGGAGTACGAAGCTCGTGGGATGCATCCGAAACGAATGCCTGACGCATTTGCTGAACATAGTCAAGCCTTTCGTATATATTATTAAATTCACGTATTATAGGTGCTGTCTCGTCGTTGTAATTTACCGGTATTTTTTCGATTTTTTCATCGTTCTGAGCGGATTTTACTGTTTTTATAAGGTTTGAAATGCGGTGGATAAGGAACCACACAAACGCTACACCAACAGTAAGAAACAACAGAATTGTCACGATGCCCGATATAAAAAGTGCCGGCAAAAGCGCTCTGTATATGTTTTGCAGGCTTACGTCTGTTTCGAAAATGCATACCGCACCTACTATTTTACCCTCGGAAATAATCGGAGCGGAAGCAGAGCTTTCAAGGCGCAGATTTGAAGAACTGAACAGGAAAAACTCATCGCCCTGCAAAGCCGTAACTGCGGCGGGAAGATATATAATTTTACCTTTATGGCTTTCTATATCAGAACTGTCAAACACAATGTACATAGAGGTGTCCATGACAATAACTCTGCGGTTTATCCCAGCATATGTATCGGGAACGGCAAGTTGGGCATCTGCTCCATATACGGAAAGCGACGTCGCATATTCCGACGCCGCAGCCTGCAGTTCTGTTTGTTTAGCAAGGTGTGCTGCGGTTTCTATCCTGTTTAAGATAACTGAACTCATAAAGTAAACGGAAAGAATTGCCGCAATACCGCAGAGAATAAGTATCCGGAAAGAGATACTTTCTCTTAGTTTTATATTGAAAGTATGACTATGCTTTAAAATAGTATCCAACTCCCCACTTGGTGAGAATAAGCTCAGGCTTTGCAGGATTTGCTTCAAGCTTTTCACGCAGACGTCTGATATGAACGTCAACAGTTCTCATATCACCCGGATACTCATATCCCCATACGATGTTCAGAAGGTTATCGCGGCTGTACACACGCCCCGGATTGCGCATCATAAGCTCAACAAGGTCAAATTCTTTAGCGGTGAGCTGGACGGGGGTACCGTCAAGATAAGCATTGCGCTGTTCCGTATCAATAATAAGAGAATCGGCGATAAGGCGCGTGTTCTTGAATTTTGACGATGAAGAGCCGGAGCGGCGCAGAATTGCGCGGACGCGTGACTTAAGCTCGAGAATGTTGAACGGCTTTGTGATATAGTCATCTGCTCCGTATTCAAAGCCGAGAAGCTTGTCCGTATCCTCGCTCTTTGCAGTAAGCATTATAATTGGTACGGTTGAAAATTCACGGATGCGCCGGCAGGTTTCAAGTCCGTCTAGCTTAGGCATCATAAGGTCAAGGATGACAAGATCAAGGTGTACGTTTTTGATAATTTCAAGTGCATCTTCGCCGTTATATGCTGTTTCAACATCAAAACCCTCATTTTCAAGGTTAAATTTTATACCTTTAACGATGATTTTTTCGTCGTCAACTACAAGTATTCTCATTATGATAACCCCCAGTTAAACTTTGATATATTCTTTTATTTTATCAAGTGTGGATGTTCCGATTCCGGAGACCTCGCACAACTCATTTACTGTTTTAAAAGCACCGTTTTGCTCACGGTAGCTGATGATTGCTTCTGCAGTTTTTGCACCGATACCTTCAAGAGTATCAAGCTCTTCTATATCGGCAGTGTTGATGTTTATAAGATACGGAGAGGAGGGAGAGGAAGCACCGGAAACAATGTTCAGTGTCGGCGTGCGAAATGTGCAGAAAATAAAGACAAAGCCTACAAACAAAAGTGTAATCGCTCCGAGAATTTTCTCATGGAATAAAAGCTTCATAAATAATCACCAGTTAAATTTCGGATATTGTTAATTTCACAGTTTTCTGTTATAATATAGAAAACAAGTTTTAGGAGAGGAAAAGAAATGAAACTATTGCGTTTGATTTCTCTGTTGCTTGTATGCGTATTTGCGCTTTCGTGCGTTGCCGGTGCAATAGAGAAGATGGATGTGAACTCCAAGGCATCTGTTCTGATAGATGCAACCGATGGTCACGAAATTTACGGAGAGAATGCGGATACAAAGCAGTATCCAGCGAGCATTACAAAGCTTATGACGGCTTTGCTTGCTGTTGAAAAGCTTCCTGACCTGGGTGAGGTGGTAACAGCAAACAAAAGCGCGTTTGAAGGTCTTTCAGATGCAGGTAGCACAGTCGGCATAAAGCCGGGAGAGGCAATGTCGGTTGACAATCTGTTAATCTGCCTGCTTGTTGCAAGTGCAAACGAGGCTGCAAATATTCTTGCCGAGCGCGTATCGGGAAGTGTTCCGGCATTTGTTGAGCTTATGAACAGCCGCGCCACAGAGCTCGGTCTTACGGGAACAAACTTTGTTAATACAAACGGTCTGCATGATGAGAACCACTACACAACCGCTCGCGATGTTGCAAAAATTGCAATGGAAGTAAGAAAGCACGCTCGCCTTCGCGAAATCTGTGCGATGGAAAAAGCAACTATTCCGGCAACAAACATCGGAGAGGAACGTTTCTTTTACACAACGAACTCGCTCATATCAAGATACAAGGAGTTGGGTTACAAGTATTCGCATGCAAACGGATTAAAAACCGGAAGCACAACGCCTGCAGGTCTCTGTCTTGCGGCGAGTGCTGAATATAACGGCACGGAACTTATATCCGTTGTCCTCGGCGCAGAGAAGGATGCCGAAGGGAAGAAAGGAAACTTCACAGAGTCGAAGCGGCTTTTAGTGTGGGGATTTGAAAACTTCAAAAAAGCAACGCTTCTCTCGTCCAATCAGCCGGTATGCGAAGTTCATGTAAGATCGGCAAAGCACCGTGACTACGTTGTTGCTCACACGCCCGAGGATTATGCTGTTCTTATGCCGCGCGATTTTACTGCGGATAAGGTCGAGCTTGTTCCAAGCGCCGCCGAGGAGCTTGAAGCGCCGATAAGGAAAGGCGACGAGATAGGGTCTGTACTTGTAAAGTATGAAGACCGCGAATACATAACGCTTCCTCTTGTCGCGGCAGATGACGTGGAACGCGGGGTAATCGCGTATGCAATAAACAAAATAAAGGATCTTGTCAAAAGTCCGTATTCGTTAATTGCTGTTGCGGTTGTTTTGCTTGCAATCATTTGTTATGCTGTCTATGTTATACAGTATAATAAGCGCAAACGCCGCCGCAGAAGAAGATACTATTAATATTATTGATTATCAGACGCCTCCGCAGTTTTTGCGGGGGCTTTTGCGTGCCGTTTTACACGTTTTGCAGACGACGCACTGGCTTGTGCATGCGGACATCCGCCGGCACTGCGGGGACAAACGTCACATTTGTCAAATGTTTTTAAAATAACTTCATCCGAACCGTCTTCAATTTTTACACGAAGTTTTCCTGAAATAAGGCTTACATCGGATACAGTGCCGGGACCTGCGGGGGTGTCAACGGCAGAACCTACACGCGGTGTGGTGCGTATGAGATCCTCATACGCATCCTGCTCGTATTTAAGACAACACATAAGTCTGCCACAGGTACCCGAAATTTTCGCCTGATTAAGCGAAAGATTCTGGTCCTTTGCCATTTTGATAGAAACAGGCTGGAAGTCATCAAGGAAGCTTGCACAGCAGAACGGTCTGCCGCAGATACCGATTCCTCCGAGCATCTTTGCTTCATCACGCACGCCTATCTGGCGAAGCTCAATCCTTGTTCTGAAAACAGAAGCAAGGTCCTTTACGAGTGCACGGAAGTCTATTCTTCCGTCTGCGGTAAAGAAAAATATGATTTTAGAACCGTCAAAAGAGCACTCTGCATTTATTATCTTCATTTCAAGATTATGCGCATCTGCTTTTTCCTGGCAGGTAACCACCGCTTTTTTCTCGCGGTCGCGAAGCTCTGCGGCAGTTTTAAGGTCAACGGGATTTGCCATCCTTATTGCCTTGCGAAGCGGTGCTATAATCTTTTCGTCCTCAACCATATGCCGTTCATCGGCAACGGTGCCAAGTTCAAGTCCGCGCGCGGTCTCAACAACAATTTTATCGCCGGAACGCGGGGAAATAGAGCCGGGGTCGAACGAATATATTTTTCCGCCGTCGCGGAAGCGTACACCGATTATTTCCTTCAAAATTAAATCTATCCTTTCAAAGCCACATTTGCGGCTGTATCTGCAAGTTTACATATAAGATTTCCTGTTATGTGCGGTAAACCTACGTTTCTCATACATGAGACCTTTGCATTTGTGAGAAGGTCAATGATTCTGCATGAGATTTTCGGCGAGAAGACCGCGGCAAGCTTTTCTGATACTCCCGATTTGTCGCGTGATATCAACGTGCTTTTTGCACCGGATGAGATAACGCATGCATCGCGGAAAAGAATACACAGTTCATCAAACACCTCCGATGCACTGTCACGGTCGCGTTTATCAAGAACGGATACTGCACGGAAAATCTCAAGTTCGTCTGCTGTAAGAAGCGCCTTTGCAATACTTGTGGCGGTTTCTGTACAGTCGCTGTTTTTTTCACAAACGAGGAAGGAACAAATGCCTCCGCTCGTTTTTACAAGCTCATCACGCTCAGCATCGGAGATGCCGGGCATGTTTTTGTTTATAACGGAAAGTATGTCTGAGTCCGAGAGAGGGGAAAGCGCAACGTGCGCCGCCCGTGATACTATCGTCGGAAGCAGATCGCTTAAATTATAACACAGAATGATAAAAAAAGTAAAGGGGGGCGGCTCTTCCAATATTTTTAAAAGAGCGTCCTGGCATGCGTGGCTGAGTGTTCCTGCGTTGTCAATTATATATACCTTCCGCTCGCCGTCGTTCGGGCGCAGAAGAGCATTAAGCTTAAGCTCGCGTACTACGTCGATAATTCCTTCTTTTTGAGGAATTATTCCGTATTTTGCGGCATCTGCCTTTATGTTCTCGGCGTCAAGCTTTACAATGTCGGGATGAAAACCATTTTCGGATTTATAGCAGGCATCGCATTTGCCACACGGAGCGGAATCACCGGTGCATACTATCGCCCGAGCAAGAATGTCGGCAAGCGTCTTTTTTCCTATTCCGCGCTCGCCCGAAATCAGGAGCGCGTGGGGCAGGGCATTGCGCGCAAAAGCAGATTCAAGATATGCCTTTGCGCGCTCGTTTCCGTAAAAACCGTCAAAATTCATCGGTTAGATTTTTTCAAAGCGCTCAACATCCATAACAAAGATGGTTGCACCGCCGACAGAAACCTCAACGGGAACTGTGGGGATCATACCGATGCCAAATTCGGATGTAGCAGGTACAAGCTGCTTTCTGCTGTGTGAATGTTTGTTTATGATGTCGAGGACATCCTGAAGCTTTTCATCGTCGACACCGACAAGTACTGTCGTGTTGCCTGTCTTAAGGAATCCGCCGGTTGTTGCAAGCTTCGTGACGGAAAAACCTGACTTTGTGAGATTGGAAACGACTGTATGAGCGTCGTCTGCGTTGATGATTGCCATTACCATTTTCATAGTTCATTACCTCCCGGTATTTATATTTGAAACGGATAAGCGGCGAAGAGTCGAAAACCTTAAGGTGTTTGGCTCCCCTCGGCTTGAACCGTATTCATTACGAATTTATTTAAATAAATTCTTTATATATGTCTCTTGAAACGTATATCGGATTTACGTCAAATTCTGCCGTGTCACCGATTTCGCACGGGATTTCGGTTATGTCGCATACCGTGTGTGTCATACCGATGTGACCGAGCACCCTTGCATGCCGTCCGTTTATCTTTACGTATACGCGCTTTCTTGAGAGCAGGCGCTTTATATCAGAGAGAACATAGAAAATTCCATCGCGTAGTCTGTATGTATCTCTTGCTTTTTCAGTGCAGAATCCGTCTGCGTATCCTACGGGAATAACGGCGGTTCTTACGGCTCGTTTTGCGGTATAAGCTCCGCTATACCCAACCTTTGAACCGGGGGATAACCAGCGTATTTCGCATACGTTGCTCTCTAAATGCCCTACTCTTGAAAGCCCGCTTCTTCTCGTATTGCACGCAATTCTGCCTGTGAATGCCGAGCCTATTCTTACAGCGTCACCAAGCGGCTCACGGAATCTGAAAAGGTACGCGGAATTTGCAAAATGAACCGTACCGCAATCAATGCCGCGCGCCTCAAGTTCATCACGGAGAGCAAGGAAAGTGTCTGTCTGCCGCTCTGTTACACGGCGGCTTTTAAAAGCAGATGTGAGATGTGTATATAGTCCGCAGGGAACAAGAGATGAAAAGCTTGTAAAGGCAGAGACTATCTGCTCCGTATCAGACGGAGAAAAGCCGTAACGTCCCATACCCGTGTCAACCTTTATATGAACACGTGCCTGCTTTTCTTTTTCAAGGGCAACCCTGTTTGCAGCAACAGCGGCATCCGTGCTGCCTATTGTCAGAATAACACCATTTTCAATAAGTGAGGAAACCTCATCGGCAAGAGAGGTCGAGCGAAGCATGAGAATATCGGTGTCAGGAAGCTCCTTCTTCTTTATTTGGAGCGCATCGGAAACATCCGTTACCGCAAAATGCCGTATTCCGCAGGAATGGAGAATGGAAACATACTCCGAAAGACCGAAGCCGTAGCCGTGTCCCTTAACAACCGCAAAAACGGTCGCATCGCCTGCACGGGAAATAATCTCGCGGGCGTTCTGCTCTATCTTTTCTCGCTCAATGATAAATGAAGTCATTTCTAACACATCTTTTCTCTATTTGTGATGCTTTAACATAAAGAGCTGTTTGCGAAGCTTTCTGTAAATGAATTCGCCTTTTTCAATCATGAAGTTGACGGGTTTGTTGAATATATAATCGTATTCGCCGCAAAACTCGACAAGATCACCGTTAAAGCCTTTTTTAAAGCGATATAAACCGTAAAGAGGATTATCCTCTGAAAGATCCCCTGAAACACCGCGGAAGTCGTAGATACGGCATCCAAGCTGGACAGCCCATTGAATCATATGCCACTGAAGCAGATAGTTCGGCATAAAGTTGCGGTATCTGTTCGAGGACGCGCCGTATAAATACCAGACCTTGTCACCATAGTGTATAGCAAGAGTTCCGGCGATGGGGATATCACCTGAATATGCCATATAAAGTCTGCAGTTCTCACCGAGGTTTTTGAGCATATTTTCAAAATACTCGCGATTTCTTACGACAAAGCCGTCGCGCACACCCGTTTCAAGCATCATATCTGAAAAATCGCCAACCGCTTCAAGTCCGCAAAGCTTAACCTCAACGCCTTTGCGCTCGGCAACGCGTATGTTGTAGCGTGTTTTTGAATGGAAGGAAGCCATAAGCTCTTCCGTGTCGCGTCCATGAACGTCAAGACGGAAAACAAAACGCGGCTGGATGCCTGAAAAGTTCTTTCCCGTATCGCGGTGACGGAAGCCGAGGCTGGTCATAATATCGGCAAATTCCGTATCGGTAAGAGGAACATCCGGATCAAGCTTGAATACATACGCTCGGTATTTTGATGCAAGCTTTTTCGCACCGTCTAAAAGCTCTGACAGAGTCTCTTTGTCGTGAATGTCACACACCGGAGCGCGTGCCGCATACATAATGCTGTAGGGAAGGGACGGAGCACGGCGTATAAGAACGGACATCGCGCCGCGGATATTTCCGTCATCACCGCGTACAATTATTCCTTCCCAGGTCCACTCGGATTTTTGCTTACTCCATGCATGGGACTGAAGGAAATGCCCCTTGGGATGCGCTGTAACAAAAGCTTCATATTCTTCAAGTGTTTCTTTGGTGACAAACTCGACCATAAGAACCTCCGGTTAATATCTTAATAAATTGAATATATTTATTCAATAATAGTATAACATATTTTTTTTCGCCTTACAAGAAGAAAATGCATACTTGCGGCAAAAAATTACAAAAAACATTACAGCACATAAAATTAATATTTTGTTTGTGTTTTGCTTGGTTTTATGATATTATATATGAAAAGAACGGGGGGGATGAATATGTTTGATAATGTAGGAAACGTCAGATTTATGCAAAAGCTCAACCGCGAAAAAGCACTCAGCTTTATTCGCAAGAACAGTCCGGTTTCGAGACATGAGCTTTCCAAGGTTACGGGGCTGAGTCTTTCCTCCATAACTAATATAATTAACTTCTTTATTGATTCAAACCTTGTTACAGAAACGGGAAGAATAAAGAACGAGGGCGCGGGACGCCGCGCCGTCATGCTTGAATTTAACGCAAGCGCATATTCTCTCATTGCGATAAATATAGAGCCGGATGAAGCAACCGTTTCAATCACCGACCTTGTCGGCGGTATTATGGAAAGCGAAAGTGTTGCAATATCAAAGAAAGAAGCGGCAGATAGAGTGCTATCGGTCATCGAAGAGCGGGTTATGTCATTTGTTGGCAAGCGTACCGATATAAAAGCAATAGGCTTTGCAGTGTCCGGTCACGTTTCTTCCGACGGAAAAGTAAGCTCAAGTATTATGAATTGGGACAGGGTTGACGTTAAATCACGCTTTGAAAAGCGTTGCGGCGTTCCGGTTTATATTTCAAACAACACAAAGACCAAGGGGTTGTGGACGATACGTGCCTTAAACGACGAAAAGCATAAGAATGTTGTTTTTCTCGATATGTCCTCCGATGGAATAGGTGTAATAAACGCGTATGACGGGGAGATAAATGCCGCTGTTGCAGGAGAGTTCGGTCATACGGTCATTGCGGCTGCAGATGGAACGCTTGAATGTCTTGAAAATGTCTGTAGCGTGGGATATATTGAATCGCGTTATGAAGAGCTTTCGGGCGAACCGGTGTCTATTTCCGATATACATAAGCGTGCATGCGTGGGAAACAAAATTGCCCGCCGCGTAATAGACGAAGCCTGCGGCTATATGAGCGCAGCAATTATCAATCTTATTATGATGTTTGAGCCGGACCTCATTATTGTAAACGCATCGGAGCTTTTTGAGATAGAGGCAATGTATAACGCCGCAATTGACTTTGCGGTTTCCCACACTGCGCGTCTTGCAATGAAAACACCGGAATTTAAAAAAGTGTTTGTAGCGTCAGGTCAATCCGCACAGGGCGCCGCGCAGATAGCCTCAGACGAGCTTTTCGGCATCTCTGCTCCGGACGACATTTTGTAGGAAACCCAAAACTGTGAAATGGCATACAACAGAGCGAAAGGTTATAGCATAAGCCCCGTCGGATAAGGAATTTCATCATCCGACGGGGCTTATATGTGTCAAATAATTTATATATTGTTCTGAACTGTGTAATTCGGTAAAAGTTTGGGCGAAACCGCATCGGTGAAAACACCTGCAGAGTCAAGCTCTTTCGCGAACTGTTCGATATGAGCAAGCGTGAGCTTGCCGGGCTTTGCTTCCTTCGCAGCTTTTGCAGCGTTCTGACCGGCACTGCGGCCAAAAACGATAATGTCAAGCAGGGAATTGCCCATAAGGCGGTTTCTGCCGTGGATTCCGCCGACAACTTCGCCTGCGGCAAAGAGATTCTTGATGTTTGTCGTCATACAGTCGGGTGTGATATCAAGTCCGCCGTTTTGATAGTGCAAGGTCGGGAATACGAGAATCGGCTCTTTACGTATGTCGATGCCGTGCTCTGCAAACATTCTCATCATAGCAGGGATACGCGCTTCAATCGTGCCTTCTCCGCCTATAGCCTCAATCATCGGGGTGTCGAGCCATATAGCCTTACCGTGTCCGGTATCGACACCGTTTCCGCGATCTGTGCATTCGCGGATGATGGAAGCCGCCGCAACGTCACGGGTTTCGAGCGGATGCATGAAAACCTCACCATTTACGTTAACAAGCTTTGCACCGAGTGAGCGTACCTTTTCCGTAACGAGAGCACCGAAAATCTGTTCGGGATATGCAACACCTGTGGGGTGATACTGGAGCGTATCTGCGTAAAGAAGCTTTGCGCCTGCGCGATATCCGAGAACGAGGCCGTCTGCCGTTGCTCCGTAGTGGTTGGATGTCGGAAAGCCCTGATAATGCATTCTTCCCGCACCGCCGGTTGCGATGACTACCGTTTTTGCCTTGGCAACAAGAAGCTCTTTTGTTTCCATATTCATAAGAACGGCACCTGCGGCATTGCCGTTTGTGTCAAGAATAAGCTCAATTGCGGCTGTGAAGTCAATTACAG
This sequence comes from Eubacteriales bacterium, assembly GCA_045537045.1. Taxonomy (GTDB): domain Bacteria; phylum Bacillota; class Clostridia; order Oscillospirales; family JAAYXM01; genus SIG480. The sequence goes on from JAZSOS010000019.1 coordinate 12,596, forward strand.
GAATCTGCCTATTGAGAACTTCGTCGCGCAGTGTGCGCATGATTTCTGCACCTGAATAGTCTTTTGCAGCGTGCATGCGCTTGCGTGAAGTTCCTCCGCCGTGAGTCGTAATCATCGTTCCGTCGGCTTCTTTGTCAAACTCAACTCCAAGGTCGGAAAGCCATGAAATAGCTTCCGGTGCTTCGCAGACGAGCTTTGAAAGGAGCTCTCTCTTTGCGGCAAAATGTCCGCCGCCGAACGCATCAACGAAGTGGATGGCAGGGGAGTCGTTGGGTTTATCCGCCGCCTGAATTCCGCCTTCTGCCATCATTGTATTGGCATCACCGATACGGAGTTTTGTGACAATCATAACGTCAGCTCCTGCTTTGTGTGCTTCAATAGCAGCAGAAGCACCTGCACCGCCACCGCCTATGATAAGAACGTCTGTTTCATAATCCGGGTTTTCAAGGTCTATATCCTTTGAGGAGATACGGCTGTGTGCCTGAAGTATCTCTGCAAGCTCTGTGGGAACCTTCTCACCCTTGTTCGGACCGACGGAAAGCGTGACGAATTCATCCTTCCTATAATCAGGATGATAGGTGGAAAGAAGGTCTTCCTTCTGCTTTGCGGTCATGCGCACAGGTTCAAGTGCAATGTTCTTTTCTCTTGCAGCTTCAACGGCGGCAAGAGATTTTTTAAAGTTATCGGAATACATTCTGCTCACCCTCCTTATTCTTCAATTTCACGGTTGTTGTAAAGCTCTTTTATCTCTTCGATGGGCTTTTGCATAAGTGCTTCAATCAGATCCGTGAAATCTCCGTTTTTGATTTCCTTTATGCGGTCTTCAAGGTGCCCGCAGCCGGGAGCAAGGTACTTACCGTTGATTCTGCGTGCAAGCATCGCAACCTGCGGGTGGGAAATTCCTGCGGGGCATCTGGATGAGCATACGCCACACATTACGCAGTCAAAAGACTCTTCTGCGCATTTTCCAAAATCTCCGCGCTGTGCATAAGCGATGTATTGCATGACATTAAGCTTCTGCGTACAGCTCTTTGTGCAGGCGTTGCAGCCGATGCAAGAGTAAATTTCCGGATAAAGCTGCATCATTACGGATTCGTTTACCGGAATCTTTTCAATGTCGTAGCCTTGCTTTACGAGCGGGAAGAAGGGAAGTGTTGCTATGTACATATTATTTTCAACCTGCGTCTGGCAGGCAAGGCATGCCTTCAGCTCACGCTCGCCCTTGATGCGGTAAATTGTAGCGCACGCACCGCAGAAGCCGTTGCGGCAGCCACATCCGCGCACAAGCTGATATCCGGCATATTCCATTGCAGTCATAATCGTGAGACTTGCCGGAACGGAATACTTTTTGCCAAATATAAAAACATCAACAAAATTTTCCATGTTTGTCACCCTAATCTTTCTACCTCAAAACTGTATTGTTTTTAATATTCTGACGGAAGCTCGTCAAGCTCGTCACAGCGGAAAACAGGTCCGTCCTTGCAGACGTATTTTGAACCTACGTTACATCTTCCGCACTTTCCTACGCCGCATTTCATGCGTAGTTCAAGCGTTGTGTATATCTGGGTTTTATCAAAGCCGAGGGAGCAAAGTCCGTCAAGCGTGAACTTAATCATAATTGGCGGACCGCACAGGACAGCGGTTTTGTCTGTGGTGAAGTTAAGTTCCTTTACATAGTTCGGAACAAACCCTACATGACCGTCCCAGCCTTCCTGCGGGTTGTCGATAGTGAGATGAACGTTCACACCGGCATCGTTTGACCATTCCTCGATAATTTCGTTGTAGTCAAGCAAATCCTCACGTCCGCGAGCTCCGTAAACGATGTCAATATCACCGTAACGGTCGCGGTAATGACGGCAGTAGTTTATTACCGAGCGCAGAGGTGCAAGACCTACGCCGCCGGCGATGAAAAGGAGATTCTTTCCTGCAAATACATCGTCAACGGGGAAAGGCTTACCGTAAGGACCGCGGATTGTTATTTGCTGGCCGACCTCAGCACTGTGAAGCCACTCTGTAACGCAACCGCATTTCTTGATTGAAAACTCCATATATTCCTCATTGGTGGGTGAGGAGGTTATGGAGAACATCGCCTCGCCGATTCCGGGAACGGAGAGCATAGCGCACTGCCCGGGGCGGTGCTCAAACGCTTTTTTTCCGTCGGGGGTAACAACGCGGAAGGTTTTGATATCGGGAGTGTCGATACGGACATCAGTAATCACGCCGATTTTTGGAATCAATGCGTCACTGTTCATTTTTGTCACCTCCGAGTTTTTTCATAACTTTAACGATGTTCATTGAAATGGGGCATCTTAAAACACATCTTCCGCAACCGACGCATCCGAAGATGCCGTCGTTGTTTTCGGGAAAGTATACAAGCTTGTGCATAAATCTCTGGCGGAAGCGTTCCTTCTGTGAGAGACGGTTGTTTCCGTGCGCCATTTTGGTGAACTCGGAATACATGCATGAATCCCAGCATCTGTAACGGATTACGTCGTTTCCTGTCTTGAAATCCTTGATGTCATAGCACTGGCAGGTGGGGCATACAAAAGTACACGTTCCGCAACCAAGGCAAGCTTCAGATAACTCGCTCCACTCCGGTGCGTTGAAAAATTCGTCTGTTTTTCCGCCGCCGAATGAGTCTGTGGTAAGGTCGCGTAGCGGAAGCTTTTCTGTGATTTTCTTTATGCTTTCCTTTACCGCATCTGCACTGTTATCAGCGCAATCTTCCGTAACACCCTCAAGCTTTTTCATAAGTACTTCGCCTTTTTCGGTGTTGGCGCTAAAGTAAAGATTCGCTTCATCCTTCCAGACGGATATATCTCCGTTTGGTGCTTCGGGCGAAATTCCGAAAGCTGTGCAGAAGCAAGTTTCGGACGGCTTGTTGCAGGCTACGGAAATTATGATTCCGTGCTCGCGGCGGGAAGCATAAAAGCTGTCATACGGCTCTGCAAGGAAAACGCGGTCGAGTATATCAAAGCTTCTGGCATCGCACGCGCGGACACCGAACACTGCAAAGTCCTCTTTTTCATCTCTTGTGTCGATGATTTCAATGTTCTTGCCCTCGGTTTTAAATTTCATAAGGTCTTCGCTCTGCGGGAAGAAAAAGTCCTTCGGGCTTTTTACTGTATTGAGTGCATCAGACCATTCTACACCATTTTCCCACTTTGTGAAAGCGGCTTTTCCGTCGCTTCCGTCAACGGGAAGATAAAGAGTCATGGTTTTTGCTATTTCTTCAAAAACGGAATTGATTTTTTTCAAAGAGCATTTACGCATCTGTATCCCTCCCGTTAAAAACATCACACGGCTCGATATCGTCTGTTGTGAAATCTACAAGCGGTGCACGAGAGCCGACCTCCGCACCTGCCTGATACTCGCCGTAGAAGCTGTTTATATCTTTTATAAACTTTCGATTAAGCAAGTGGAGCGGTATGTTCTGCGGGCATACTCGTGAACATTCGCCGCAGTCGGTGCATCGTCCTGCAACGTGGAAAGCGCGGATGATGTGGAACATTTTTTCTTCAAAGCTGTCTGACGGTGCTTTGCTTTCTGCACCGGAGGAAGGATTGTTGAAAACGCACTTTTCACAGGTGCAGGCGGGGCATATGTCGCGGCATGCATTGCAACGGATGCAACGGGAAAGCTCGTTCTGCCAGAAAGCATAGCGCTCATCCGGTGTCATTTTTTCTAATCTTTCAACATCATCAAAACGGTTTGATGAGAGAACCTCGCCGTCCTCACCGAGCAGCTCGTCATATGCGACGTGCTTTTTGCTCTTGCAGTTTATGCAGCGTTCGGAAAGAACGTCCGCTTTATCAATCTCAACAGGCTCATCACCGTAAAGCGTTTCGATAACGAGCTTGTCACCCGAGTCTGTGATTTTCGAAATTCCGTCACCGCTTATTTTCTTTATTTTATCAATGTCTTCCATGCCGTTACAGGGGATACCCACGGCGTAAACCTTCTCGCGGTCGAAGCGGTGCTCGGTAAGAAGCTGATTGAAGCTGTATGTATCGCACGGTTTTAGAAAGACAAGAAGCTTTCCCTCAAGTCGGTCTGTTTTTGAAACAAGATACTTTGAAAAGTTTGCACCACAGAAGTCATTCCACACAAATTCGCGCGAAATATCGTCGGCAGATGTGAAAACAGCGGGCGTAACGTCATAGTCAAACTCACCACGCTTCCAGCCGAGAACGGCGGAAACGGTGTTGTCATTAAGCAGAGAAACTGCTTTATCAATCAATTGTTTGCGCTCTATCGCTTGCATCGCAGATCCTCCAATCGTTTGTTTTCTCCGAGCTTTGCCACAGTTTCGGCAAAATCGTTCATCGTTGTGGCAAATTTCGCACCCTCTGCCGCAGATACCCATTCGACTCGTGTGCGCTCTTTTTCAATGCCCAGATAGTCAAGCATTGAGAAGAGAAGAGCCATGCGCCGGCGTGTGTAGTAATTTCCTGATGTGTAGTGGCAGTCTCCGGGATGGCAACCGCAGATGATAACTCCGTCTGCACCGCGCTGGAACGCGCGGAGAACGAACATAGGGTTTACTCTGCAAGAGCAGGGAACACGGATTATCTTTACATCCGCAGGGTAGCTCAAACGGTTGTTTCCCGCAAGGTCTGCACCGGCGTATGAACACCAGTTACAGCAGAAAGCCACAATCAAAGGTTTATAATTGTTCATTTGCATATCGCATCTACCTCCGCCATAATCTGCATGCTTGCGAATCCGTTTAAGTCCATTGCGCCCGACGGGCACGCAACGGTACATGCGCCGCAACCCTGGCAAACCGCGGAATTTACGGATGCAACGCGTCTTATCTTTGTTGTTCTGTCGGGCTGACGGAATTCCTTATCCTCATAGGTGATTGCACCGTAGGGGCAAACGCGCTCACAAGATGAACAGCCGTTGCACATAAGCTCGTCAGAGTGCGCAACGCACGGGTTACCTGTAAGCTTGTCTTTCGCAAGAAGACCGATAACCTTTGATGCCGCAGCGCCTGCCTGAGAAACGGTTTCCGGAATATCCTTCGGTCCCTGGCAGGTTCCTGAAAGGAACACGCCCGCTGTCGGGCTTTCAACAGGGCGAAGCTTCGGGTGAGCTTCGGTGAAGAAATCGTTTGTGTCCATGCTTGCCGTCAGCATTGTGGCAAGCGGTCTTGCTGATTTGTCAGGCTCAATTGCCGCCGCAAGAACAACAAGGTCAGCATCAATGTGAAGCTGCTTGTTTGCGATAAGATCGGATGCCTGAACCTTAAGCTTGTCACCCTCCGGTGTGACCTTTCCGACCATACCTTTTATGTAGTTTACGCCGTATTCTTCAACAGTACGGCGGTAAAACTCGTCGAAGTTCTTGCCCGGAGTTCTTACATCTATATAAAAGACGTAAACTTCCGTATCGGGGTATTTGTCGCGTGTCAGCATAGCGTGCTTTGCTGTGTACATACAGCAGATTTTAGAGCAGTATTCCTTACCCTTTTCCGCACAAGCGGCGCAACGCGAGCCAACGCACTGAACAAACACGATTGTGTGGGGGTGACGCCCGTCGGACGGACGGAGAAGCTTGCCGGCAGTAGGCCCTGCAGCATTGGTAAGTCTCTCAAATTCAAGAGAGGTAATAACGTCTTTTGACTGGCTGTAAGCAAACTCATCGAATTTTTCCATGCTGATGGGATTAAATCCCGTCGCCGCGACGATTGCACCGTATTTTTCTTCTATAAATTCATCTTTCTGCGTGTAGTCAATCGCGCCTGCCGTACATACCTTTGAGCAGATTCCGCATTTTCCGTTTTTGAGCATATTGCATGCCGATGAGTCAATCGTCGCAACCTTCGGCACAGCCTGTGCAAACGGAATGTAAACTGCGGGACGGTTGTCCATGCCGAGGTTGAATTCATTCGGAACCTTTTTCATCGGGCATTTTTCAACGCACGCACCGCAGCCCGTACACAAATCTTCGCGCACAAAACGTGCCTTTTTCTTTATGGTAACATCGAAGTTTCCTACAAAGCCTTTGATGCTTTCAACTTCGCTGTAAGAAAAAATGCGGATATTCTCATGCTGTGCAACCTCAACCATTTTCGGGGTGAGGATACACGCCGCACAGTCAAGCGTCGGAAACGTCTTGTCAAGCTGTGCCATTTTTCCGCCGATTGTCGGCTTTGTTTCAACTATATCAACGGGGAATCCTGCATCGGCAATGTCAAGTGCCGTCTGTATACCCGCAATACCGCCGCCGATAACAAGCGCGCGCTTTGTTACGGGTGTCTCACCCGGGGTGAGGGGAGTATTGAGGCTTACCTTTGCTATTGCCGCACGGCCGAGGATAATTGCTTTTTCTGTTCCTGCGGGAATGTCTTTATGTACCCATGAACACTGTTCGCGGATGTTCGCAATTTCAACCATATATGGATTAAGACCTGCTGCGGCGGCAGTTTTGCGGAAGGTTGCCTCGTGCATACGCGGAGAACACGAACAGACAACAATACCGGTGAGCTTATGCTCATGTATTGCTGCCTTAATCATATCCTGTCCTGCCTGAGAACACATATACTGATAGTCGGTGGAAAACACAACACCTGGCTCATTCCTGAGCGCCTCTGCAACGGCTTTCACATCTACCGTTCCGGCGATGTTGCTTCCGCACCAACATACAAAAACACCGATTCTTTGCATATCTTCGCTCCTCCTTACTTTGTGTACTTACGAAATGCGCTGACGATTGCCTGCTGAGGAATGTCCTCGTCAAGAATTGCGGGAATATCGTCAGGAGTTTTGCGGTTTTTTCCCTGCTCGCGGATAGCGGAAAGGCGCACCGCTTCAACAAGCTTTGCAGGCTCCACGCCGCGCGGACATCTGTCAACGCAAGCAAAGCAGGTAAGGCATCTGTAAAGAGATTCTGAACCGAGAAGAGGCTTTATATCGCCGCTCTCTACCATATATACAAACTGGTGCGGATGAAATTCCATCTCGTCATATGCGGGGCATGTGGCGGAGCACTTGCCGCAACGCATGCATTTTTTCGGATTTACGCCGCTGATGCGCAAAAGCTCATCCTGAAGATGTTTATTGTTCATCGGTATCCTCCTTAACCCCTAATGCTTCTGCTAAAAGCTCTGTGAAGTATACGACCGGAATATCAGAACTGTTTTTTGTAAGGTTGTAGCGGCAGAGCGGGCAGGCAGTGATAATCATATCGGCACCCTGTGCCTTTGCATTTTCGAGAACCGTGCTGCTGCTTTTTCTTGCAAGTTCGGGGCTTTCTGCCATTACATATCCGCCGCAGCATTCGTTGCGCTTTGCAAAAACGACCGGATCTCCGCCGAGAGCGCGTATCAAATCTTCCATAATTGTCGGATTTTCCGGGTCATCCATCTTCATAACGAAACTCGGACGCAGGAGAAGACATCCGTAATATGCGGCAATCCTTTTGCCGCTAAGTGTGTTTTTAACCGCTGCGGAAATTTTGTCAAAGCCGACAAGATCGCGAAGCATCTCAAGGTAGTGATAAACCTCGCATTCTCCGGAATACGGAGCTTCGGGGGTAAGGTACCTGTTCACCTTGTCTGCAAATTCACTGTCATTCTGCATAGCAAAATTTGTCTGTTTAATCACATTGTGACATGCCGAGCAGACGGTAACAAGCGGCAGGGAATCGGACACCGCATTTTTCAGAGCACGCACGGAAGAAAGCTTTGTGGCAACTTCATCGCGCGCGGTTGTAAAAACACCGCCGCAACACTGCCAGTTTTCAATTTCTTCTAAAGTTACGCCGAGCGCCTCTGCTGATTTTCGGGCGTACAAATCAAGATCACGTGCTTTGTTTTTCAACGTACACCCCGGGAAATAGCGCAATTTCATATTCTATTATACCTCCAAGCCGTTCTCTTGCGGAACGTGTTGTCCAATCTGAGATAGAATTGTTAAAATTCGGTCAAAGGTTTGTTTATTTTTTAACAACCCGTATATAATACCACAAAAAGCGTGTTATTTCAAGGGATTTCTCAGAAATTGTCAAAAGATTGTCAATAGATACAAAAAGAAACTGCTTTATTATTTTTGATTGTGAAAAGTGTAACAAAAAGAACAGACCGGAAAAATCATTGATTAATAGCAAAAAAAGCACACCAACCTTTGGCTGGTGTGCTCTTCCTTTGGCGGAGAAGGTGGGATTCGAACCCACGCGCCCTTTCGGACAAACGGTTTTCAAGACCGCCTCGTTATGACCACTTCGATACTTCTCCATATGAATATATTAAATTGTGTAGGTTAATATCTTGTGAGAGAACATTGTTGGCTCCGCCTCGTTATGTCCTGTTGCGGTGCCCAAAGCTTGCGCCTGAAGGTGCAAGGCTTTGACCGCTGCCACTCGCTCAACTCGCTTAATCTGCCACCGGCAGCGCTCGTATCGCTCCCCACTTCGATACTTCTCCGTATCAACAATACAAGATTATATCAAAGTTTCTTATTGTTGTCAAGCCTTTTTTGGTCAGATTATCGCTCTTTTCCGAGATTGAGGATAACTGCCGCAGAGATAATCAGCGCTATTCCGAGAACGGTAAAAAGGTCTGCGCTTTCATGGAAAAGGAATATCCCGAGAAGTGATGCGACCACCGGCTCAACGGTAGAAATAACCGCCGCATGGGATGCCGGAACTTTTGACAGGCCGAGCGTGTACAGAAAATAGGGGAGAGCACCGGAGAAAATACCGAGTGCCAGCGTCCACAGAAGCCCTGATGGGTTTGCTATTGTTGTGATTGTCGCAACCGGATTTCCGATAATGGTTGCGGCAACAGCTCCGAAAAGGAACGTGTAGAATGTAACTGTAAGCGGTTTGTACTTACGAAGGGCATATGTGCTGAAAATGCTGTAAAGAGCGTATGTAAAACCCGACGCAAGCCCCATAAAGAAGCCGTAAAATGAGAAGCTTCCGATATCTCCTGATGCAAGGCCGGAAACCAGTGCACAGCCTCCGACAGCAAAAAGGAGGCAGATAACTTTCCTTGCGGTCATTTTCTCACCGAACAGTATGACAGACATCACCGTTACAAATATCGGAGAGGTGTAAAGCAGAACGGAAGAAACCGCAACGCCGACTTCTTTTATCGCCGTGAAATAGCAGTTGTTAAAAAGAAAATAGCTGACGATGCCGGAACCGAAGAACATCCATATGTCGCGGAGCTTGATTTTAAACAAAGCACGGTCGCGGCAGATGATCAGAAGTCCGATAAAAAGCAGGGATGTTGTTGCACGCAGCATTGCAATCTGTACGGTCGTAAGTCCCAGCGCGGAAAGCGCATTTACAAAAACGCCCATCGCACCCCAGAAAGCCGCCGCTGTAATTATATATAAGTAACTTTTATTCATTGAAAAAATTCCTTTCGCGTGAGCAAAAAGTAATGGGTGATTCAAATAAGTTCTTTTAAATTATGAATTTCATATGTAGGGCAAATGTTTTCCGGATGTTTATCAAAACTGGGGTTATACCAAATTGTATCAATACCTGCATTTATACCGCCGAGAATATCAGAGGAGAGAGAATCACCGATTACCACGGCGCATGAACGGTCGGCACAGTTTATTTTTTCAAGAACGCGGTCGAAATACTCTTTCTTCGGCTTCTGTATGCCGATATCCGCCGCTGTGAAAATATCTTCAAAGAACGGGCGCAACGGACTTCTTTCAAAGCGGCGCAGTTGCACGCTTTCTGTTCCGTTTGTTATTATATATAGCTTGTGCGTTTTGGCAAGTGTTTGGCAAACCTCAAAAGATGCAGGAAAAGGTGAGCATTGGTTCGAAAGTGCTTCAACATAAAGCTCATTTATCCCGTCAGGTGAAAGTTTCATACCTGTGGTTTCGGAAAAACGGTGGAAACGCTCAATTAAAGGCCCGTCCTTGTGCCGGACTCCGCGCTCAAACTCTTTCCAGATATCATCGTTTATTTTCTTGTATAAAAGATACTGTTCCTCTGTTATGTCACAGCCGTATAGAGAAAAAGCTTCGAAAATCGCAGTTTTCTCGTGAATACCATGATCATACAGCGTATTGTCTGAATCAAAAAGCAAAATGTCATATTTTGAAAGCATTGTAAAATCTCCTCAGTTGGACAGCCTTGACGGACGTGCGCGCATTCGCGCCGAGCTTATAAGCCCGAGCGCCATATAAACAGCAAGGACGCTTGAACCGCCGTAGGAAAAAAGCGGAAGCGTAAGACCGATAACCGGCATAATACCCGTGCACATTCCGATGTTTTCAACGGTTTGCGCGATAAGCATGGCGGAGACACCGGTACAAATCAGATACGACGGAAAAGACGATGAACGCATAGTCATCGTAAGGCATCTTGCAATGATGAGTGAAAGAATAGCAATAATTGCGAGACAGCCCAAAAAACCAAGCTCTTCGCCTGCAACAGAAAAGATAAAGTCGGTTTGCTTTGCGGGAAGATATCCGAGCTGTGTTTGCGTACCCTGCCCGAGTCCGCGTCCCCAGAGCTGGCCGGAGCCAATGGCAATTTTGCTTTGTATTGCATGATAACCGCGCCCCAAAGGGTCAAGTTCGGGATTAAATACGACAAGAACGCGCATTTTCTGGTCTTCTCGCAAAAAGAACTTCCAAATGAGCGGGGATGCAGCACCGAGCGCTGTAAATGCACCGACAAACCAACGCAGTTTTATTCCGGCACAGAACATCATCGCAACAAAAATTACCATATATACAAGAGCAGAACCAAGGTCTGAGGACACTGCATACAGAAATCCGATTGGGATGAGTGCATGAATACCGAGTAGAATGACCGATAAAGGGGAAGAGAGTCTGTCATGCAGTGAATTGATATGTCCGGAAAGCGCAACGATGAAAAGAATTTTCCCAAGCTCTGCCGGTTGTATTCCTACAGAGCCGAAGCGAATCCACGCACGGTTTCCTGTCTCTTCCGCGCCTGTTCCAAAAAAGACGAGAGAGCATATCAGTAAAAGATTTGCAATGTATACGTATTTCCACCACGAGCTTACGGAATCAAGATCAAGCCATGAAAGCATCAGGTAAAGAAAAACACCTGCAAGAGTGGCGATAAGCTGAACCTTTATATAACTTCCGCTTCCCATGCTCTGTGTTGCACTTGCGATTAAAATAAGCCCGAAAATTGACGCGATAAGTGCCACAAGCAAAAGCTTTATGTCTATCTGGCGGAAAAAGTTTTTTGCATTGCGAAAAAATTCGTTCACCGGCATCCCCTCCTCATTTTGTTTCTTTCATACATATTATATTACCACCTATCGGGCAAAAGGTCAAAGCTTTTTATAAAAATTTATACATATTGATTGGACATTGGAGAATGTTTGTGGTATACTATATTGTATATAAGTTTTGTCATTTTAAGATAAAGGAGCGTAATTTGCTGTGAACAGGCGTTTTTCCAAGGCGGCGATGTCGGCTTTTCACCTTTGTTTTATCGTGCTTCTGATATTCTCTGCCATATCATTTTTTGTCGCGGATTTAAGTCTGGCGATAGCAGAGCTTTTTGTGTGCGCTGTGCTGTATGGTGTTAATATGATATCTGCAAAAAAGCAGCAGCATGATATTCAGGAATATATCGAAGAAACAATGGCAGATGTAAACCGTGCAAGCCGTGATTTTACAATAAAATCCCCGATGGCTGAGGTCGTTATAAGATTTCATTCCAAAGAGGTCATCTGGGCAAATGCGGCTTTTGAAGAGATTATAGGCGACCATGACGGCTTTTTTGAGCAAAGCCTTTTCACACTTATTCCGGAGTTTGACCTCGGGTGGGTTATTGAAGGCAAAACCGAATGTCCCAATGAGGTGGAAATAGGCGGCCGCTGTTTTCGCGTGTATGGTAACATTGCGACAAACGGAAGTCCGGATGAGACCGAAACTCTTGCGACGCTATTCTGGCTTGATGTTACAGATTATTCCACATCCATAACGGAGTTTGAAAATTCCCGCCAGATTGTTTCGGTTATTATGATTGACAACTATTCGGAAATAATGAACGGTCTTAACGATGCAGAGCGCTCGTCCGTTATTGCCGAGGTTGATAAGCGCCTTGCCGATTGGGTTTTAGATGCAAACGGTATATTCTTAAAGTATGAGAGAGATAAGTATCTTTATATTTTTCAGGAACGTTATATTGATGAGTATATATCCTCTCGCTTTTCAATTCTGGACTCAGTGCGCGAAATAGAAAGCAAAAACGGAATTAAGGTAACTCTCAGTATAGGTATCGGTAAGGACGGGGCAGACTTTAAAGAAAATCACCGATATGCCCGTCTTGCGATAGATATGGCGCTTTCCCGCGGCGGAGACCAAGCTGTTATACGAAATAAGTTCAATTTTGAATTTTTCGGCGGTCGCTCTCAGGAGCTTGAAAAGAGAACCAAGGTAAAATCCCGCGTTATGGCAAACGCCCTTTCAGGGCTTATCCGCGACAGCTCCGGTGTTATGATAATGGGACATAAAAATGCCGATAATGACAGTATCGGTGCGGCAGTCGGTATTGCGTGCATAGCGAGAAAAATGGGAAAGGCTGCATCAATTGTCATAGGGCAGAAAACGAGTGCTGATTCTCTTGTAAGGAAAATCTGTTCAGAGCATGAGTATGACGGTGCGTTTATCAGTGCCGAGGATGCGATTATCGAGGCGGACAGCAATACGCTCGTCGTCGTGGTTGACACAAACCGAACAAGCGTGGTGGAGAGTGAGGCTCTGCTTGAATCGGCGAACAAAATTGCAGTTATTGACCATCACCGCCGCGGTACGGATTACATCGAGGGCGCAGTTCTCAATTTCCACGAGCCGTATGCATCAAGCACGTGTGAGCTTGTAACAGAGCTTTTGCAGTACATTGTTGAAATCCGTGATATACTTGACGTTGAGGCAGAGGCACTTCTTTCGGGAATCGTTATAGATACTAAAAAGTTTACGATGAAAACGGGAGTGCGCACTTTTGAGGCGGCGGCATATCTTCGCCGTGCAGGTGCAGATACGGTTGAGCTTAAGCGTATTCTGCAGGATGACATTGAAACCTATGTAAAGCGGGCGGAGATGATAAAGCTTGCCCGTATGTATAAAGACAGAGTTGCAATTGTTGCATACAACGGCACAAGCACAAGAAAGATAGCGGCACAGGCGGCGGATGAGCTTCTTTCAATCCGGGGCGTGCAGGCTTCGTTTGTGCTTTATTGCGAGGGCGAAAACGTGGTTGTTTCGGCACGCTCTCTCGGTCAGATAAATGTACAGGTTATCCTTGAAAAGCTCGGCGGCGGTGGTCACTTTGACACAGCAGGTGCTCAGGTTGCCGGAAAAAATCTCGAAGAGGTTACGGAAGAGCTTACAGGGGTTATTGATGATGTTTTAGGATAAGGAGAAATAGATATGAAAGTAATTTTAAATGCAGATGTTAAAGGTCAGGGTAAAAAGGGGCAGATTGTAACTGTATCCGACGGATATGCGAGAAACTTTCTGTTTCCCAAAAACCTTGCAAAAGAGGCTACTGCCGACAACCTGAATGCGGCAAAGATAAAGGAAGCGGCTGATATCGCACGCGCAGCGCGGGAAAAAGCAGCGGCAGAGGAGCTTGCGAAAAAGCTTGAATCTCTTATATGCGAAATTCCGGCAAAGGCAGGCTCGGGTGGGAGACTTTTCGGCTCGATAACGACCTCGGACGTCTCTGCGGCGCTTGCAAAACAGCACAAGATTGAAATTGATAAGCACAAGATTGAAATTTCCGAAACTATAAAGCAGTTCGGTACTTATGAGGTAAAGGTAAAGCTTTATCCGCAGGTCAGCGGAAAGCTTCGCGTAAAGGTGTGCGAGGCATAAGCTGAGAAAAGAATAGAACCTTAGCTTCTTAAAACTGTTGACGCCGCGGTGTTTCATCACCCGGCTCGGAGGGAGAAATTACGATGGACGAGATTATTGGAGCACGGCTTCCTCATAATGTTGAAGCGGAGCAGTCGGTTATCGGCTCGATGCTGCTTGACCCTCGCTGTGTGCCTGAGGTCATGGAGCATCTCCGCTCTGAGGATTTTTACATCTCACAGAACAAGGCGATATTTGAAGCCATTCAGAGTATGTTTACGCTCAACGAATCCATAGACCCGGTTACTGTTATTGATAAGCTAACAATACTCGGCACACTTGATAAGGCGGGTGGCCGTGCGTACATAATGAAGCTTCTTGAGATTACGCCGACTGCGGTAAACGTCGCACAGTACATAAAAATTGTGCGCGATAAGGCAGTTCTGCGCAATCTTGACGAGACTACTGCGGAAATTCACGATATTATCGTTTCCGGTGAGGGAGAGGCAGATGCTGTCGTTGAGATTGCCGAGCAGAAGATTTACGAAATCCGCAGTGAAAAGAAAACAAAGGGTATGGCACCCATACGCGATGTTCTTGAAAATACATATGCACATCTCGGAAACCTTGCTAAAAATGCGGGAAAACTTCCGGGTGTCCCGACTGGTTTTTCAACTGTTGATGCTTTTTTGTCTGGACTTAACGATTCGGACTTTATAATTCTTGCTGCAAATACCGGTGTAGGTAAAACAAGCTTTGCACTCAATATTTGTTCAAATGCGGCAAAATCGTGCGGTAAAGCAGTCGTTGTTTTCTCGCTTGAAATGTCAAACGAACAGCTTGCCCTGCGTCTTATCGCGGGTGAGGCACTTATCGACTCACGAAAGCTTCGTACCGGTCTTCTTGATGAGGATGAATGGGTTGCGATTGCCCACGCGTCTGAAACGCTTGCAAACACAAAGATATATCTTGCCGACGCAACCGGTGTTACCGTCAATGAAATGAAGGCGAAATGCCGAAGACTTAATGAAGATATCGGACTTGTTATTGTTGACTATCTCCAGCTTGTTCAGTCCGGTGTGCGTACCGATAATCGGGCGACGGAAGTTGCGATGATTTCGCGTGCGCTCAAGATTATGGCAAAGGACTTGAATGTTCCTATTCTTTGTCTTTCCCAGCTTTCGCGAAGCAGTGATAAGCAGGAGCGCCGTCCGCGCCTTTCAGACCTTCGTGAATCAGGCGCGATTGAGCAGGACGCAGACGTAGTTATGATTCTTTACCGCGAAAATCCGGAAACACCGGAAACGGTAAAGCTTCTTATTGAAAAGAACCGTCACGGCAGTACGGGTGACATTGACCTGCACTGGGATGGCAAGTACACGAAGTTTACATCTATTGATAACTCTCATGCTTACTGATATTATAAAGACAATAAAAGACTATGATATGCTGCGCCGAGGTGAGCACGTGCTCGTTGCTCTTTCCGGAGGCGCGGATTCTTCCGTATTGCTTGATGTACTTTTAAAGTGCAGGGAAGAGCTTGGAATAATCGTCTCTGCGGCGCATTTAAATCATATGCTTCGCGGAAAAGATGCGTATGAGGATGAAGACTTTGTGCGGGAAAAGTGCAAAAAGCTTGGTGTGCCGTTTGTTTGCGAGAGGATTGATATTACAGCACTTGCCCAAAAGAGCGGACAATCAACCGAGCTTTGTGCAAGGGAAGTCAGATATGATTTTCTCTGCCGCGCAAAAAGAGAACTCAGTGCTGATAAAATTGCAACGGCGCATAACGCAAATGACAACCTTGAAACGGTAATCTTCAACCTTTCCCGTGGCGGCGGAACGGACGGCATGTGCGGAATACCTCCCGTGCGTGGAGATATCATCCGTCCGCTTATCTCCGTTTCACGTCAGGAAATTGAGGAATATGCAACGCAAAACAGTATTGCTTTCTGTGAAGATAAGACAAACGCCGAAACGGTGTATACAAGAAACAAAATACGCCACAACATTATTCCTGAAATGCTGAAGATAAATTCCGCTGCAATAAAGAACGCATCGCGTTCGTCGCGTATTCTGCGCGACGATGCAGACTTTTTAAAAAAAGAGGCTTGCCTTGCGGCAGAGCGTGTTATGACGGGGGATGTTAAGTGTGAAGTAGAAAAACTTTTCAGCTTACATCCGGCTCTTTTCGGAAGAGTGTGCGAAAGCTTTGCGGCAAAAGTGGCTGGAGAGAAAAATTACGTTCTTGAATACCGCCATGTCACTGCTTTGCGTGTACTTTGCCAAAGTGCCGTGCCGTCGGGCGAGGTTCATCTTCCGGGAGGAATCTGCGCGCGACGTGAGTACGAAAAGCTCGTCTTTGAAAAAAACGAAAAAAGTGCTGTGACGGAGCTAACAAAGCTCAGCAAGGGCGAGTTTAAATTTGGTAAATTTCAGATTTTTGTGAAAAAAACGGTAAAAACGGAAAAAATTAATAATTCCGTAAATACTTTTTTGATTTCTTGTGATAGAATACAAAATGGTCTGGTTTTGAGAAGCAGAGCAACGGGTGACGAAGTAAAGCTTCCCAAAAGACCGACAAAAAGCCTTAAGAAGCTTTTTATAGAAAAAAGAATTCCTAAGGCAAAACGTGAGAAAATCCCCGTTATTGCAGACGGTGAAAACACCGTTGCCGTTTACGGCATCGGCACCGACGAGAGATATATTCCGCAAAACGGTGATGAAATATATGTTATAGAGATAAATAAGGGATGTTGGGAAAATGAAAAATGATGTAGAAAAAATCCTCTTTACAAAAGATGAGATTTCCGAAAAGGTAAAATATCTGGCAAATCAGATCAAACGTGCATACGAAGGTAAAAATCCGCTTATATTATGTATATTGAAAGGCTCGCTCATTTTCACGGCAGACCTTGTGCGCGAGCTTGATTTTCCGTGTACCATTGACTTTATGCAGGTTTCCAGCTACGGAAACGGCTCGGAAACCACGGGCAGGCTCAAGATAAAAAAAGATATGGACAGCGATGTCACCGGTCGCGACGTTATTATCGTTGAAGATATTCTTGATACCGGAGTTACGCTCTCAAACCTTCTTCCGGAAATTAAGCGCCGTGGGGCAAAATCCGTCGCTCTCTGCGTTTTTCTTAACAAGCCTGAACGTCGCACCGTAGAGGTGAAAGCCGACTATATCGGTTACGACATTGAAAACGAATTTGTTATAGGCTACGGTCTTGATTATGACGAAAAATACAGAAATCTCCCGTATGTCGGTGTGCTTAAGCGCTCGGTATACGAAAAATAAATCATAGATAAGGATGTGACATCAGTTGAAGAAGAACAACACCCGCGATATATTGCT
>JAZSOS010000047.1:0-22764 GCA_045537045.1 Eubacteriales bacterium
AACACTTGCTCAAATGGGAATTAGACACAAACTAATTAAACCTTTTACTCCTAGACACAACGGAAAAGTTGAACGCAGTCACCGCAAGGACAATGAAGAATTCTATGCTCGTCATACCTTCTTTTCGTTCGACGATTTCAAGAAACAGTAAGCTGTTCGTCAGCGTCAATACAATAATTTCCCCATGCGCCCTCTTAATTGGCACTCTCCCAAACACGTCTTATTTGCTTTCCCTTATGTGTAACACATCATTGACAAACCTACATTGAGACGCAACCTACAACTTTATTTTCTGTGGAATAATTTTTTCGTTGAAATTATATCAAAATTATAAAAAGAGCAATATCAAAACATTGCTCTTTTTAAGATAAGTATATTAAATTAAAACATGCTGTTATTCAGAAATCATAACTCTACTAAGTTCTAAATATTGTCCGTTGCTTGTTGCTACTTGCTTTTTTCCAGTAAAATTGTCATTGTCGATAATATCATTATTACCTACAGGACCAGTCAATAACGCAAAGTAACCATTGCCTATACTTTCAACTGTATATATTCCAGCAAGAATATCCGCTCCTATTTTATACATTCCGCTTTGTGTGTAATTAGGCTGTTCATTAATGATTTCATATAATTGCTTTGCACCAGTCACACCTAATTCTGCAAAGGCGTTAACACTTACTAACACTCCGCGAGTTTCGACATTCCCAAGTCCATGGACATAAACATATCCAAATGATTGAAAGTTTTCATTATCGATAATATTCCCTGCCACGTCTTCTTCACAATAATATTTGCTACTGTCAATCCCAATAAATGCGTATTCACCTTTTGGAATGTCTCCCATAATATAACTACCTGCATCAAAGGCTAAATCTTTATCCATCAATTCACTGACTTTCAAAATCATTTTTTCTCTTTCTGTAAGTTCTTTTTGGGGTGTTATGGTTGGGGGAGTTCTCTCATAACCTGATGTTTCTATATTATTTTTGGGAGAAAAAAAGATATTGCAAACCATTATTAAAGCAACAATCCAAAACCACCATTTATGATAAAAAGGTTGAGTATGCTTTTTTCCACATCGCGGACATTTTTTCAGCTTTTTAGAATACTCAAATCCGCATTTACTGCAAAAAACAAAATTTTTCACGTAATCATCGGTATTTTTATCTGGGGCGGACAAATCGGGTGAACCATATACTCCCATCACAAAACCCCTCTTTCTTGTTTTTTATTAATCATATCATATATGACATAGTTTTGCAAGCCCTTCAACATTTTCAGCAAAGTGCCCTGTTTGGGTTACCTCCTTCTGGTGGATATACCCAAAGAATGAAAAACAACACGTATAAATGACACTTTTGTATAAAGTTTTTCCCAAAACGGTTGACAAAATAGATTTTATTAAGTATAATAAATATAGAAAAAGGCAAGGCCTCAAACGGTTATGCCAAAATATTCAGGTTAAAATAACCCTAACTTTTAGCAGGAGTGGGGGTTATTTTTTTATGGAAATTACTAAAAGTAACAGAATAATCATAAATGAAATTATGTATTCATTATCCATAGCTATCACCTCCTTACAAAAGAGATGATGGCATAACCGCCCAGCTGTTACACTGTTTTCAGTCTTACCTTTAACTGTCGGATTACTCCGGCAGTTATATTATACGACATATTCTATATTTTTTCAACAAAAAGATAATTATTCAAAATTCCAACCTGCGCACACGCAAAAACTCCGGGAATGATTAACATCTCCGGAGTTTTGCGTTTTTCTTATTCGTGGTCGTGGCCGTGGCAGCCGCAGTCACAGCCGTCATCGTCACAAATGCACTCGTCCATGTCAAATTCAAGGTCCTCGCCGCAGCCGGGACACTGAATTTTGCCGAGCGCGATGATATCCTCATCGACCATGATGGAATCGCCGCAGGTCGGGCAGACTACTTCGTAGTGAAAATCCTCACAGTCGCAGTCATCGCCGCAATCACATTCATCATCACCGCAGTCGCACTCATCAAATGCGCCTTCAAGCTCTAAAAGCTCTTCTGCAACCTCATCAAGCTCATCGGACATTTCATCCGTGATCTGCTGAAGGTCAGAAACAGCCTCGCAAAGCTCGTCGATGACTTCCGTCATGGCAACTAAAAGCTTTCCTTCCTTTGTGGAAATGTCAATCTCCAGTCCGTCAAAAAGACCGCGGAGATATGATGCTCTTTCAAGTATGTTCATGGAATATATCCTCCGAATAAGCCGAGGGGATACGAACCCCTCAAGCCTTAAACTTGTTAAATTCTTATACTTACTTCGCGCGCTCTAAATACTCGCCCGTTCTTGTATCAATCTTGATTCTGTCGCCGATGTTGATGAAGAGCGGAACGCGGACTTCTGCACCTGTCTCAACAGTTGCCGGCTTTGTAACGTTAGTTGCGGTATCGCCCTTAAGCCCCGGCTCTGTCTCCGTAATCTCAAGCTCAACAAAGTTAGGCGGCTCTACGCTGAAAACGTTGCCCTTGAAAGAAAGGAACTTAACAACCATGTTTTCTGTAACGAACTTGAAGCTCTCCGGAAGCTTTTCTGCGTTGAGCGGCTCCTGCTCATATGTCTCTTCGTCCATGAAGTAATAAAGCTCACCATCGTTGTAGAGATACTGCATATCCTTACGCTCAACAAATGCCGGCGGGAACTTGTCCGTCGGGTTGAAAGAAGTTTCAACAACAGCACCCGTAACAACGTTGCGATATTTTGTACGGACGAAAGCTGCGCCCTTACCCGGCTTAACGTGCTGGAACTCAATAACCTGCATTACCTGGCCGTCCATTTCGAACGTTACACCGTTTCTGAATTCGCCTGCTGAAATCATTTTAATTTTCCTCCAATTTTTATCATATTAAATCTTTATATATTTTACCTTATATTGCGCTATTTTGCAAGTAAAACTTTGAAATTTTTACCGATTTTCACACAAAACCCTGACCGCTAACGGATAAACCTCTTTCCCGAAGCCGCAAATCATACCCCGGCATACTGCGGAAATAACAGAATTGTGGCGGAAGTCCTCGCGTGCGTGGATGTTTGAAAGATGCACCTCAACGCACGGAATGGATATCGCGCTTATCGCATCGCGAATAGCGATGCTGTAATGGGAATACGCACCTGCGTTTATAACAACGCCGTCAAATCCCTCGTCATACGCACGGTAAAGCGCATCTATTATCTCTCCTTCGCAGTTTGACTGGAACGCTTCTATCTCCGCGCCAAGCTCTGCCATTTTTTTCTTTGTATACTCGATGATATCCGAAAGGGTATCACTCCCGTAAATTTCCGGCTGACGTTTGCCGAGGAAATTAAGGTTAGGTCCGTTGATTATCATTATCTTTTTCATTCAAACATTCTCCTTTTTCCGAGCGGCGGAACCTTTATCGCAAGAATACGGCTTCGCTTTGCCCCGATGATATCGGTTATTATCTTATCGCCGACAAGCGCGGTTGTATCCCGCGTGCCACCGAGCGTTTGCATGGCTTTTTTAATGGTTTTCCGGCTCGGTTTTCCGCTTCTCCAGTAATGCGCAATACCGAGCGGGGAGCAGAACTTTTCAACGCGCTCCTGTTTGTTGTTTGACACAACGGCAAGCTTAACCCCGTGCGCGGCAAGGTCTTCTGCCCAGCGCAAAACGCGCTCATCGGGAATTTCGTGCTCGTATTTTGCAATCGTATTGTCAAGGTCTGCAATCAGCACCTTTATGTTTATCGCCTCTAAAAGCTCACCCGTAAGCTCATAAATGCAGTCAACCTTCATATCGGGAACAAAAAGCGGCAACATTTCATCCCTCCGCATAATGTGTTTTTTCATTTAATATTATTAGTATAACATATATTATTCCGGATTACAAGGAGGTGCTGTTCTTGAATATATACATTCTCCGCACGGCATCGGAGCTGGGATGCACGGCACACCGGAAGGAAAAGCACGGGCTTCTTTCATATTATGCGCGCGGAAACACGCTTATGTGCGAGAAGCTTTCCCCCGAAACACCGGCGGATGTTTTAGTTATCTCCTCCGACGGTGCGGACATACATATTACACCCTCAATATATGACGAATGCCGGCGACGCGGCTGCCGCTCGGTCTTTCTTGATGCAAATGAAGAAAATCTTGCGTGTTCCGACACTCTCGGCGAAATCTCAGCATCTCTTTCCCGCCGAGGGATTTCCGTTTTCTGCCCTCTTGCATTTGCTGAAGGCTGCCCCGATGCAACACCCGTTGCGGAATGCGCGGTCTCCGGCGGTGAGCTTTCGGAATATCTTGCCTATCTTCTTCGCACACACCGTCGCCTCGCACTCTCCGTACCGCGCCGATGCACAGAGTTTTCCATGCCGGTCTTTTCTTCCTCCGGGCGTGAGTTATCCATGCGTGAGCTTCGAAATCTCCGCGACCGGTATAACGCACAGTGCTTTTTCTCGCCGCAGCTTGTTTCAAACTACTTTATCTACTCACCCGAGCCGAACTCTTCCGGTTTTGTTCTCTATGAAGATGCGCGCACAATTTCAGAAAAAATACGCCTTGCGCGCAGACTCGGGATTGAGAATATTTTCCTTGCATACCGCGAAATCGCGGATATTTTTGAAGATATAATGTTTTAGCCGTTATTGCTGAGCTTTTTGCAAAGCTCCTCATCCGGAGTTACATACGCTGTATAATAGTTTGTGTAAATAACCCTGCCGGGCGCTGCACCCTGAGGCTTTTTGACATATCTAACACGCGCATAGTCAACCGCTACGTTAACCGATTCGCGCGCACGCGAATAATATGCGGCAATCATCGCGGCTTCTGTAATCGTTCTGTCGGGAAGCTCTTCACCTGCACATTCCACGATGACGTGCGAACCGGGGATATTTTTTGTGTGCAGCCACAAATCTCCCTTCATCGCACTTTTCAGGGTAAGCGCGTCGTTTTGCTTGTTGTTTCTGCCGGCGTATATAACATATCCGTCGCTTGATGTGAAACGGTACGGACGCAATGCGGTACGTTTTACGCCACGTCTGTCGCTCGTGCGGCTTATATATCCGGTTTCTGCAAGCTCATCCCGTATTTCAGAAAGGTCCGCCTCGCTCTCAGCCTTTTCAATGCTTTCAAGCACGCTTTCAAGGTATATAAGCTCCTCTTCGCCTGCCGCAATCTGCTCTGTTATATACTTTTCCGCGTTCTTCATCCTGCGATATTCACGGAACAGCTTTTCGGAATTTTCCTGCGGACTTAAGCGCGAATCAAGCTTTATCGTGACCTCGTCGCAGTTGCGGTAATAATTCTCGGCAACAAATGAGGTCATCCCCTTTTCAAGACGGTATATATTTGCGGAAATAAGCTCTGCCCGCTCGCGGATTTCCTCGCGATTTTCGGCTTTTTTAAGCTCTTCGCGCTGAAGCGCAAGCTTTTTCTGCGTGCGGTTATATGCGCTTTTCACCACCTGCAATATCCCATGCGAGCGTTGACGCATCGTTTCGCGCACCTCGCGGATTTCAAAATACTCTGCAAGTGTATCGGACAGGCAATTCCGCTCCTGGGCGGTCATTGAAGCCTCATACTGCGTTATCGGAAAGAAGGAAAATTCGTAAGGCTGCTTTCCGTCATACACAATGCACGGTATCGCATCTCCACCCGCTATTTCACATATCGCCGATGCCATACGCTCACGCTGAGTCATTGAAAGCTCGGACATATGAAGCGTAAGGTCCTTGCCGGCGCGGTAGGCAATCTCGCGGCAGACAAGCGGTGAAAAACCGGCAAACGAGGAAATAACCCACTTATCGCAGAGGATTTCTTCCTTTTCGTTGCATATTATGTCAAAAAGCTCTGCGCGGGAGTATGCGCCGGGATCGAGCTTCTTCTGCTTCGGCGGGAGCTCATAGAAAAGCCCCGGAAGAACCTGACGCTTTTCGCTTGTGTCAAGGTCTACCCGCTTTAAACATTCAATAATCCTGTCATCAGCATCGCGCAGAATTATATTTGAATGGCGCGCCATAATCTCACACGTGAGTGTGCGGGTTGATGATACGCCCATCTCGTCATTTACCTCAAGCTTTATATCTATAATGCGCTCTAAGTCCGGCGCGGAAACGGAAATTATGCGTCCGTTTGTCAGATGCTTTCGCAAAAGCATACAGAACATCGGCGCACTCGCGGGGTTTTCACGCGACATTGATGTAAGATGCACGCGCGGAAAGCTTGCGTTTGCAGAAAGAATCAGCCGCCTTCCTTTTACATTCGGCGAGCGCAGACCAATAACTATGTCATCGCGCGTCGGCTGGTGTATTTTATCTATCCTCGCTCCCTCAAGAAGTCCGTTAAGCTCGCGGGCGAGGTGCGAAATGAAGAATGCATCAAGTGCCATTTAAATTTCTCCTAAACCGTAAAAAACTTCGTGCAGTCTCGGTCTGCCTCCGCAATTGTCACTTTGATGTCCGGATGCTTTGCAGAAATAATTTCGCAAATGCGCGGACAAACGATATCCTCCGTTGCAAAGTGACCGGCATCTATCGCATTTATTCCGAGAGCGGCGGCATCTAAAAATTCGTTGTGCTTTATATCAGCAGTTACGATTGTGTCGCATCCGAGCGCTGCGGCAAGCGGAATGAAATCCCCGCACGAACCGCCACCAACCGCGATTTTCTTCACGGCTTTTCCCGCGTTGTGATACTTAACACCGGGTGTATTAAGCGCGCGGCAAACATCCGAAAGGAAAGCCTCAAGCGGTCTTTTCGCCGAAAGCTCTCCAAACCTACCAATGCCCGTGTTCTCCTCTTTTCCCGAAGCAAGAACGCTCGGATTCTTAATGCCAAGCTTTTCTGCCAAAACGTCGTTCACGCCGCCCTTCGCACTGTCGAGGTTTGTATGCATACATATTGCTGCAATTTTATTTTCAATAAGCGCAAGAAGCACCGAACCACAGACATCCTCGTCGGTGACGCGCTTGCGGCTTCCGAAAATCACGGGATGGTGGGAAACAATAAGTTCTGCACCTGTTTCTACCGCCTCGCGAGCGACTTTTTCCGTTATATCCAGCGCGACAAGCACCTTCGACACGCCTGCATTTTTTCTTCCGATAAGAAACCCGGGGTTGTCGTATTCCTCTGCAAGACGGCACGGCGCCGCTGCTTCGAGAGTGTTGAATATATCATTTACGTTTGTCATAGCGAATTTACCACCTCATTAAGCGAGCTTATATCCCGCTCACTGCTTCTCTTTTCTTCTTCAGAAAATGCACCGGAGCTGCATTTTCGTTCAAATTCAAACCGCAGACGCGCAAGAACTTTTGCCGCGTATTCGCGTGCCCGTGGGTCGGAAAGCGCTGAACGGCTTATGTATTTTTCATACGGAAGATAATCTGTTTTTCCCGTATACGTCGCAACAATCACGCAGTATATATGCCTGCCCTCACAGACGATTTTTTCTTCCTTTATCCCAAAACCCTCGCGGTAGAGATACTCGCGCAGAAACTCTGAGCGCGTCATCGGCTGGAGAACAAGGGTGCACTCACCCTTTGTCCACGGTGCGCGGGAAATGATATCTGCTATCAGCTCTCCGCCCATTCCCGCAATAACCACACAGTCGTGCGGCACTATATCGTCAAGTCCATTAGTCAGGACGGTTTTTATCTTTCCGGAAAGTCCCGCCGCCAAAATCTCACGCTCTGCATTATCAAGCGGACCACGGTTTATGTCGCTCGCCGTTATCTTTTCCGCCTTGCCGTGAGCCGCGGCATATATCGAAACATATCCGTGGTCGCAGCCGCAGTCAACAAGCGTTTCGCAGGGCGGAATAGCCTCTGCTACACACAAAAGCCTTGCACCGATAGATTTTTCCAACGTACTTTCCTCCTTTTTCGCAAATATATGAAAAGTGACTGTTAAAAAAGCCGTTGACTTTTTCAACAGTCATACCATACTAACGGGAATAAAGTTTACTTACCCTCAAGATGGTTGTTAAGCTTTTCAAGAAGTGCGTCAACGTCTACGCCGTGAACCGCACATGCCTGCTCAAGAGTTTCTCCTCTTGCAGACGGGCAACCGAGGCAGTGCATACCGATTTCAAAGAAATACGGAGCGCAGGTAACGTCGATATCAAGAATATCACCGATAATGGTGTCCTTTGTAATCTTTGCCATGATTTCTCATCCTTTCGCATATTGATATACTTATTATATATCTACATTGCGCATTTTTCAAGAGGATTTTTTATTTTTCTTCTTCCCTATTTCATCGTGGAGAAACGAAAGCGCATCCGCAAGAGTTCCCACGCGGTCAATAAGCCCGATTTCAACGGCCTCTTTTCCATAAATGACCGTTCCGACGTCCGTTGCAAGCTCGCCGACCTTTAGCATATATTCCCGGAATTTCTCTGCCGACATATTCGAGTTTCGCTCAACAAAGCCGGTAATTCTGTCCTGAACACGCTCAAAATAATTAAACGTCTGCGGTGCGCCGACTACAACGCCGCTCATACGCACCGGATGAATAGTAATAGCCGCGGTTTCCGCAATTATTGAGTGCTTTGCCGCAACTGCAAGCGGTACGCCGATTGAGTGCCCACCACCAAGGATAAGCGATGCCGTCGGCTTTGTCATACCTGCAATAAGCTCTGCAATGGCAAGACCTGCCTCAATATCGCCGCCAACTGTATTGAGCATAATCAAAAGTCCGTCAATGTCCTCATTTTCCTCCACTGCGGCAAGAGTGGGGCATATATGCTCGTATTTAGTTGTCTTTGTATCGCTTCCAAGCACGGTATGCCCTTCAATCTGACCTATTATCGTTATGCAATGGATATTTCCAAAGCGGCTTTTCGTCACGATCGAGCCGGTTTCTACTATATCCTCGCGAGTTTCCTTTTTATTTTCATTGTTATCCGCCATTTGCAAACAACCTCCGAAATTTTTTGTTAGTTTCTGCAAATGGAAGGGAAAATATGCAGTGAAAGACGATGTTTTCGCTCTATGCAATTGTATATTTATTTGAGTATTCGTTAAACTTTGTGCGGAAATCCGGGCTTTCGTTACGGAATGCGCGGATAGATTCGTGAAGATTCATATTGTTGCTTGCCATATCTATTACGCACGCGGCAATATTTGAGCAGTGGTCTGACGTTCTGCCTATATTCGTGAGAAGGTCTGACCAGACAAATCCCGCATCAATTGTACACTCTCCCCGTTGCATCCGTCCGATATGCTGTGCGCGGAGCTTCTCTTTGAGAATGTCTATCACCTGCTCAAGCGGCTCTACGCTTAGTGCCGCATTAATATCGTTATCTGCAAACGCGCGGTGCGTAAGCTCTAAAATCTCATTTGCCGCACCCAGGATTACATCAAGCTCTGCCTCTGCGTTTTCGGTAAACTTAATCTTTTTATCATTCATTTCCTCTGCAGATTTTAAAAGGTTCACACCGTGGTCGGAAATTCTCTCAAAGTCACCTATTATACGCAAAAGCTTTGCCGCCTCTGCATTATCTGATGCAGATATCTGCCGTGAGCTTAACTTTACAAGATATGTTCCTAAAATATCCTCGTAATGGTCGGTCTTTTCTTCAGCCGCACAAATCTCCTCTGCAAGTTCAGAAGAGTATCCGCGAAGCGATGCTATTCCGCCACGAATAGCAGAAAGCGATGCTTCCATCATCTCAATAACGAGATTATGAGAACGCTGGAGCGCAATTGGCGGCGTTGCGAGCAGACGCTCGTCAAGCTCTGCAACTGCATCCTTCTCCTTTCCGTCCGGCACAAGGCGGATAACGAGTCTTTCAAGAAGCCCCGCCATCGGGAACAGCACAACCGTACAGAAAACATTGAAAACGGAGTGTGCAACCGCAATTCCCACAAAGCTTGCCGCACTGTCAAAAAGCGGCGGTCGCAGCGCGTATTTTATGATGCTGAAAAGTATCAGGCAAAGCGTTGTTCCGATAACGTTAAATGACAGATGCACAAGCGCGGCACGCCTTGCGTTTTTGTTTGTGCCAAACGATGAGAGAAGTGCTGTGATACATGTTCCTATGTTCTGCCCCATAATTATCGGTATTGCCGCCCCGAAAGAGACCTGCCCCGTTACGGCAAGAGCCTGCAGAATACCAACCGAAGCGGAGCTTGACTGGATTATTGCCGTTAGGATTGCGCCGGCAAGCACACCGAGAATCGGGTTCTTGAACAGAATAAAAATCTGCTGGAATGCAGGAACATCTGCAAGACCGGAAACTGCGTCACTCATCGTATCCATACCGAACATAAGCGTTGCAAAGCCCAAAAGAATCGTTCCCGTATCACGCCGTTTACTGCCCTTTCCGGTCATCGTCATTATAATGCCGATAAGCGCAAGCACCGGCGTGAACGATGTCGGCTTCAAAAGCTGAATAAATAAGTTATCTCCGCTTATTCCGCCAAGCGAGAGAATCCACGCTGTAACCGTTGTTCCGATATTTGCGCCCATAATAACGCCTATCGCCTGACGCAAGGTCATAAGCGCCGAGTTTACAAAACCGACAACCATAACCGTTGTCGCCGAAGAGCTTTGAATAACCGCCGTTACACAAAGACCGGTAAGCAAGCCCACAAGCCGATTTGATGTAAGCCGTCCAAGCAGTGTGCGCAGTGCTCCGCCCGCGCGCCGCTCAAGCGCCTGCCCCATAACATCCATACCGAACAGGAAGAGGCACAAACCGCCGAGCATTGTCAGAATGTCAAAAATGTCCATTTTCTTTTCCTTTCTTTTCTTTCTCTATTTTCTTCAAATTTTCACCAAATATATTATATCCTGTTTTTTGTCAAATTTCAAGGTCGCTCCCTATAACTTTTAGCGTATGACATAAAATAGACGAAGCAAAATTTGCTTCGTCTATTTTATCATTTTCAACTGACTTTATTCTGTTTTGGGGATTCCTTCACAACAGGCACAGCCGTAAGCCGCTACCTGTTTTCTCTGAAATATGGCGTTCCGAGCGATGCCGTCATGCCGTATTCTATCTTCAAGAAGCTGCATATATATTCTCCCGTATAACGTCGAAAATTTTTATTATAATTGTAACGCATGCAGGTGCATTTTTCAAGAAGAAATTTAACATTTTGGAAATATTTATCAATACTCCGAAATCTCGGCATTGA
Source organism: Eubacteriales bacterium (assembly GCA_045537045.1). Classification (GTDB taxonomy): domain Bacteria; phylum Bacillota; class Clostridia; order Oscillospirales; family JAAYXM01; genus SIG480. The sequence continues at coordinate 11,144 of JAZSOS010000047.1, forward strand.
TGGAGCAGTTGACTCCTTCAACCAAACATTAAAAAAACACACATTTCATTTGTCCAAAATTAAAAGAACTGTATCAACAAGTAAAATTGCATAAACGATATATCGCCAGGAATAGTCTATACGCACCTTCCTATAACGCGAATTTCGTAATTATGCGAACTTTACTTGTTGATACAGTTTTGACTTTATTTCTTATTTGTATTCTATTTTCCATTTAGGAAAAAGAACCCAGTCACTATTAATCCTATTCCAGATGCTAAAAATCCAAAGTCAACAGCCCCTCCGACAAAATATACCAAACCTGCCAAGGTTGTTATTCCGCCGGCAACAATGTCAAATATACCAACAAAAGACCTACTTAAGAGCCCGAAGCTTTTTACCTGACTTGTCCCGCAATTAGGGCACATCGCCATACCATCCTCGATTTTTACACCACAGTTTGTACAATATTTCATATTAATTTTTCCTCCTTTGCTTGTCCCTACCCTTTAAGCTTTTCAAAAAGGACAGCCGGGTCTTCTTTTGTGTTGTAATACACCTTTACTATCGAACCATTTTTTAATTTGATCTTTATTGTTCTAATCAAAGCAGTAAAAATCGGACTTGCAAACAGCAGAAGCGTTATAAATAAGAGGCTCAAAGGAACTCCATCGCCTTGCATAAAAGATGAAACCAGTCCAATCAACATAAGAACACCCAATAAAATTGGGAAGACCGTAAAGAATATTGGGAAAAAGCAGGTCATTTTTGTTTCCATTCCTACAATATCTGATTTTAAAAAATCAAACGTTCCGTGAGGATTCTTGACAGAAATATATGAATTATCTTTTATTTCCACGGCTGATTCATAAATAGTGGTCGCTCTATTATGAACTCTTTTTGCTCGAAATTTTACAATCTCAACCTCGTGGCCGTCGCTCTCACTCCTCTCTGTTGATACCCATTCTTTACTTGTGTTGTCGGTGTGCTGCGCTGCTGAGAAAAGCACTTCTCTTAACAAACTCATAAAAATACTCCTTTCATCATGAATCGTTTTGTTATTTACATTACTGAATTTTATTTGCCTGATAATTCAACATCTGCCAACTAAAATATATCAAAACTTGTGGCAACTAATTCACTTCCTGTATCTGTGTATGTAGCAACTACATCATATGTATTCGACGATGTTCCCCAGAAATCAAAGACATTTGAAGAGTATGTGATTGATACATTGCAAGTGTACGTACGAGTATTCCAATCATAACTAACAGAGGAACTGTTCACAGTACAAGAATGATACAAACGCTCGGTTCCGCTATATCCGTATGATAGCCGCTCTTTTGCTTTTGCAACTGTTTTGTCAACGATTACACTGTCTGCATAATTGGGTATTTTCTCCTTTTCTTGTTCGTATTCCATCGTGGAGAAAGAACCATAATTAATTGTTTTTTCATGTTCTCGGTACGGTGATACTTCCAGCCTTTCCCCCACTATATAATCATGATAACCATATAATTCATACACCTCATCCGGATTTTCATAAATATATATCAACGCTGATCTATTTGCTAATGCATACACTCCATACTCTTTACCGTTAAACTGTGTAGGCGATATACTTATTTCTTGATCATTTGCATCATACCATTTTCCATAAGCAAAAGAAAGATATGACTCTGCCTCTGTATAGTTTTCTATCTTATCCCCGTATCCATAGTAATCATAAAAATCCGAATGTTCATTTCCATTACCGGAATAATCAAATTTTTTATATTTTAACGCTATCCCGCATCTTTCAACATAATTAATACTATCTGAATAACCTCCCAATTCACTAAAAAGTTCTATGGCTCTATCATAATTACCATCATTAAACAGCATTTCCGCTTCTGCGTATTTCGATTTATTGATCAGTTGTATTGAACTGTTACTGTTGTGTATTTTTGTAAATTCTGCTTTTGCCTTTTCATAATCACTGCTCGCAAGATAAGTCTCTCCCATTTTTATCCGACATTTATCTTCAAAGTCTGAAGAATCTTTATAATATCCAATCTTTTCAAAAATTTCTGCGGCCTGTTCATATTGATTTTGATTAAATAAAGAAATTGCTTCTTCGTAATATTTTAATTTGCGCTGACTGTTGACAACAAAAAGCGTAGCAACTGATATGAGGCAAAGTAAAATCACTCCCATAATAAGCGGTTTTTTCTTTGTTTTTTCATTGGTTACCATAACATCAACCTCCTAAATAATATAAACTCTTTTCTATATTTATCCCGTCGCGGACGAGCAATAAGCTGGATTGCAGACATATATTCATGAATATAGCAAAGCATAACCAATATCTACATCAAAAAAATAACCTTATTCTAAAACTATCGGAAATTTCATATCGCGATTATTAACTGGTTATTGTCTCTCAATCCTGATGTAGAGGAAACGCAATACAACTGGTCAAAGGTTTGACATGGGTATAAAGCAAAAAGAGAAGCTGCACAAAATATTTAAAATATGTTTTCATATCTCGCAGATAGTATAACATATCCTTTCGCTCATGTCAATATTTTTTATATTTGTTAAAATATATAGTGAGGTGACGGAAGATGAAAGCCATATATGAATCTGAATATTTGCAGTTGGGTTTGAAAATAGCATATTATCGCAAGTTTAGAGGATTAACGCAGGAACAGCTTGCTGAAAAAATAGAGCGTACTCCTGCCTTCATCGGTCATGTTGAAGCTCCTAACATAAATAAAGCCATATCTCTTGACACATTATTTGATATTGCAACCACCTTAGATGTTCCCGTATATAAATTCCTGATGTTTGACGAATGCTGAATTTGTACTTCTGAAGTTTTTAATTCATATCACCTTCATACTGTCTAAACAAATAAAAAGCCTTCTCCGTTAGAAAAAGACTTAGACTAGCGAAAAATCATATTCCCTCTCATCCGATGGCGCGTGAAACGCGACTGATGAAATCAAAAATCTGTTTTTACCAACATACAATGACTTGCCGGAAAATGTATTTTCCGGCAAGTCATTGCTGATTTTTATTTACAGGAGTTATTACCTACTCCTGACCCGTATTTATCAATACTCCGAAATCTCGGCGTTTATCGTGTCAATGAACTTTGAACAGCTGTCGGAAAGGTCATATGAGAAATCCGTACGCGCAATTCTCTGTGCCTCTTCATAGTTTCCGTTCCTGACCGCCTCTTCTGCGCGAAGGCACGCGTCTATTACCGACTGTGCTTCCTCGGTTATCTCTTCCCACATCGCGTCATAGCCCTCATCGTCACTGCGCTTGTGCTCTATAATCTTCGTAAGCTCTGCACGGATATTAACCGAGGTAGAAAGCGCCTCGTTTTTGTGGCGCTCGTCCTTTGACATTTCAAAGCTGTTGAGACAGTGGTTTGCATAGTTTGCATCCGTGATATACTGCATGCTCTTGGCATACTCTAAAAGCACGGTATAGCGGCTTGACATACGCGTGAGCTTGTTGAAAATTCCGTCATCAATACGGATAGAGCTCATAACCGACTGGAAGTCCTCATTTTCTTCTGTGAAGCCTTCTGCCGGAGCTTCATACGCAAAGCGATAGAATGCGTCAACACCCTTGATTACAAAATCAATTCTTATGCGTTCTCCATTGTTTGAAACAACCTTTGAGCCGCTGCACTTTCCGTACTTTGCCGGATGGCTCCCCGAAAGCTGCAGCACGCTCTCAGCGTACTCCTGCGCCGTCAGGATATCGTTATTTTCCATGTCGGGTACATATACGCTTACGACAACGTCATTACCCTCAAACGTGATATATCCGTCAAGGTCAAAATTCCCCACACGCTCGTATTTTTCCGGATATTCAAGAATTATTCCGTAGAGCCTGTTTTCATACCGCGCAACTGCTCCGGTATCGTAATCTGCCGGGTCAAAGCTTACACCCGAAATGTAATCCTCACGCGGAGACATGCTGCACGCACCAAGAGAAAGACATATTGCGAAAGCCATTGCAAAACATATTATTTTTTTCATCTGTTTTCACTCCTGTCAAGAGAACGGTATTGAATTGCCTCAGCGATGTGCTCGGCACGGATAACGTCCGACTCCGCCATATCGGCAATGGTAAGGGAAAGCTTGAGTATTTTATCGTATGAGCGTCCGGTAAGCCCGAGCGCATCAAACGCATTTTTCAAAAGCTCTTTTGCATCATCGGAGAGCTTTGCAAGCTCGTGCAGTCGTCTTGGTGAGAGGTGCGCATTGCACGCAACGCCGCGTTCTCTTGCGCGCTTCCGCGCACGGTTTACGCGCTTGCGTATCTCGGCTGAAGGTTCGCCGTCCGCCTTCTTCGACATATCCTCATAAGTCACATTCGGCACATTTATGTGGATATCTATTCTGTCCATAAGCGGGCCGGAAACACGCCCCATATATTTTTCCACTGCGGCCTCGGTGCAGGTGCAGGTGTGAACTCCGTTTTCATAGCCGTACCACCCGCATTTGCACGGGTTCATCGCACAGACCAGCATAAACCGCGCGGGGTAGTTTGCAGTACCCGAAACTCGGGAGATAACAACCTCGCCCGTCTCCATCGGCTGACGCAGAACCTCAAGCGCGTCGCGCCGGAATTCCGGAAGCTCATCAAGGAACAGTACGCCGTTGTGCGCGAGGGAAATTTCACCCGGACGAAGCGCCGAGCTTCCGCCTGAAAGACTTACAGGCGATGTGCTGTGATGCGGCGCACGAAACGGTCTTGACATAAGAAGAGGTCTTTCTTCCGACACAAGCCCCACAAGCGAGTGCATCTCTGTCGCCTCCAACGCCTCTTCGCGCGTCATATCGGGCAGAATAGATGGTATTCGCGATGCAAGCATGCTCTTTCCCGAGCCGGGAGGCCCTATCATAAGTATATTATGTCCGCCCGCGGCGGCAATCTCTATTGCACGTTTAACATTTTCCTGACCGCGCACGTCTGCAAAATCAGGAACGGGGATATTTTCATTTTCATCCGGCACCCATTGCGGTTCACGGGAAAGTGACAAATCACCGTTTAAGTGGTTTACCACCTCGGACACGTCACGCGCCCCAAAAACCTCAAGCTCTTCTCCGGCAAGAGCTGCCTCTCGCGCATTCGCGCGCGGCACGAACAGAGTCTTTATGCCAGCTGCCCTTGCCGCAAGCGCCATTGAGAGGACACCGCGCGCAGGGCGAAGCTCGCCGGTAAGTGAAAGCTCCCCAATGAACGCACAACTTTCCGGAACTGACTTTATCTGATGCGCAGCCGAAAGAACGGAAAGCAGAATAGGAAGGTCATACACCGCCCCCTCCTTCTTTTTGCCGGCAGGAGCGAGGTTTACCGTTATATGCCCGGACGGAAATCGAATCGGAAGCGTTTTTGCCGCAGCGCGGACGCGGTCGCGCGATTCCCGCACCGCCGTATCGGCAAGCCCGATTACCTCAAACCCCATCATTCCGCCCGAAAGAACGCACTCTGCAGTTACGATAAAACCGCAGGCACCCGAAAGACCGAGCGTGTAAATTTTTGATACCATATCCGTATCCCCTGACTGTGAATAAAATCACAAAAAATCTGTATGTCTATATTGTATCACAGAAAAAGCGCCTGTACAAGTATAATTTGCACAGGCGAAACTTATATCATTTTCATTACCCATTCAGCGAGGAATACCACAGCGCAGGATAGCGCCGCAACGGTGAGAAGGCTCTTCCCGCGCAGCGCAAGCACCACTGCCGCTGCAAAGCCGATTCCGGCAGAAACGGGCGATGACGTCGAATAAAAAATTGCAGGAACGGTCATTACCCCAAGCACGGTATACGGTATGTAATACAAAAACGAAATGATGAAGCGGTTTTTTATCTTCTTTTTGATAAGCACAAGCGGAAGCATCCTTATAAGATACGTTATACCCGCCATAACCAGAAGATACACCGGAAAGCTATGCATTATCTTCGCCCTCCCCCACATTTACAGGTGCAACAAAAGCAAACAGCGCACTTGCGAAAGCGGCGCAGATGATAACACTAAATCCCGACGGCACGGACGCAAGATACGGCAGATACTTAAACGAGCAGGAAAGCGCAACGGCAAACAAAACGCACACGAGGCAACGACGGTTCACCTTCATCACGGGAACAACTATCGCAACAAACATTCCGTAAATTGCAATGCCGAGCGCAGAAACCACAGCTACCGGAAGAATGTTTCCCGCCGCAGCACCGATGAGCGTGCCGGCACTCCACCCGATATACGGCATAAGAATAAGTCCGTACATGTATTTTCGCCCGACTGTGCCGACCTTTTCGCTCGCAACCGCAAAAACCTCATCTGTATTTACAAATGAGATTAAAAACCTGTCCGGAAGGCGCACGCTCTCGCCCAGCTTCTGCGACAACGATACCGACATCAGCGCGTATCGCAGATTTATAACGAGCTGTGCCGTTGCAAGCTCAAAAAGAGTTCCTCCCGTAACCATTATCGGCACTGCGGCAAGCTGACCCGCGCTTGTTACATTCGTCATCGAAACAAGCAAGGTTTCCCATATGGAAAGCCCGCTCTCGACAGCGAATATTCCAAACGCAAAAGCAACGGAGAGATACCCGAGACAAATCGGCATTCCGTCCGCTATTCCTTTTGTAAATTTGTTGTGTTCAATCATTTTTCCGCCTGCTTTTCCACTCTTGTATTTTCCTGATTCCTGTATACTATGAGCTTGCAGAATAAAAACTCAAGCACAAAATTGAGAAGCATTGTGGCGATTAAAATTATGTAATCGTTAATCCCCGAGCGCTCTGCTATATGTCCGCCCCACGTCGAGAGTGGCGTGAACACAGCATAAAATGTGAAAAGCTTTGTCATCGCCACGGGAATATTTGCCGCAGATTTAAAGGTATATCTTCTATTGAACGTAAAATTCCATACTATCGACAAAACGAGAGAGAGAAGATACCCGGGCCAATAGATCCAATGGAAAACCTCGTTGAATACCGTGAATGAGCCTATCTGTATAACGCCCGCAGAAATTGAAAACAGCGTGAATTTGACCATTTGCCAAAAGGTGCTTTTGTTCATTTTTTCTTCTCAACTTTCTTCTTGTTTCCCTTTTCGTCTACGATATAGACATTGCTGAGGGCATTTTCCATTCCCTGACGAAATTTTGCAATATACTCCTTGCGAAGCATCGCCTGTTCCTCTTTTTCTGCATCGGAAAGACCTTCGCCTCTTGATTTTTTCGCAAGCTCGTTTATTCTTGCGACAAGCTTATCAAATTCCATATTTCTGCTCCTCCCATATATGTCAATCTAACACAAGCTTACCTATTTAGTCTATAATAAAAGTATACCACCTTTTTCCTGTCTGTGCAACAAAAACACACAAGATACGCTCCTGTGTGTTTTGCTTTTTCGCTTTTTAAATTTCATCTGCACCAATTATTGCGTCTATCTTTGAAAGCTCGTCACGGCTGAAATCCACGCGCTCCGTCATTCTGATATTTTCAATTATCTGCTCTGGCTTTGACGCGCCTATCAGCACGCTTGTAATTCCGTCACGGCTGTATACCCATGAAAGCGCCATCTGTGCAAGCGTCTGCCCGCGCTGCTCCGCTATCGCATTCAGCTTTTGAATCTTAATAAGAAGCGATTGCGAAATTGAGCTTTCATTGAGGAAGCGTCCGTCCGTTTTAACGCGGCTGTCGTCTGGAATTCCGTTAAAATATCGGTCTGAAAGGAGACCCTGTGCAAGCGGGCTGAAGATAATCATCCCCTTTTTCCGCAGCTTTGCACTGCCGAGTATTCCGTTTTTCTCAACTGTTCTGTCAAGTATGGAAAACTTATTCTGATTTATCACAAACGGACAGTGTAGCTCTTCCAATATATCTGCCGCTTTTTCCATTGTTTCCCCGTCGTAGTTTGAAAGTCCCGCATAAAGCGCCTTGCCGCTCTTGACAATGCTGTCCAGCGCCCACATCGTTTCATAAAGAGGAGTGTCCGGATCCGGTCTGTGATGATAGAAAATGTCGACATAGTCAAGCTTTAACCGCTTTAAGCTTTGGTCTGCACTTGCGATAAGGTATTTTCTGCTGCCCTTATCTCCGTAAGGCCCCGGCCACATATAATAGCCGGCTTTTGTGCTTATTATCATCTCATCGCGATAAGGCTTCATATGCCTATTCAATATCTCTCCAAAATTCGTCTCTGCACTTCCCGCCTCCGGGCCGTAGTTGTTGGCAAGGTCAAAATGCGTTATCCCGTTATCAAATGCCGTAAAACACATTTTGCACATATTTTCAAAATCACCGGTGTTACCAAAATTGTGCCATAGCCCGAGCGAAACTGCCGGAAGCTTAAGTCCGCTTTCGCCGCAGCTTTTGTATAACATTTTTTCGTACCTTTTTTCATTTGCAATATATTCCATAATTCCCTCCCAATGCGTTTTCTATTTTATCCTTGACAATATCAACTTAAGTTATGCGCCTACTATACGCTTTCCCGCAAGGATTGTCAATGCACACAAAAACCCGCGGGGTGGAAACCCCGCGGGAAAATAGTGAACTATTTATTTAGATCGCAACATAATCATTGGCTTCACTTTTATTTTGACTTTTTTCCTTCACTATGATAATCCTCATCGATTTACCCGTTTCATAATGCCCTATCTGGATATCATCTGCCCTAAAAACTTTCTTTTTGCAACTCATCGTGCTTGATAATGAGTGATTTGCCATTATACTGAACTCTAAAACAGAATTAGAATCCAAAACATACTTTTCAATATCATATGAGATACGAACGGCATAATCATCACATTTCCCAAACGATCTGTACTTATCAATAAAAGACAACGTCGTTTTCCGTGGCGGAATTTCTTCTACCTCTTTTATCCCATCGCCTTTATCCACGCAATAGTGCAATGAATAATGAAGATTATTCAATATCGCCCTTGATTTGTTTACAACCTTTATTCTATAGATATGATTGTTCTCCGGATCTTTACAAAGCTTATCAGCTATTTTAATTTTTGGTCTTACTATCAACATAAAAAAGAAAAAACAAGCCGATGCAACCAATCCAGAAACAACACCTGTAATTAATTCAGCCACACTGCCACATCCTCTGTTGAAATATTGTTAGTGATCTATATCGCGCATTGTTGCCACCTCCTTTATATTTATATTATATCCATTATGCTAATTGTTGTCAAGCACTTTCAACCCCAAACACACAAAAAACCCGCGGGGTGGAAACCCCGCGGGAAAATAGTAAACTATTTATTTAGAAGTCAAACGTTAATTATACGTTTAGTATCCGTTTACGAAAGAGTAGATACGTACGATCTCGCCCTCGTGGATCTGGATAACAGCGTTTGCACCAACCTCAGAAATATCGATCAAAGACTCTGTGGAAGAAATCTTTGTGAGGTAGCTGCCCTCGTAAGAATCCTCGCCGATGGAGATGATTGTGCAACCATCTTCGTGGAACTTAAGGCTATCTGTAATTGCGTCTGTCTTCGGAGCGTAATCCTGCTTTGCATCGTAGAAGGAAACGATACCGTTCTTCTCAGCTACGATGTTGACCTTGTAGAAACCGTCAGCAACTACGCCATTGTCCATACCATAGTCGAGGTAATGAACAACTGCAGTAGATGTACCATCACCGTTTACAGTGTCAAGCATGATGATTGTGCCTTCTGCATCTACATCGTAAACAACAAATGTGTCTGCAAGAGCATCAAGCTTCTTAATTCCATCGCTCTCATCGAGGAAGGAAGCAGAATTCTGAGTCTGAACATCGTCTACAGTCTTAGCTGTGAAGATGCCCTCATCATTGATAAGTGTCATCTCAGCGTAGTAGAGGTCTGTAGCTCTGTTGTACTTCTGAGTTGCAGAAACAACGTATGCATAGTTGTCCTTTGTATCGTAGTTAGCACCAGCCATCTGGAGGGAGGAACCAACTGTGATAGCAGCAGCAACGATGGAGTTGTTCTGTGTCTTAGTTGTGTTTACAACGTAAGAACCGTAGAAACCGGAGGTAGCGTTATCATATGCACCGCCAGCGACATTCATGCCCTGAATTGCGTTTGTGTTGAGGCCTTCGAGGTCAGAAAGCTTGTAAGCCTTGTGAGCAACAGTTGTGCCTGCTGCAACCTTCTTGTAGGTGTGCAAACCTTCACCATTGCCATGCTTATTGTTCTGTGCGTTCTCTTCGAGGCCGCAAACTGCACAAACATCGTTCTGAGACGGGTTGCCGTAAAGTGCGAAGATAACAGTTGCATCGTTAAGAGCAAACTTGTTCTGGAACTTCATGTCTTTAACAATCTGGCCTGCCTGAGTCGGCTGGATTGTTCTGTACTTTACATCCTCGTTGTTAGCATTCTTGCCTGTTTTATCGTAATGGTTGAAGTCCTGAGCGGAGAGGTCAACAGTGCCGTTTGCAAGAATCTTGTACTGAACTACGAGACCGAACTTTGCATTGTTTGCAAAATCAGTTGCCTTGTTGTTGGAAGAATCACTGAGGTCAGAAGCCTTCGGTGTGTAGAGCTTGCCAACATCATAGGAAGCAGTTGTGTTGTCTGCAAAGCCAAGCTTTACGCGAGCGATCTGCTCGTTGTTGTCATAGTAAGAGTTAAGGATTACAGCATAGTTGCTGTCTTCGATAGCAACTGTATCGTCAGACTGAATCTCCATGATGAGGTTGCCGAATGTGAGGTACTTTGTGTTTGCATTGAGAGCAGCCGGATCATCCTTGTAGTAGTCTGTGTAGATGTTTTCGTTCGGGTAAGTGATGATGTCAGCGCCAGTCCATGCATAGTAAGCATTGCCGCCGAGGATAACGCCGTTGTCATCTGTGAAATCATCAACAGCTGCTGTAAGAGCGTCAACCTTCTCGATGTATGTCTTGCCGTTTGCACGGTAGAATACTACATAATCATCAACTGCAACTTCGTCAACGAGAACAACGTCCTCAAGGTCAAATGCCTGAGCTGTGTTTGTAACCTTGATTGTTCCGCGTGCTTCGCTGTATGCTGTTACAGCGCCGTAGCCGGAGCTTGCGTTGTCAACAGTCTTGAAAAGGTAGCTGTATGTCTCGCCGCCGTCAACGGAAACGAAGCGATACTGCTCAAGGGACGGAACGCCCATGCCGGAGATGAAGTCGAGGTCTGCATACTTTGCAACTTCTGAATCATCTGACGGATCATTAGGAGTGTTATTATCATCGATTACTGTTGTAGATGCAACATGCTCATAGTCGCCATCGTCAGCATATGTCTGCTGATCAAGAACATATGCATACTTGTTGAAATCTGCGCCAACAGCGTTAACTGTTGCTGCGTCTACCTTCTTTGCAACCTTTGCTACGTCCTTGGAAGCAACAATCTGCTTCTCAACGCCGTCAACTGTGAAGCTGATGTACGGACGGATTGTGCTGTTGCTTGTGCTCTCGCCGTCCGGCATGATCTTTGTTGCGATTGCCGGTACAGTGTATGCTACTGTGTCGCTGTGTACAATAACGTTACCGAGAACTTCGATGCCCTTGAAGTCAAGACGGCCTTCGTTTTCGATTGTGTCAGCTGTGAAGTAAACGTTTACCTTTGCGCCGAGCATATCGTCATCAAGACCG
>JAZSOS010000040.1:0-93684 GCA_045537045.1 Eubacteriales bacterium
TACGAGGACAGCGCAAACGAAAGTAACCTAAAGCTTATTCTTGATGATATCCGCGGAATGAGCTCAAATCAGCTAAATATCCTTCGCGACAACATTCAGACCATAAAGAAATATGGAAAATAATATCACAAAGAAAGTGCGTAAAATGTCGAATACGGGCATTTTGCGCACCTTTTTAAAAAAATTCAATTTTCCCATTGACGAAAACGTATTTTTATATTATAATAGTTTATGCTCGTTAAAGCATAAATGCTGATGTGGCTCAGTCGGTAGAGCAGCTGATTCGTAATCAGCAGGTCAGCGGTTCAAGTCCGCTCATCAGCTCCAGCGCACGGCTTTACGTCCGTGCGTTTTATATTGCAGGTATAGTTCATCGGTAGAATGCAAGCTTCCCAAGCTTGAGAGGAGGGTTCGATTCCCTTTACCTGCTCCAGTTGCAAAAAAAGAGTTGCGAATTAAAATCGCAACTCTTTTTTTGTTTTATTTAATCACTTTGCTGTTTACTTCTTCCGTAATCTTTGCGATGAACTCCTCAACAGACATGCTGCCGATATCACCGTCGCGGCGGTCACGGACAGAGACGGTTTTGTTCTCAATGTCCTTATCGCCGACAACTATCATATACGGAACCTTTTCCATCTGGGCTTCACGTATCTTATATCCGATTTTCTCGTTGCGCTCGTCAACCTCAACTCTTACGATGCCCGCAGCTTCAAGTGCGCGCTTGACCTCGTAGACATAGTCAAAGTGGCGGTCTGCAATCGGAAGAAGCTTTACCTGCGTGGGAGCAAGCCATACCGGGAATGCACCTGCATACTTCTCAATAAGAAGCGCAAGCGTTCTCTCATAGCAGCCGATTGATGTTCTGTGAATAATATACGGATTTTTCTTCACGCCGTCTGCATCAACGTATTCCATACCGAACTTTTCAGCAAGCATCTGGTCAATCTGGATGGTGATGAGCGTGTCTTCTTTTCCGAAAACGTTCTTAATCTGGATATCAAGCTTCGGGCCGTAGAACGCCGCCTCGCCGATACCTACTTTATACGGAATTTCGAGGTGGTCGAGAATCTTCTCCATCATATCCTGAGCCTCATTCCACTGTCCCTCCGTGCCGATATACTTTTCGCGGTCTTCGGGATCCCACTTCGAGAAGCGGTAAGAAACGTCCTCATAAAGTCCCAAGGTTTTGAGCATATAAATTGCAAGCTCAAGGCAGCCCTTAAACTCGTCCTCAAGCTGTTCCGCAGTACACATAAGGTGACCTTCGGAAATCGTGAACTGACGGACACGGATAAGACCGTGCATCTCGCCGGAAGCCTCGTTACGGAAAAGCGTTGAAGTTTCGTTTAAGCGCATCGGAAGGTCGCGGTAGCTTCTGCCGCGGTTGAGATATGCCTGATACTGGAACGGGCAAGTCATCGGACGGAGTGCAAACACCTCTTTGTCCGTTTCCTCATCACCCATTACAAACATACCGTCCTGATAATGATCCCAGTGTCCGGAAATCTTGTAAAGATCGCTCTTTGCCATAAGCGGGGTTTTAGTAAGAAGCCATCCGCGCTTCTGCTCCTCGTCCTCGACGAATCTCTGGAGAAGCTGGATTATTCTTGCGCCCTTCGGCAGAAGGATCGGAAGTCCCTGACCGATAACCTCACTCGTTGTGAAAAGCTCAAGCTCACGGCCGAGCTTGTTGTGGTCGCGCTTCTTTGCTTCCTCGCGCTGTTCAAGGTACGCATTAAGCTCATCCTTGCTCTGGAAAGCCGTTGCATAAATGCGCTGGAGCATCTTGTTCTTTTCATCGCCTCTCCAATATGCGCCCGTTGCGCTGAGAAGCTTATATGCCTTTATCTTGCTTGTGTAGTTTACGTGCGGGCCTGCACAAAGGTCAACAAACTTACCTTGCTTATAGAATGAGATTACCTCGCCCTCCGGGAGTGCCTCGATAAGCTCAATTTTATACGGCTCATCGCGCATAAGCTCAAGTGCCTCTTCTTTAGGAAGCTCAAAGCGTTCAATTTTGAGGTTTTCCTTTGCGATTTTTTTCATTTCAGCTTCTATTTTCTCAAGATCCTCCGCCGTAAACGGAGCTGTGGTATCAAAGTCGTAATAAAAGCCGTTGTCGATAGCCGGACCTATTGCAAGCTTAACCTCGGGAAAAAGTCTTTTTACTGCCTGTGCCATAACGTGCGAGGCACTGTGGCGTAAAATCTGAAGTTCGTTCATTTCTGACATTTCTATCATCCTTTCATATATAAGTAAACAAAAACACCCTTATCCGCAGACGTTACCACGGATTAAGGGTGCACAAGTGCACGGTTCCACCTTAATTTTAACTCATTTCCCGTTAACGCAGGCTCACGGCAGAGAATACTTATTTTCCTCTCTGCAGCTCAGGAGCGGTCTTCACCAAAGCAAAGCACCGGATGCTCACAGCCAAGACGGCAAAACCCGTCAGGACATCCTTCTCTGTATGCTCCGCGAAAGGCTACTCTTTCCTTCACAGCTTTTATGAGGTTATTATATCATACGATATTTCAAACGTCAAGGAAAATTTGTTCAATGCAGCTTTGCACATATCAAGCTTTATTCCAGAACTCGCAAATATCCGGAGAATCGTTGCGGATATCGATTCGACGATAAAACATAATATAAATTTTTATAATTTGCTGGACTTATACGCAAAAATAGTGTAAAATAAAATATATCTCTATTATTTCAGCGACTACAACGACAAAAAGCTTTACAGGATAAAAAAAGACGGCACGGGTAAAGAGTGCCTGAACTGATTATATGAGGTGACCTTTTATGAACACAGTAAACCAGAATAAAAAAACATTCACAACAAGAAAAATGGTAATTATCGGACTCTTTGTTGCACTGAGCTACGTAATAAGCTTGTTTGAATTTCCGGTATTTCCCGCAACACCGTATTTAAAGCTTGACTTCGGCAATGTTTTCATTCTTCTCACAGGCTTCCTTTTCGGCCCGCTCTCCGGTATTATTGCCTGTGTGCTCAAAGAGCTTCTGTGCCTTATCGGTACAACAAGCGGCGGGGCCGGACAGGTCGCAAATGCGCTTGTTACAATCGCATACATCATCGTTCCCTGCAGCGTGTATAAATACAAAAAAGGACTTAAAACCGTTATCCTCACGCTCATTCTCGCCTGCCTTCTCGGTACGGGCGCGGCGCTTATTGCAAACCGTTTTGTCGTTTTTCCGCTTTATATGGGAGAAAGCGCGGCTTCGGTTTTCTCGGAAGTTTTCTGGTATGTAACGGCATTCAACGCAATAAAGACGCTTGCCGTCAGCACAGTCACCGTTCTTTTGTACAAGCGACTTTCGGTATTCATCAAAAGAATAACCGCTTAACTGAAAATTATAAAATCATCCATCCGCTGCGCGGATGGATGATTTTTGCTTATTTCCGTTTGACATATCTTCGAAAATCCGAGCGTGAGCCGTTGTATATGTTCATATCTATATGCTCTTCCTCGCCGTCATAGCCGGGAAGGGTTTCCGTATGCGAATACTGCCAAAACGTCCATTCACGCCCGTCGGGCAAAGACGGCTCCTTCACAAGGTCGCACAGCCATATATCGCAGTCGCGATATCCTCCGGAAACATAAAGCGAATACGCGCGACGGTTGGTGTAGATAATCGGGTAAACCCCGTACTCCTCATACAACCTCTCAACCATCACATCAAGTATCTCGCGTACATATGCTGCGCTTGGGGGCTTGTCGTTATATTTCCCGTAAAGCTCAAGGTCAATAACCGGAGGGAGCTTTATTTTATCGGCATCCACTGTGGAAATAAAGTTTTCCGCCTGTTCTTTTCCGCCACTCTCAAAGCTCATAAAATGGTACGCGCCTGCGGCAATATCGGTATCGCCAATGTTCTCAATGTTGTCACGAAACATCTTATCGCGGAAGGTGCTTCCCTCAGTCGCTTTTATAAATGCAAAGTCAATATCGCTCTCTTCAAGCTCTTTCCAGTCGATATATCCCTGATAAGAGGACACGTCAACGCCGCGCACGGGAAAACGCTCCCGTGCGCGACGGCTTAAATGTATGGTTATTCCGCATATCGCCAATGCAAAAAACAGCACGGCAATTATAATCCTCTGTGTCAGCTTATGTCTTTGCATTTTTCTCTCTTTTCAATAAGCCGAGGGGAGATGTCCCCCAGGTATTCGTCTCTCCTCAGCTTAAGTTTTTACTTTACACTGCCAATGAATTTATCAAACTCCGCCATGCCCTTTTCATCACGCGAGAACACACCCGCGCACGCAAGAACCTTGGCAAAAACCTTGCCTATCTCCTGCTTGAAGTATTCAAGAAAACTTATATTTGGGGGCTTTTGCGGCAATATCTCGCGCGCCCACGCGGCGTGCTTTTCTATTTCCTCGCACTCCGAGAAATCGCGTCCGTCTTCGGCATACTCACACATAATGGATAACTCGCGCACAAGACGTGACGGAAGCACCGCAAGCCCCATCACCTCAATAAGCCCTATATTCTCTCTCTTTATGTGATGAAGCTCTTCATGTGGATGATAAACCCCGAGCGGATGCTCATCGTTTGTGATATTGTTGCGCAGAACAAGGTCAAGCTCATACATATCACCGCGACGTCTTGCAATCGGCGTTATCGTGTTGTGCGGAGTATCATCCGTATACGCAAATATATACGCCTCTTCGTCAGTATATTCACGCCACGCGCCGAGTATTCGCGAGGCAAGTGCGGAGAGCCGCTCTTTATCCTGTGATGCAAGACGGATAACCGACATCGGCCACTTTACGCGTCCGACCGTTACATCCTCAAATCCCGGCACGGTATATTCCTTTTCGACAGGTGCGCGTTCCATTGCAAAGGTATAACGCCCGCCCTGAAAATGCTCGTGGGAAAGAATAGAACCGCCTACAATCGGAAGGTCAGCATTTGAACCGATAAAGTAATGCGGGAAAACATCAATAAAGGACAGAAGCTTTGGGAACACCGCATCATCAATTTTCATCGGAATGTGGCGAGAATTAAGTGCGATGCAATGCTCGTTATAGTAAACATACGGTGAGTACTGGAACTTCCAAAGCTCGCCGTTTATCTCTATCGGCACAATCCTGTGGTTCTGCCTTGCGGGAAAATCAAGCCTTCCCGCATACCCTTCGCTCTCCGCACACAGCGCACACGCGGGATATCCCGACTTCGGCGCATTTTTTGCCGCGGCAATCTCTCGCGGATCCTTTTCCGGCTTTGCAAGGTTTATCGTAATGTCGAGCGTGCCATACTCCGTGTCTACCGTCCATTTCATATCCCGTGCTATTCTGTAACGCCGGATGTAGTCGGTGTCCTGCGAAAAATTATAATACCAGTCCGTTGCACATTCAGGGCTTTCAAGATACATCTCGCAAAATTTTGAAATTACCTCGGACGGACGCGGAGTGAGAATGCCCATTATGCGCGTGTCAAAAAGGTCGCGCTCTGTCTGCGTGTCCTCTATTATCCCTTTCTCCACAGCAAAATCGCACAGCGAGGTAAGGATTTCCTCAATTCCTTTCTCTGCCGCTTGCTCTTCCTTAAACTCTGAAAGACCAAGGACGTCAATCAATTGGTTTTTTATATACGTTTCGTCAAGCGGCGAGATAAGCTCGCGCTCCATGGCATACAAAACCACCGCATTTATGTCCGAATACACGCTCATCCGTTGTACCCCTCAGGATGAGTTTTGTGCCAGTTCCACGCAGAGCCGACAATTTCATCAAGGTCGGCATGCTTCGGATTCCAACCGAGAACTTTGCGTGCCTTGTCACTTGATGCGATAAGCCGTGCCGGATCTCCCGCGCGGCGCGGTGAGACAATCTCCGGTATCGGATGCCCCGTAACGCGGCGGGCGCTCTCGATAACCTCACGGACGGTAAAGCCCACTCCGTTGCCGAGGTTGAATATATCGCTCTCCCCGCCGTTTTCAAGATACTCAACAGCGAGAATATGAGCATCGGACAAATCCGTGACGTGAATATAGTCGCGAACGCACGTTCCGTCCTTGGTGTCATAATCGTTGCCGAAAACATATATAGCCTCGCGCTTTCCGTTTGGAACCTGAAGAATAAGCGGGATAAGGTGCGATTCCGGGTTGTGTGCCTCGCCGATGCTTCCGCTTGCGTCCGCACCGCAGGCGTTGAAATAACGAAGTGATACAAAGCGTATGCCGTGGGCATTGCCCGCCCATTTGAACATTTTTTCCATTGCAAGCTTCGTCTCCCCGTACGGGTTTGTCGGGCACGTTCTGTCATCCTCAAGTATCGGCACTCTTTCCGGTTCACCGTAAGTTGCCGCTGTGGATGAGAACACAATTTTGTCAATTCCTGCCTCAACCATAACCTCAAGCAGGGTTATTGCCCCGCCGACGTTGTTGTTGTAGTATTTCAGCGGGTCGGTCACGCTCTCGCCAACGAGCGAGCATGCGGCAAAATGAATTACGGCATCAAAGCCCGCACCGCAAAACGCTTTTCTCAAAAACTCCTTATCGCGGATATCGCCTTTTAGAAACTCTGCACCCTCGTGAACAGACTCAAGATATCCTGTCTGAAGGTTGTCTATGACCGTGACCGCGTGACCGCGCTCAACAAGTCCGCGAACCGTGTGCGAGCCGATATATCCCGCACCTCCAAGCACTGCAATCTTCATATATTTTTGTCTCCTTATCTTATCTTCATCCCGCCGTCCTTACGGATGGTGAGAACGTTATAGATATCTTTTCCTATCATCGCATCAACGCCAGCGCAGAAGCTTTCCGTCATATCGCACGGAACAAACGCCTCAAGCGTACCGCCAAAGCCGCCGCCCTGAATACGCACCGCACCGTGTCCGGAAAGGAGCTTCTCACACACTGCAAGCGCATATGCCATTGCCTGATCGCGAACACTTCCGGAAACGTAGACATTCTGCAGGTATTTAAACGACGAGTTTCCGGACTCCGTGACAAGCTTCAAAAATCCCTCAAAGTCGCCACGGCGTAAAGATTCTGCCTCACGCACGGCACGCTCCGTTTCCGCAAAGAAATGTACCGCGCGCAGTACCGCACGGTCACCCACGTTTTTTCTCACCTGCGCAATGCGCGAATAAAACTCGCTTTCCGCAACCTCAGAAAGAACGTCCTTTCCGAAAATGGCCGCAACGCTTTTCATCTCTGCAGGAATGCTTGCATACTCTGCCGTAAGGTCAGCATGGTCTGCGCCCGCGTCAATTATAACAAGATCATAGCCGTGAGCTTTGAGGTCACACTCTATCTTCTCTATTTTTGCAGGGTTATGTGAAAAGTCAATCGCAACTATACCGCCGACGGAGCTTGCTATTTGGTCCATAAGCCCGCTCGGCTTTCCAAAATGCACAGTTTCCGCATACTGCCCTATCTCGGCAATCTCCATGGCATTAAATCCCACTCCGGACAAATCCGAAAGCGCGGTTGCGATAAGCACCTCAAACGCCGCCGAGCTTGAAAGCCCAGACCCGCGCAGAACATCAGACACAATGTACATATCCGCACCGCAAACTGCTCTTCCGCGCTTTAAAAAAGCATCGGCTACGCCGCGGATAAGTGCGGAAGTTGTATTTTTGTCCTCTTCGCGAACGGACAAATCCGAAAGGTCAATCTCAATCAACGGATAGCCCTCGCTCTTTACGCGGACAACTTGTTCCCCATTTTTCGCCGCTGCAGCGCGCATATCAAGGTTTACACCTGCTGCAAGCACGCACCCACACTGGTGGTCGGTATGGTTACCGCCAAGCTCAACACGCCCCGGAGCACTGTAAACGGAAACCCCGTCACGTTCTCCGAACATCTTATAAAAAGAATTAATAAGCTTTTCCATAAATTCACCGCCGTATCATAAGTTTACAGTATCTATTGTATACCATAACAGACAATTTATAAACGGCAAAAAGGAATGCAGTAACATCTTCTCTGCACTTTATTCCCTGAATATTGTAGCACAATGCCTTATACTTGTCAAACAAGCTCCCTGTAAAGTTGCAATTCCCTCTTGACGTAAATTCAAAGTTGGTGTATCATTCATTTATCATTTGAAATGATATTCAATTGCAAAAGTTCTCCTCTTGTACCCGAAGCCCCGTTACTTCGATTGCAGTTGAACACGTGCGCTTGCAGCAGGATATCTCAAATGATACAAAACACAACGGAAAGGAAAAACTATGAACAGAATAACAAAAAGGAACATCAGTGAAAACGGCGGACTTATCCCCATAGGCAAGGCCGGAGAGAATATGTTCCGCACAATTGCAATTGACACATCAGACTGGGCAGACGAGGATGCGGAATACAGAATAATCTATTCCCGCCCGGACGGGAAAACCTATCCCGCTGCGATAATGTGCGAGGGCAATCTCGTGATATGGACACCAAACGCTTATGATACGGAAATTGCGGGCGATGGTCAAATCGAGGTGCGTGCATACCACGGCGACGTTATCGGAAAATCTGCAATCTTTAAAGTTAAAGTTGATGAATCAATGCAGGCTAACGAAACCGAGCCGGGCATTGCCCGCCCCGATTGGGTTGACGATATCATCGACAAGGTCGTTATTTCCAATATGGAGCAAACTGTAACTTCAACGGAGAGCGAGGGAGTTAACGTCTTTACCGTTGCGCTCACCAACGGCGAAAGCACCGATTTTGAAGTCCGCAACGGAGCGAAGGGGGAAAAGGGCGATACAGGCGAGAAAGGTGACAAGGGGGATAAAGGAGACACCGGTGCAAAAGGCGACAAGGGGGATAAAGGGGATACCGGACCTCAGGGAATCCGCGGCGAAAAAGGCGAACGCGGTCCGCAGGGACCACAGGGCGTTCAGGGCAACACCGGCGCAAAAGGTGCAGACGGCTATACCCCGCAACGCGGCGTGGACTACTGGACGGAAGAGGATAAAGTGGAAATAAAAGCTTATCTTGAAGAAGTCATCTTAGGGGGTGCATGGTAATGAGCTTTAAATCCTCAATGACTGCAATTGCCGATACTCTCCGCGCCAAAACAGGCAAATCCGACAAACTCACTCTTAACCAAATGCCGACAGAAATAAATGATGCATACGAAGCCGGTAAAAAAACAGAGTATGACGAGTTTTGGGATAATCATCCTACTGCTAAAGGTTACTGCAACGGAACAAATCTCTTCAGCGGAGCCGGATGGAACAATGTAACCTTCAAGCCAAAGTTCGATATAATTCTTGGACATTGCTATATGGCATTCAAAAGTTGCGCTGTAACTGATTTGGTTGAAAGGTTAAAAGAATGTGGCGTTATTCTGGATTTGAGTAAGGCAACTAACTTTTACTACGCATTTACAGAAAGCAACATATCACACATTGGAGAGATACACTTAACGCATTCTAACTTTTCTTCCTCCACAACTGGAACAATAAGCATGTTTGCTACTGCTTACGACCTGCATACAATAGATAAAATCGTAGTAAACAATGAAGGAACAACGAAATTCTCTAATTCTATGTTTGACCGTGCAAATTCACTCTCCAGCATCACATTTGAAGGAGTTATCGGAACTTCAATAAACTTCCAATGGTGCCCACTAACCCGCGAAAGTATCGCAAACGTAATTGAGCATCTCTCCCCTATCGTCACCGGTCAAACAGTAACATTCAAAAAATCCGCAAAGGAAACTGCTTTTACGAATGATGAGTGGGCAGAGCTTACAGCAACAAAACCAAACTGGACTTTTTCTCTTGTATAAAGCCATATCCATATTTTCTTTCATTATATTATAGTTCAAAACGAGGATATCTCACTTTGGGTGAGATATCCTCGTTCACTTTATTTTAACTGTCTTTTCTCCAGACCATTTTGTTTACTATTCCCGTGTAGCTCTGAATTATCTTGACCGCCTTAACGCTTACGTTCTCATCAACGTAGTTCTCAACCGGGATTCCAAAATCACCGTTATCATTCATAGACACCGCGACGTCAACAGCCTGCAAGACCTGCTCGGTTGTTATGCCCGCAAGGATGAAGTTTCCGTCGTCAAGCGCTTCCGGGCGCTCGGTGGATGTTCTTATGCATATCGCAGGGAACGGATTTCCGACGGAGAGATAAAAGCTGCTTTCTTCCGGAAGTGTTCCACTGTCCGATACCACGGCATATGCATTCATTTGCAGATTGTTGTAATCATGGAATCCAAGTGGCTCGTGCTGGATAACACGCTTGTCAAACTTGAACCCGCGCGCTTCAATAAACTTTTTGCTTCTCGGATGGCAGGAATAGAGAATCGGCATATCGTATTTTTCAGCCATAGCGTTGACGGCATTCATAAGTGAGAAGAAATTTTTCTCTGTGTCAATATTCTCCTCTCTATGAGCAGAAAGAAGAATATACTTTTTCTTCTCCAAACCAAGTTTTGTTAGAATATCGCTTGCTTTGATTTTTTCAAGGTTTGCGCGCAAAACCTCTGCCATCGGTGAGCCGGTAACATATGTTCTTTCCTTTGGCACGCCTGCGGCGTTGAGATAACGGCGCGCGTGCTCAGAATAACACATATTAACATCTGCCGTAACGTCAACAATACGGCGGTTTGTTTCCTCAGGCAGACATTCATCAAAGCAACGGTTGCCCGCTTCCATATGGAAGATAGGAATATGCAGGCGCTTTGCCGCGATTACGGAGAGGCAGGAATTTGTGTCACCAAGAACAAGAAGCGCATCAGGCTTTGTCTCTACCATAAGCTCATATGCTTTTGAGATTATGTTTCCTATCGTTTCACCAAGGTGATTTCCAACGGAATTAAGATAATAATCCGGCGCACGAAGTCCTAAATCATCAAAGAACACCTGATTCAGGTTATAGTCATAGTTCTGTCCTGTATGTACCAAAATCTGGTTGAAATACTTATCACACGCCTTTATAACTTCTGAAAGACGGATAATCTCGGGACGTGTTCCGATAATCGTCATAAGTTTAAGTTTGTTCATTAAATACACCTCTTCAAATATTGCCAGTATCAAATAATTCAAAGGTTTTATAAATCCCATTTCTCTCATTCGCATAGGAATATGTTTTTAAAAGTGATGTTTTCTTTTTAAAAATCATTAGAACAACTGTTTTCATCAACATCCATAAAAACACAAATGGTCTGAACACCTTTTTCTTTGATAACACAACGCTTTTCTTATAAAGGCTTGATACCTTTTCCTTAAAATACTTGAGTTTATTGTTCTTTAAATTATTTGCAAGTCTATCTGAAATTACCTTTCCACTAATTGATCTCGTGCCATTGGCTCTTCCGAAATTCCCAAGCTCAAGAATATCACAAACCAAAGCCTCACAAATCTTATCATCGGCATCCTGAGCCCAATCCAAACAAGCGCATCCCAAATAAAGAGATGCCGTTTTTGTTAGAATTGAAGCAAATTTTAAAGTCCCGGTTTTTTTTAACAATGGATATATTTCTTCTTGCCAAAAAGGCTCCGCATGGGTTTTTTCAATAAAACAAGCCCAATCACAAAGATGCCGCAATCCAATCCCTTCGTCTATCAGATGATGAATTGTATGCAACAATAAAACAACTGCATGTATCTTATGTATTGGGTTTTGAAATGCTGGACTATCATTTTTAAATCCTTTTTTTTCGGCGTCTAACATATATTCCCGAAAGATCGCGCCGCATTCACCATCCGGTATCCCGACAATTTCATAATGCATTTCAAATTGTACTCCACCTTTTTCAAAAACAGAATGGCATACATAATCCTTAAGAGTACAAGTATATCCGTTTGTGGACAATACTTTTTCAACTTTCTCTTTCTGGAAAGGAGCAATCAAAAAATCTACATCCCCAAAGCTTCTTTTTTCAAAATCCGGATAATACGATGCAGAAGCCATTCCTTTTAAAATGATATAGTTAATCTCGTTTTTTTCTAATATTTTAACGAGTTCACTTTGTGCATCTAACACTTTGAAGTTTTGTGAAAACACATTTACTGCTATATCGCGCCATTGCGTCTTCACGCTTTCCGGAATGCGTGAAGATACACCTTTCAATGAATCAAACGATAATAAAGCGACAGCGTGATTTACGCTTTCACCCATCAAAGAAAGCCATTCCTGCTCAGTTAAAACATCAAAATTGAAATCATCCCGTTTTGTATTAATTCCGATTCGCAGAAGTGACAAAAGTGCTTTATACGCAGATGATATTTGTCCCATATCTATACCTCTTCAAAAAAGGTATCGGGTTTGTTCGGGTCAAAGCATTCGTTACACCACATAAAGGTTACCATATCTGTATCGCCAAGGTTTTCTATGTTGTGCGTATATCCGGTCGGAATATCAACAACTTCTATTTTATCACCGGAAACAAAATATTCGTGCACCTTTTCTTCACCTATTTTGCGGAAGCGGATAACGCCTTTGCCACTGACAACAACGAACTTTTCATTCTTTGTGTGATGCCAGTGGTTGCCCTTCGTGATTCCCGGTCTTGAGATATTAACGCTGAACTGTCCGCGGTCAAGTGTACGGATTATCTCCGTAAAGCTTCCGCGCTCATCACAGTTCATTTTAAGCTCATAGGAAAATTTATCCTCGGGTAAATATGAAAGATATGTAGCATAGAGCTTTTTCGTGAATGCATCGCTCATATCCGGAATTGAACGCAAATCTCGGCTTTCCTTAAACGAATACAGCAAATCAACAATTTCACCGAGCGTTATTTTGTGAACTACCGGAACTTCGCAATATTCTCCGGCTCGTGTCGGCTTTCCGGAAAGCGCATTTATAAGCTCGTTTACAACATCGTCTATATACACAAGCTGCATATTAACGCTTCTGTCGTTTACCGTTATGGGCAGGTCGTGCGCTATATTATTACAAAACGTCGCAACCGCGCTGTTGTAGTTCGGTCTGCACCATTTCCCGAAAACGTTCGGGAAACGGTATACAAAAACCTTAGCACCCGTCTTTTTCGCATACTCAAAGAACAAGTCCTCGCCCGCTTTTTTGGACTGACCATACGGATTATCAAGTGCCGCCTGAATTGATGACGACAGCATTACCGGACAAGTGTTGTTATGCTTTTTTAACGCATCAAGCAACGTTGATGCAAAACCGAAATTGCCCTGCATAAACTCTTCCTGACTCTGCGGACGGTTTACTCCCGCAAGGTTGAAAACGAAATCAGCTATTTTGCAATATTCATCAAGCTCTTCCGGCTTTGAATCTATATCATATTCAAATATGTTAAGCTCGGTGGTTAAGTCGTAAGTTTTATCCTTGCCGTCACGGATATTTTTCAGTGATGCCACAAGGTTTTTTCCCACAAAACCTTTCGCACCGGTGATAAGTATGTTCATTTCACATCTTCCCTTTGCTCAATTCGTCCTGAATATATTTAAGTGCAGCAATCTTTTCTTTTGTTTCTTCAACGCTCAAAAGTTTTGTATTGTTCGAATTAAATTCGCTTAGTTTAACCCGATCAGTATTGCCCTCATTAAAATACTTATCGTAGTTAAGTCCTCGCTTATCACACGGAACACGGTAAAAATCTCCAAGATCAATTGCATTTGCACATTCTTCATTTGTTAGAAGTGTTTCATACATCTTCTCGCCATGACGAATTCCGATAACCTTAATTTTCTCTTTGTCGCCACCAAAAAGCTCGCACACAGCCTCAGCCTGTGTTTGAATTGTACATGCAGGTGCTTTTTGAACGAGAATATCTCCTGAACTTCCATTCTCAAAAGCAAAAAGGACAAGATCTACCGCTTCATCAAGACTCATTATGAAACGTGTCATGGTAGGCTCAGTAAGAGTTATGTTTGTGTTTTCTCTGATTTGCTCTATCCAAAGCGGAATAACAGAACCGCGAGAACACATAACGTTTCCGTACCGTGTACAACAAATCATGGTTTTGCTTGTGGTGCGTGATTTTGCAACGGCAACCTTTTCCATCATAGCCTTGCTTGTCCCCATTGCATTTACGGGATATGCAGCTTTATCAGTGGATAAGCAGATAACCTTTTCCACGCCCTCGTCTATCGCTGCCGTCAAAACGTTTTCTGTTCCAATAACGTTAGTCTTAACAGCTTCAATCGGGAAGAACTCACAAGACGGAACCTGTTTGAGCGCCGCCGCGTGAAATATGTAATCAACTCCGTGCATTGCGTTCTTAACGCTCTGCAAATCCCTTACATCACCGATGTAAAACTCGATTTTGTTGCTTGCTTCCGGATATTTCACCTGATACTCGTGGCGCATATCGTCCTGCTTCTTCTCGTCACGTGAGAAGATACGAATTTCACCTATATCCGTATCAAGAAAACGGTTAAGAACCGCATTACCAAATGACCCTGTTCCTCCAGTAATAAGTAATGTTTTTCCGCTAAATATACCCATTTTTTATTCCTCCGATTTTATTAATGATTTTATTTTCTTTTCAACCCAAAATGTCTGATACATGCAGAACAACGCAATAACGCAAGCATTATATGCAATTATGTACCACCAGCCCAATGAGTTGAATTTTAAAAAATAAGCAAAAGGAATTTTTAAAAGTGCACCGATACCATAAAAAACTATTTGAGATTTTAAATTTCCAATTCCGTTGGCAACAGTTGTTAATGCAATGTTTAAAACATACAATCCCGCAAAAGAAGCAAATATAATAGCGATTGTATAATCGACTTTTATTGCCGCATCTCCTAACCAGATATTAAATAAAAATTGCAGAATCGGCACTATTGCAAATTGAACGATTATCGCAATTCCCGCACATATATACAGCACATAGTTTGTGTACTTGATTTTCTTGTATTTTTTCTCGTATAAATCCTTCGTTATCTTAGACCAAAGAGGCGACAAAGCAAGGGTGAACAAAGAACCTATAACTGTAAACAAGCGATAATATGCACTGTATTCTACAACATACTCCGGAGAAAAATATGTACTTATTAAAACCTCGTTTGTTGACATTAATATCATAAAGAACACTTGTGCGAGAAAAAACTGCGTTCCAAACTGCAATACGTTTTTCCCTATGTTAAAATCAATCTCCTTAAGCGAAAACTTATACGGCTTTAAATATTCCTTATTAAACAGTATAAATGTTGCAAACACCGACGGAATATTTATAGCTAAAATATGCACTAGCGACAAGGCGATTAAATTTTTCTCTACATTCTCTCCTTTAAAGAGAAACACATATATTAATGGAATCACGCTAACCATAAGTGCCATAACATTGTTTAAATAAGATTTCTGAATAGCATAAACAACGTTATGTATTAGCTTAAGAATAAAACTTATACAAACGCCAAAGAAAAGTATAAACATTGAAAGCTTCAGCGTTTTTGCGCTTATTATTGCTTCTGATATATTGAAAAATGAATTTAAATCAAATAGAATCAAAACAACGGAGCCTACAATAAATATCGGCAAAATTATGGCCGTAACCGCCGCGTATGTCGACGAAACATATTTCTTACCCATTCTTTCATCATTCAGTGCAAGCGATTTTGTAAGCATGTTTCGCAGTCCGTTTCCTAAACCCAAATCGCAAACCGAAATCCAAGATAACATTGACAATATTGTAAACCACAATCCCAGAACTACGTTATCATCAAAATATTTGATATACAGCGGCATTGAGAATACGGAAACAAACAAAGATGCTCCTTTAACCAAAAACGCCATAAAAATATTTTTTAACAAATTTCGTTCATCTTTGTCCGATAATATTTTCTTGATTTTTTGCATTTTTTTCATTTTCCTTCTGAATCGAACAATTTTTTAATAAATAGAACAACAGTATCCAACTGAATAATAATGTAAGATGCGACTCTTTGTTGATAATCATAACAAAAATGATAGAAATTATAACTTTAGAAAAAAAGTTTAGTTCTTTGATTTTAACAACCCCGTATATCCAAAAAAACGTATACAAAATACCTAAAGAGCCGAAAACACTCAATATATATGTCGAGCTTGATGTATCAGCTGTGTACTTCATCTGCTGTGCAACATTTGTGTATCCCGCACCAAAAATAGGATTTTTAACAAAAATCTCCAAATTGTGTAAAATAGCTTGCGCACGTGAAGAATTCGCAACATTATCTGATATCAGCTTTGTAACGTATTCGTTGTCTCCTAAAGCAGTTTCCATAATAATACTGTCCAGATTTAAAACTAAAACAACACCCGCAGTAAACATAACAAAAGAAAAGAATTTCCATGCTGCACTCTGCAAACTGTTCTTTCTTCCTTTAATAATTAAAAGCCAAATGCAAAATACACACAATATAAATCCGGCAGAAGAATTAGCTGTAATTATTCCTGAAGCGAACAATATAATACGAAGTATACTCGGCCGCGTTTTCTTGAAGGCAATTTCAAATACAAGCGAAAAAATCAAATTTGTTGCAAAAAGCCCCGGTTCCCAGAACATTCCGCAATTACGGTCGGGAACAATCGTTATATAATTAAATATTAAACCAACCTTATATTCTACATCATTAACATTGTTATATGTTGGCAAAAAGCTAAGCACGCTCGTGTTATTAACCAGATAATAACCAATAAGCGCAATAATTGTAACTCCTGTCATTATGTATAAATAACATCTGATAAAATTATCAAATGAATATACACAAGTTATGCCAAACGCCGTAAGAACAATAAACACAAGCAAAAAGTACGTAAAACTTGCAGAAGGAAAATACAAAAAAGCAGTACAAGCTATCATAACAACAAAAAGCAATGCAGATGTAGAATGCAGATTAAGCTTTTTATTAAATAACTCATTTAAAATAGGTCCGCTCAATAGCAACGCTGCCGGAATAACAAACAGTTGCAACGACGTTTTTATCGTTTGCAAGGCATGACCGCTGCAAAAGCAAATCAAAAGAATATAAAACAGCTGCACTGTTTTTTTGTTGTAAAAACTTCCTTTAGTTTTATTTGAAACCATTTTTCACAAATTCCTTTAAGCTTGTCCCTTTGGGAACAGATATAAATTTTCTGATAAATTTCGATATCCGCATTTTTATTCTGTATCGAAGCGGTATTAAAATAATTTTACCTGTTTTCTTTTCAAAAACGGGATCTGCCAGGAGTGTCTCAGGATGTTTAAGAGGAAACTCAAGCTCATAAGAATCCATTCCGCAGAAACGCTTTGTCATTATCAGACTAAAGCTCTTTCCACCGTGGATCGAAAACTCATCTACGCCGATATTCTTAATCTGGTTTTTGCACGGACAAATTCCGTATAAGCCGTGAGCCTTAATGGTAAAGTCCATCTGATAATCCCACGATATAGGTTTTTGTCCTGATTCCATACGACGAAACTCACCCATCCAGCTTGACTTATACTGCTTATACACTGACTTGTTGCAATAATTATGGGGTATTCTTTCCATAACCGTTTGGTTTTTACACAAAGATAAATCACCGTTATAAAATCTCTCAAACTTATTGCTCCAAGACGCCCATCCGCAAGGTAACATATGCCGTGTGAAAACATAGCTTGCTCCGTCTTTTGGGCGGTAATCGCCCAAGTAATTTGTTCCGCAAATCCAAAGCACACGAGTATCGTTTTCATACCGCTTGAGCATTTCTTCGCAAAAACTGAAGAAAGAAACCTCGGGCAGATTATCGTCCTCAAGAAAAATTGCCCATTTTTCCCGACGCAACACCCACTTTGCACCTTCGCCTATATTCTCATATACACCACGGTTTTCTTCTGCATAATTCTTTATGACTTCGCACTCCCAGTCAATCGCAGCTTCAACCATTTCTCTGCAGCGATGTGCCTGCTCTTTTTCCTCTTCGGTTCTTCCTTCATCAGCCATTATATACAGTTTTTGGGGCTTAACCTTGGAAACCCTTTTGATGATTTCTACCGCCTTATCTCTTTTAAAGATAAAAACAGCAACAGGAATATTGAAACTCATATCTGCATTCCTTCTATTCATTAATAAATTGAAGAATTCGTTTTGCCTGTTTTTGTGGATTTTTGTTTTCTGAAACGAAAGACTTGGCTCGGTCACCAAAAGCCTTTCTTTCCTCATAACTTTGCTCGCAAACTTCCACAATCTTGCTTTTCAATGCCTCAGCAGAATTATTTTCTACATAGTGCAAATATTCATCATACTCGTCCGGTATCCCGTCCAACTTATATGCAACAAGTGGCGTTCCGCTTGCAAGATACTCGATAGTTTTCGACGGAAAGCTGTACTTCGTATATTCTCCTTTGTTTTGGCGTGGGTTTATTAAAACAGTTGCCTGTCTTTGTAACTTTAAGATTTCATTTTTGGGCAAAAAACCAAAGAACTTTATTCTACTATCTTCTTTTGATAATGAAATAATTTTTTCTTTTGCGGCACCATCACCGCAAATCCAAAGCTCATAATTGTCATCTTCTATCAAAGAAAACGCATCCAACAATGTATTTATCCCAAATTGATAATTGAGAGTTCCTGTATATAAAATGGCTTTTTTACCCGTTTTTTCCACGCTTATGTTCTCTTCTCTTAAGCTATTTATTCCTTCGACAATTATGTACGGTCTCTCCTCGATGGAAAGCGGCTCTTTCATATGTTCTGTGAGTATGACAAACGAATCAATATACTTCGTGAATCGGTCGATTTTTTTCTGATAACTTTGCATCAAAAATGCTTTTATTCTATTTTTTGTGGGTATTCCGTTTTTGCCATATAAGTCTGTAACGACAACTGAAGTTTTAACTTCGGGATGAATTTTCTTTAACCACTTTAAAGCCTTCAAAAACGGAAGATACAGAGAATATGAAACTATAGTTTTTTCGCCGTCATCACCTTTTATCCAATTCCTGATTTTCTTTATGTAGTTGCGTTTTCGCGATAATTGTTTGAAAAAGAGAAGGTTCAAAAAACCTATTTCTTCGCAATCAATATCCCGATACTTCCACTTTCGAGAAGAAATTGCCAATTCGTTATAGTACTTTGGGAACGTGCCAACAGGCAAAGTGTTAAAAAGAGTAATATCCGCCCGGTTTTCAATGAACCCGTCAAGCATCGCCCACTGATATGTATTTGCGGCAGCCTGCATTCCTATCTTACTTTTTTCGAGATACTCTTTTTCCTTTTCTCTGTCATACATCAGACCTAAGAACAAAAGTTTCATTACATCAACCTACTAACAAATCTAAAATTTCTTGCCAGGAGCTTGTTTTTTCCACATCGCATTGAGCTTCTTTTCGCTCAATTTCACCTTCAATTACCTTTTTCATAAGTCCTGCCAGTTCCTCCGGACTAAAGGGGTTGAAAAAGTAAGCATTTGGATAATCTTTTAACACTTCTCGACTGAACGGGCAATCGCTTGCCAGAATAATTGCTCCAAAAGCCTTTGCCTCCGATAGCGGAAGGGAGAATGTTTCAATGTATGAAGGAGAAATTAGAGTCGCTTGGTTATATTTTTTAAAAACATCCTCGCGTGTAATCCTACCAAGATAAGAAATATTGTTTGAGGAACACCCTTCATCTATTGTCAGCTCAACAGAAAAATCGCTATACCCGTCATCATTTAAAATTTCACAAGCATCATATATACACTTGTTATTCTTATAAATAGCTTTTGCAGTAGGGTAAAAAAACTTTCTGCAATCAAAAGCATTTTCTGTCTTCATTTCTGCAGGAATATTAACGACCGGAGAAACGCAAAAAACCTTGCTTCTGTCCACTCCCGCCATTTCAGAAACGGCGTTTTTCATCCACTCCGTCTGAACAATTACTCCGTCCGCAGCTTTTGCAGAGCGTTTTATTATTCTTCCTATTAAGTGCTGATATATAGCATATGTCTTTTCGCTTTTTTTTAAGAACGAAAAATGCTTTGTTTTTTGAAATGGAATGGCTTGATGGATATATACAAATTGTTTTGCCTTCACTCCAAAGGTTATTATATTCTGCAAGGAAATCACACAATCAGGTCTCAGCTCGTTTATAAACTTTCTTCCGGTAAAAAAGTCGAATATAACTTTTTTTAAACCACTTTTCTTAACAGCCGGAAGCGTGATTACCTTGATACTTTCAGTTTCCTCAATATAGCGATCACCAAGCAGAAAAATCCATTCATTTTCTCTGTCGGTGTTTTTTACAAAAGAGTGAAAATCACGAAGTATTGAAAGTGCGCCGCCTGTGCTTGCCGCTATATCATTTACAACTATGCGCATTTTTTCACCTTCCGTCTTGCTATAAAACTCTATCACAAATTATCTTATACGCTTTCTCAACCGTATAATTTTCTTCCAAATACTTATACCCTTTTTCACCCATTGCTTTTAAATCAGCTTTCAGTGCCGATTCAACAAGCTCTGAAAACTTGTTCACATCATTACTCTCACACCACCAGCCGAAGCCGTTTTCGGTGATGATTTTTCCCATGTCCGTATTCGGGTCTGTGCAGGCAAGCACCGGCATTTTTTTCTGCATATACGCAAGTATGCGCGACGGAAAGTTAGGTATCGTGAAGCGGTGGTCAAGGAAAATAAGCCCGACATCGCACGCTGAAACCAACCTGTCATAATCTTCCTTTGGAAGCTTTTTTAAAAGCTTTGCATTTGCAGGCTTTGTTTCGGAGAAAAACACTTCAAGCTTTTTATACTCCGTACCGTCTCCTACCACAAGGAAAAATGCATTTTCGTTATTTTGCTCTATCTTTAAGCATTCCATCAGAAACGGTATTCCCTGAGGCTTCCCGAGATTTCCGCCGTAGATAAACACCTTTTTGTCAAGAGGTATTCCATACTTTTCCCGAATTTCCTTGCATTCAGCATCCGTTACTTGGAAATCCTGTATTTCTATACTATTAGGGCACACCTCTATTTTATCCGGTGTCACCTTCGGATTGTGTCGAAGAATGTAATCAACATTTGCCTGCGACATGCAACCGATATAATCGGATATTTTATAAAGCTTTTTCTCAATCATTCGGAAATAGAGATAAGCGATGTATCTCCATCCTGACTTTTTCATCATTCCGATATCAATAGCATTTTGCGGGAAAATATCTTTTAAAAGCAAATATGTTTTTGCATTGTCACGTTTTTTTATGTAGCTGACCGTTCCGACATGAGTTACCGGCGGTGTGGGATACATGACAAGGTCAAACTTCACATTTTTAAAATGCTTTTTTACTGCCGCCTTATACAAAACGGGTAAAAGAAGTGTGGTTATTCCCTTTTCAATTATATTAGCTTTTTTGTTCTTTCCTATTTTTACCCTAAGAACAGTAGCTCCCGCTTCTTCTGCCAAAACAGTATTCTGAGAGCTTCCACGGTCAAGCGCGCAAACCACATACACCTTGTGTCCGTTTCTGATAAACTCGTGTATCAGGTCAACGGATATTGAATGTTTACTCAAATGTGGCATTGCACTTATTGTAAGAAATAAAACGTTCATAAAAACACCCTTTAGTTGTTATATTGTGCTACCAAATCGTGTCTTATTAAATCAACGCCGTTTACATCAAGCGCCTTTATACGCAAATTTGCAATTTTGTGTTTCTTTTTCAGTTCTTCAAGAGTGTCTGCCTCAACGCTGAAATATGCCACGCGATCTCCGCTGCTCTTTATTCCGCTAAATTTGAATCCTTTTGCTTTAAATGCGGAATACTCAACAATTATATTCTCAGCGAGAAGTTCTTCAAAGCCTTCAATGCGGTCAAACTCACCATCGATGCAATAAATAAACTCATTCACAGTAAATTTTTCCGGCTTCTTTATCTCTTCTACATGCGGCTTTTCGCCCAAGGTAAGGTCTGCAACTGCCTTTACAACATCAAACCCGGAGAATTTTTTTATCATTAAAAACTTTATTCCGCCGCCGGTTCTCGCGCAAAATTCCACAACGGATATTGATTTGCCGTTTGATATAAGCTGTATAAGCATCGGGCAATTCCTAAGCTTAAACACATCCGCTATTTTCTGTGCGGTATCGCTTATAATTTGTTTAATATCGTCGGAAATCGGGGCCGGAATATGGCTTCTGTATATAACAAACTTTTCATTCCCGGGAATTTTATCAAGCTTGGAAAGACAAAGAACATTTGCTTTTCCGTCTTCAACATATACATCGACGGTTATTTCTTCACCCTCTGCAAACTCCTCAACAATAGCACCGTTTGTACGGCTTATGTTTATTGCATTTTTAAATGCAACTTTAAGCTCATCAAGAGAATTAACCTTGCAAACACCTCTTGATGAATACGAATCAACAGGTTTTACAATTATCGGATATTGAAGGTGCTTAATTTTATCTTCATCAAATTCATCCATTATGACATACTTTGTTGTTGGTATGTCGTTTTCCCAAAAAATCTTTTTCATATAAGATTTTTTAGAAACATTTTCAGCGGTTTCGTAATCGATATACCACGGAAGACCTAACTCTTCGGCTATCTGGGCGACAACCTGCAACACCTGATCTGCACATACGGTAAGGATGTAATCAACCTTTTCATCGACAGCCACTTTTCTTACTGCATCTACATCAAGCACAGAGACGGGATAGAATTTATCTGCATATTCTCTTGCAGCAACTTTCTCGTTCATATCTGCAAGGATTGTATAGATACCTCGACTTTTCAATTCTTTAATCAAAGCTATCTGCGGAAGTGCTCCGCATAATACAAGCGCTTTCATATGTATTCACCCTTAGAATTATTTAACAATAACTTCTTCTGTCTTTTCTTCCATTTGCTGTGTAGCTTTTTTATTTATTGAATCACTTTTAGTGAATGCAATTCCATCCATTTTTAAAACCACAAAAACTGTTTTGAATAAAATCTTTATATCAAACCAAAGATTAAACTTTTCTATGTACTCAAGGTCGAACTCTATTTTCTCAGTCCAGCTCAAGTCGTTTCTTCCGTTGACCTGCGCCCATCCAGTAATACCAGGACGCATTTTCAACCGCTGTTTTTGCTCATCAGTATAGTTCTCCATCTGATATGGCAACGTCGGACGAGGACCGACAATACTCATTGTCCCATTTAGAATGTTAAACAGTTGGGGAAGCTCATCGAGGCTTGTCTTACGCAAAATTCTCCCGACTTTGGTTATCCTTTCTTTTGGCTCAAGAGCTCTGCCATCTTTATCAAAGCTTTCTTCCGGAATAAGCATTGTTCTAAATTTATAAATCTTAAAAGTCTTTCCATCTTTTCCGGTTCGGTCTTGAGTAAATATTGCAGAACCTTTTGAAGTAAGCCTAATCAAAACTGGAATTACTATAAGAACAGGTATAATGGTTAAAAAAACTATCAACAACAAGCTTGCAATAATATCAAAAGTACGCTTTGAAGCAAGATTTAAATTTTTCATTTCCTATCCCCCAAATACTATCAACTTAAATTATACACTTTAAATTATACACTAAATAGTATAACATATGCATTAAAAAAATTCAACTAGTATGGTGTGTATTATCGGGATTTCTTTTTCATCAAAAACGTGAAAGCAGAGAGAGGTACAGAGAGTTTTATCTTTTCGCGCAGTATTGTTTTTTTGTTATTTTTTTGGTATTTCAGTGCAAGCTCTTCTATTTTGTCATCCCTTAGTGCTTGCATGTATATGTCTCTTTTTTTGCCTCTGGGAGTGGGATTCCGTAAACAAGTATTTCCATTTACTGCTATGCTATAGTCAATTTTTTCGTAAATGAGATTTTCAGAAAGGATATCAAGCCACTTCATTGATTTTTCGTTGTTTATCGTAAATATTGATGTGCCGTTAGAAATATCGCATTTGAGGTCGAGCTTCTCATGCCCCCAGAAATCACCTATCGTAATATCGCCTATACGGTTGGCACAGGCATATTTACAGGAAAGGCAGCTCGGTCTTATTGTATTTCCACCGGTAAAAGAGGGGATATAAAATTCACTTCTTTTTCCAATGTTTGTTGTGTGTCTGTGCACATCAGTAAACTCTGAAGTATACCTTTGCCAACCATACTTTTTACTTCTGAAATTGAAGTTAACAATCTGTGTTTTATACTTTTTTTCAAGATATTTTATAAATCTGTCAAACATATACTGGCTCGGCACGCCATGGCATACTAAGTCCATAGTTGTAAGGTTTTCGTGCTCTCTGCCCACTACGGAATAGAGTGCTGCCACCTGGCACGGAGTACCAGTAAACAGCACGTGCTGTCCCGACTTCAAACGTGTTTTTACTTCGCGATATATGAAACCAACATCACTCTGAATGTATTTTGATTTTCTCATTCTGAGAAAATCATCCTTCTTCTCTGTACATATATGTACGGCATTTAATTTATCATCAAAAATACATCCGCATACTGCACCACCGTTATCTAAAAAACATTCTGCAATAGCCGAAAAGACACCTCCGGAGGAACTTTTTCTTAAAACCTCTTTACTTCGGTGAGACGCTGCAAATGCCATAAGAGGCATATCACTTTCGTTCTTGTTCACTTTTTGGCATACGGTTGAGCAGAGATTACATTTTATACATTTATCGGCATCAACAACAGGATAGACAAAGCCATATTCGTCTTTTTGCATACAAACTGCATTATGAAGACATATATTTACGCATCCACCACAACCGCAACAATTGTTTTTATCTTCATAGATATATTTTTTCATTCTTGTTTTTCTCCCCCCAAAAGAGCATTTTTCAGATAAGACAGTGAGTCTTCTTTTCGTTGCTCTTTCAACTTGTTCACGCTGACATAATCGATTTTATCCAATGAGTTTATATCTTCAACATCGTCGATGCATCTCTTTGAAAGACCAAATTGTTTCAACATTCCCTCTATTCTCGCGTTGGTAGATATTGGGGTTTCTTTAAGGTAGTCAACAAAGAAATCCTTTTCAAATATAATAGAGAAACAGATGCCGTGGAAGCTGTTTGTCAATACATATTCGGCATTCTCCAGATATCCCAGCCATTCGTGCGGACCTATTGGAGTTTGCTGTTTACCATTTTTACCGCAAAGCCAATGAGCAAAAACTTTTATGACAGTAAGTCCTTTTGCGAGAGCCAACCTTTTCGCGAACTCTTCAAGCCGCGGAGAGTCCTCTCTTAAATACAGGTAGACATAACCTTTTTTCCGAGGAGGGATGCTTAGCTTATGATATTCCTGCTTATCTAAAAGAAGAGAGGGGTCCAGCACCCACGTTGCCTGTCTGCCGGTCAATTCTGATACTATATCCACACCTTCAGGCTCGCGCACAGATATTGCTGAAAAAGACGATATAAGAGCACCTGCGTTTTGTCGTTTTTCCTCAGGTATGCTTTTTTTGCCAAAGCTTGCAGCATACGCCACTTTTTTTGAATTATCACGTACAAAATCAAGGAAATATGTATCATCTACTTGGGGACTTCCGTAGTTCCACACCTGGTCACTACCTACAACAAATTTGTCGTATTTATCCTCGAGCTTTTCCAATGTGTCTCTTGTATATGCACGGTCAGAAAACTCGTTGTAATATTTTTTGAAAAACTTTTCGTATTTTCTCATTCTCAACGGATGAGCGAGTATACGAATAATCCATTTTACAATTTGCTTTGGAGTCCAGGTTTTAAGCGGTTTTGTAAAAACAGTCTGCCCAAACACAGGTTTCCCTGCAAAAGTTTTGGTATAATTTATTATGGATGCAGTATATCCTTCCATATCAGAAATAGTCTTTTGAAGTGCAAAAGCCTGCATTACAGATCCACCATTACTTGAGTAGGAAAAAGTTAATATTCCGACTTTTTTGTTTTTTTGCATAGTAAATCATCCTTTCATCTGCACGTGCTTTATTACAAAATATAATAAACTATCGTGAGGTAATTTTAACAAGAAATCAAAACAAAGTCAAGAAGAAAGAACCGAAACGCATTCTCCTCGTTTTTCTGGCACATATTCATATGCACTTTTTATAAATTCAAAAAAACAAGTCATTTTCAACAAATGACCTGCTTTCCTTATTATTTCTCTTTTTTCTGCGGTGTGAGGGCATATTCCCCGGATAAGTACATTGCGAAAATCCCCAAAAGAACCATAACATTAGATACATAAATTACAACCGGAATTACTTTTTTGTATATAAATGTGCATATTTCAGTTGCCGTTTCCCCGCCGATTATGAACGCTGCAACGTACCCAAAAAAAGTAAGACCTCCGACAAACAACGAAAAGTATATTCCGTAGCCAAAAACCTTTTTGCAGACTTCTGAAATCTTATTTAAAGCTTTTTTCATAACCTTACCTCCTTATAGTCCGAAAACAGGCAAGAGTCCCATAAGAACAACAACTTCCATAATAAACTGAGCGGCTACCCACCACAGATTGTTCTTAAATGTTTTTCCAAAATCAGACTCAGCAAGTGACATTCCCGCATACATTCCAAGGCCGAGCGGCGGTGTAATTCCGCACATAACTCCGCAGATACATGGAAGCATTGCGGCGGCGAGAAGCGGGTTTACTCCGACCGATGCAAGGACGGTTATAAACACGCTTCCGAAAATTACAACAAGCGATGAGCCGGGAATAACCATTCCAAGGAAGCAAGTAAACAGGCAAATGAATATTACCATTCCAAGCTTTCCCATTTCAAGGGAAGTAATGAAAGCTTCCATTTCTCCCGCTATATCCATAGATGCAAAAAGCGCACCAATCATATATCCGATAACGCAAACCCCTACTGTCGGAGCAATGCTTTTTACTGCCTTTGCAAATGTCTCCGAAAGCTTTAACGGTTTTAAGAAGCTCTTATCTTCTGAAATAAGGAGAGCATATATAGCGGCAATTCCCGGAATGAAAATAAGCAGGCTTGAAGAAAAGTTCTTTGCCCCGCTCGCGCCAAGGCGTGCAGTAAACAGCGTGTCTTTAAAGAGATAATCAAGAAAAAACGGTAAAAGGATGATTACCGGAATAAGAAGCCCCTTCCATCCCGTCTTTAGAACTGTTTTTAAATCAGGAAGGTCCTCCTTTGCCATGGGCTTTACTTTGTAGTACTTGCAAAATCCGTATACCATAAGAACGCGCTGAAGAATGAACCACACGGAAACGCCCCACAAAACTATCCAGAACTGACCGATAGTCAAATCTGCCGCAGGGTAAAGCGCAGTATATGCCCCGAGCGCGGCAACTATATTTGAGGATGGCGGAATCATATTTCCCATATAACTCGAATTACTCTCAATATTCGCCGCAAGCTCTGGTGGAAATCCGGTTTTCTTCATAGCAGGAATTGTAAGTGCGCCTGTTGCCATAACATTTCCGGGGCCACTTCCGGAAAGCGCACCCATAAATGTGCTCGCAATTACAGAAACATATCCTGCTCCACCTGTAACCCTTCCGAGCAGCGAGAGTATTATCGCAACGCAGCTGTCTATCGCCTTTGTTTTTGTAAGAATTACGGACATCGCAACAAACGCCGTCATTGAATAAAGAAGCGATGTTGAAAGACTTTTGTCTATGTACTCCCACACATTTCCCCATGTGTTCGTTACGGCAAGCAAAACAAGAAAGCTTATTAAAATAGCTTCATACACAGGCCGTTTA
This sequence comes from Eubacteriales bacterium, assembly GCA_045537045.1. Classification (GTDB taxonomy): domain Bacteria; phylum Bacillota; class Clostridia; order Oscillospirales; family JAAYXM01; genus SIG480. The sequence goes on from JAZSOS010000040.1 coordinate 27,561, forward strand.
AGAACCATAAACCATATGATTACTACACCGAGCAAAATTCCCAGGTACAAAAATGCTGATGGCATATCCACATCTCCTTTTATTTGTTTGTAATATCTTCCCTTATATATTACTATATAACATAAAAAGAAAAATAGCAATATGAATTTACCATATAGCAATATTGCTATATGGTAAATTTGACTTCTATGAATTACACATATTTTCGCAAGCGCGCACAAAATCTTTTTCAGAATCACTTAAAAGCTGTTTTTCTCTGAAAAATACGCATACTTCTCTCTCAAGCTTTGAAGCAAAGCGTTTTTCCATAGACTCAGGAATCTCCATAAAAACTATGTTGTCATATATGCCATACTCATAAACGTAAGACGGCGCAATTGTTGCCCCTACACCCTGATTGACAAGCGAAAGAACAGAATCAATGGACTGAGCCTCTATAATCGGCTCTTTTCCCTTTACTTCGCTGAGAATATCCAAAAGGACATTGGACATTTTAAGTCCCGAACCAGCACTTATGAACGGGCATTTTTCTAAAACAGACAGAGCATCAAGATCTGAAAATCTTTTTGGAACTGCAAGCATCACCTTTTCAGAAAACAGAGATACAGACTGGAATTGATTGGTTTCCTCATGCCGTAGCGAAATAATTAAATCAAGCTCTCCGCATAAAAGTTCTGCATTTAACTGCGCCGTTGTTCTCTCTTTTATCACAAGCTTCGCAGAAGAATTAAGTTTTTGAAACTCTCGCACTAAAGCAGGCAGAATATAATGCGCTCTTGTAGGGCTTATTCCTACCCTCACAACATCAGCAGTATTTTCTTTAATTTTCAAAAAGTCACGCTCAAGCTGCGCATTAACATCAAGAATACGCTTTCCCGCTCTTACAAACTTTTCTCCCGCCTCTGTCAAAGATATAGGAATGCTCGTCCTGTCAAACAGCTCAATTTCAAGCTTTTTCTCAAGATTTGCAAGATATTTCGAAAGTGTTGGCTGTGATATTTTTAAATTCTTTGCAGCTTTTGATATGCTGTGGCATCTTGCAACTTCTATTACTAATTCAAATTGTTTTAATGAGTTCAAAATATTTCTCCTCACTTTACAAAAAACGGGCGAGTAACTCGCCCTTTTTTATTATTATGGTTATCTGACAAAACAAGCTCTGACAACTTCAATGAGCTTACTCCCCAAATGCGCTTTTTACTATTTCAATAACTATTGCCTGTTCTTCCTCTGTCATTTTAATATCCGACGGCAGACAGAACCCGCGCTCGAAGATATCCTCATTTACCGCTTCATCGCTCGCGCTGACGAACGGATATTCCTTGTAAATTGGTTGCATATGCATCGGCTTCCATATCGGTCTGCCCTCTGCGTTATACTCAGCAAGCTTATCTAAAATCGCCGTAGGGCAGGACTTGCCGCCTTGTTTTATATATGTTGCGCTTGTCGCGCTTCTTTCCTGCTTGCACATATGCTCCTTATCTATCAGCGCGCAGGTTAGCCAGAAGTTCGGCTCCATATCGTTTTCTATGTACGGATTAAGCTTTATCGGCAAATCACGGAAACCTTCTTTATAGCGGAGATAGATTTCCTTTTTGCGCGCAATATGCTCTCCGAGGTATTCGCTTTGTCCGCGCACAACTCCGGCTATAACATTGCTCATACGGTAGTTATAGCCAAGCTCCTCGTGCTGATACCATGGTGCGTTCTCACGGCTCTGGGTTGACCATTTTTTCGCCTTGTTTATCGCATCAACATCATCGGAAAGAAGCATTCCGCCGGATGAGCCGGTTATGATTTTATTTCCATTAAAGGAAATTACGTTATATGTACCAAAGCTTCCTGCTTTTTCACCCTTATATTCCGCGCCAAGCGACTCTGCCGCGTCCTCTATAAGAATTGCGTTGTTCTCACTGCATATTTCTTTTATCTCATCATACTTTGCGGGAGTTCCGTACAAATCCGCAACGACAACCACTTTAACATCGGGATAAAGCTTGAAAGCCTTGCGGAGTGCTTCGGGGGCCATATTCCATGTTTCTCTTTCGCTGTCTATAAACACGGGGATGGCTTTTTCGTACACGATTGGATTAACGGTTGCGGCAAAGGTCATATCCGTACAGAAAACCTTATCCCCCGGCTTCACTCCCGCAAGCTTTATTGCAAGATGAAGTGCAGAAGTTCCGCAGGAGAGCGCGACCGAATGCTTACAGCCGGTATAATCCGCCATTTTCTTTTCGATGACGTTTATATTTTCTCCGATTGTGGACATCCAGTTGGTGTCATACGCTTCCTTCATGTATTTAAGCTCTTCTCCGTGCATTGTAGGAGTGGCAAGCCACACTTTTTTCTCAAACTTCTTAATCATCTCTATCCTCTTTCCTGTATGTCCGTGCAGACACAATCAGCTGAGTATATTATATACATATTAAATTATACCACCTTGTTCAGGTGCAGTCAATATTTTTGTAACAAACAGGACTGAGAAAACGTCTAAAATGACCTTCTCTCAGTCCTTGTTTATTCTATTCCGGTTATATTCCCCGCAGGATAAGCGTTGCAATAATCGTTACCACGCCGCCTATTACCGAACCGGCAATAAGGCGGTTTGTAGAAATGAGCGTATCAAGCTTGGTTTCAAGCCGCTCAAAGCGCACATCTCCGTGGTTTAACCGCTCGTTTATCTCTTCGCGGTGGTTTGCACACGTTTCGCACGTTACATATTCCACATCCTTTCACCTTCCCTTTCTACCGTTTTTTCACAAGATATTTTGCAGATATCCAGCCCGCCGCAATCCTTGCCCAGCCGTTCTTTTCCTCAAGCACGGTCACGGCATCTCCGTTATACAGCTTTCCGACGCGCTTATTCAATATGCCCGCTCCCGAGCGCACGTTGAGCGCCGTTCTTACCTTTACATAGCGGATATCTCCGCCAGAAATCCACACTCCGATAAAACCGCGGACACGTCTGCCGGAAAAATGGTTACCGAGAGGCGCGTAAAACTGGGTGCTTCCCCCTCCGTCAAGGTTTATCGCGTTCACAGCGCCGAACGACACAAACGCACGCCGAAGTTCTGCCGGGGTTGCTCCTCCGCCATCAGGAAGAAGCGCGATAAAAAGCGTGCTGTCCGACACTCCTATTGCCGTTCTTCCGCGCCGTCCCGCAATTCCTGCGGGGGTTATGTTTTCCGCCTTTCCGTTGCGGACAAGCACAGGATATGCGCCGACATAATCCGCGGCACCGACATTATTTTTATATGAAAAGACCGCAGATTTATTGTCCGGAAAAGCGATGCCGTACCCTTCGGTAAGGCGGTGTATCACCCCGCCGCTGACTACATCGCTTGCCGCCTTGCGGGTGTTAAAATCGAACAGCTCGGCATTAAATAGGAAATCGGGTGTTCTGCCGCGGAGCTTTGTTATCCGCGACCTTGCGCCTTTAACTTCCTCGCTGTTGCCTTTCGCGCCGAAATATCCTATGTATTCAATGTCCTTCATCGGCACAGAATACATCTTCCCGCCTTTAAACACATTTGATGTCATTTCCCGTCATCTCCTATTTGCTTTACAATATTTGCAACATATACCGCCGCCATACCGCAGATTATTCCTCGAAGCACAAACTCAACAGCCACTCCGCCGGTATATGCAAAAGTAAGAAGCTCGAACCCTACGCCGAGAAGAATCGCCGCAAGCGGGATAAATCTGTCATCAAAGAACCTCGCTCGCTTAAGTGCAAAGCAAACGCCGTAAACCGCGGCAATAACTATGTACAAATCCGCCGTTACGAGCGACAAAAAGGTTTCGCTTATCGCACTGCCCGTCATATCTCTTCACCTCCGTATACGTCAATTATATCAACCGCACGGTGCTTTGCGGCTTCCTTTAGCGCGTTTACATATCTTTCGCGGGACTTCTCTGCATCATAGAGTTCTCCGTCGTCCTTGTAGAAATACGATGCAACGCCGTATGGCAGAGCCACTCCGCAAATAGTGTAAGACATATCCACCTCATCCTCCATGCTCTCCACGCTGGGCGGAAACGCAAGTTCTTCCTCTCCACGGCTTGCACGACCTGAGTTTTCATACGGCAACGCTTCGCAGATAAGAAGGTTGAGTATCTCTGTAAATTTGTCGTAAAACATTTTATCATCCCCCTCGTTTTCAAACATGATTGCAAGGGTTCTTTTGTATATATCATATGCTTTCATTTTAAATAAATCTCCTTTTTTCTGTACACAAAATGCGGGGCAGGGATGTCCCCCGCTCCGCATTTCGGGCGTCTTATTCTATCTCGACGCTTGCAACCTCTGAAGGGAACGTACCGTCTTTATACGCATACGCGCGGACAACCGTACCTGCCGAAGCCGACGGAACTGATGTTCCGATTTTTGCCGTAGCTGAATATCTCGGGTCTGAGCCGTCAACCGTATATTTGATTGTAACGTCGCTTGTACTGCAGCTGATTACTCCTTCCGGTGTTATCTCAGGAGTTGCACAGATTACGCCCGCTCCGCTTGCAGTGTTTACATCGACATAAACGCCGTTGCACTTCGCAGCGAAAACGAAAAGGTCGTAATACTGTCTTCCTTCAAGAAGAGAACCGGAAATTCCCGGCGGGTCCTTGTGATACTTCGTATCGTTGAGCTTTACAGGCGCACAGGCTGCGCGCTTGTGAACAATAATGAAGTTTACGTTTTGCGGCCAGCGTGAATGAGGAACCTTAACGACGCGCATATTGTCGTAAGTACCCACCTGTCCCTTTGAAAGAGACTTCTCCATAAGGCCTTCGCAACCGTGGAACTCATCGGAAAGGCGAAGCTTTGCATACACTTCGCTCGGAACAAAGAGAGTTCTGTCATACGACGGGATTTCGCAGTCGTCCATGTGTGTTGTACCTGCTGTTATGCGTTCACATACATTGGCCTTTGTGATAGCTGCTGAGTTACCGACAATCTTGCCCGCAAGCTTTGAAAGGCGTTCAAAGCTGTACTTATCCATAAGCGGAATTGCCTGCTCTGCCATCTGAAGCTTGAGCATCTTGCCGGCTTCCTTTATTCCGTTCTGATCTGCGTTGTTACCCTTATCTATTGTAAGCGTAAAGCTCTTGTCCTGAGAAAGAGTAAGCTCCTGAACAAGATCTTCCATTTCTTTAGGAGTACCGTAGCGGTTGGTTCCTGTGCGTGAATAATCCGACATCGGAACGGTAAGAGGTGTTGAAATTCTTACCGTCCTGACTCCGGAAAAGCTGTAGCTGTCGTCAAGGCAATCGCCAAGAAGGCTGTCCTTGACATACTGGGTCTGAATGTTTTTATCGTACTGTGTGTGTAAATTGATTGCTGACATAATTTTTTAATTTCCTTTCTTTTTTAATAATTATTTTAAACTGAATAAAATCCTATGAGGAAGTCGTCAAGCTCCTGCTCGGTGTTTTCTTCCGTGACCGTGCCTATTGAGCGCTTTGTTGCCGTGGCGGTGCTTCGCATGGTTTCAAGCTCCCGCTCCTTTTCCTCAAGAAGCTTCTGCTGATATGCCTCAATCGGCGTCATCCCGCCTTTTACGGCATCTCCGAGCTGCTTGATTGCGTCTTTTCTTGAAAGCGACGGATATGCACGGAATAAGCTGCCCCATGGTCCCGAAAAACCTGTTTCGCGACTCATCCTTTCAACCTGCGCGAGTGCACGTGAGCGTGCGTCTGCAATTTTTTCATGCTCCTGCGCCAGAATTGTCTTTGCTTCCTCTTTTGGGGTTTGCTCTTCAGATCCCTCCACGCCTTTCTCCTCTTCGGCGATTTTTGAGGTATCATTTATTTCAGGTTCACAGTTATCGGAAATTTTTTCCGCTAATACGAGTTCCTGTTCATGTGTGTTGTTTTCGTTAAACATAACCACAACTCCTTTTTTATTTTTAACACCTTCATTCCGTATCGGCATCCACTGCGACTTCCTGCCGCCTCCCGTGAGGCCGCCTGTCTTTTGCGCGCATAAAAGCGACGGACTTCTCATTCGGCAATTTTTTCGCCGGCACAGTCTTTCGGTGTTTCTTCGAAATTCCCCCGCAGACGTGCGCTTCTGCAGTAAAAAACCGAAGATGTTACCTGCTGTTTCCAGGTGACGAAAAGTATTATAACACTAAAAAAATTTTTTGGGTTGCCAAATTTCTGCCAGAATTTTGCCAAAATATTGCCAGATTTTTGCCAAATTTCTGCCAACTTTTTTTTAAAAAAAGCTTGACATCCGGTCAAAGTTGTATTATAATAATTAAGCTCGACTGTTCGAGTTAAACATTTGGCGGCGTAGCTCAGTTGGCTAGAGCATTCGGTTCATACCCGAACGGTCACTGGTTCAAGCCCAGCCGCCGCTACCACAGCGGGACTCGGTTTCTCCCCTGTCCCGCTTAAAAATGGCCCGTTGGTCAAGCGGTTAAGACACCGCCCTTTCACGGCGGTAACAGGAGTTCGATTCTCCTACGGGTCACCATAGCAAACAGATAAGAAAATGAAACCAATGCGCTTAGCTTTTGTTTTATTTTCTTATTTTTGTATATAGGATTTTCAATTGAAAGGAGGCTTCTGCATATGATTCATTTCATCGCATTTTCCGACATGCTGTGTCCATATGATGCTGCAGCGACGGAGAACATCCCCCCTGCCTTTGCATCAAAAATAGAATCTATATGCGGCGCCGCCTCCAATTGCAGGTTTATCGCAACGCTCGGCAATACCATTGACGGAAATGCCGATGCCGAAAAAAGCGCCTGCCTTTTAAACAACATCCTCAACGCGTTTGACAACACCGCCTCGGTGCATGCGCTTAGGGGTGTTCGAGAGAGCGTTATCCCGAAGAGTGAGTTTATGCGTGTTGCGGAATACACCATGCGTTACCGCGCGTTTGACGTTTCAGACTACCGATGCATTTTCCTTGATGCCGTAAGTGATGATGACGACCGCTTTTACATTGATGATGAACAGCTCGGATGGATTTCCCGCCTTCTCGGCAAATCCCACCGACCGGCAATTATCTTTACCCACATTCCTCTTGCGGTGTCTCCGGATGAGTCTTCTGCTCAAACATTAAAAAATGCCGATGTGCTTCGTGCGCTTATTGAAAAAAGCAACAAAGTTGCCCTTGTTGTTCAGGCTGCCGCTTTATCTCCTGCCCACTTTATTTTTCACGGTGTCCCATACATAACGCTTTCCCCCATGTCCGCATCAGACGATATTACGTTCTCGCTCGTCTCCGTTTCTTCAAAAGGAATAAGCGTAGACGGCTTTGGCACGCAGGAAAGCTATGAAATCCCCAATACCTTTACCAAAAATGAAATCACTTTTTGGGAAAAGATAAAAATATTCTTTAGAAAACACTAATAATAGCAATAAATAAGCGGTGTGGCTTTTAATTAAAGCCACACCGCTTATTGTCAAAGGAATGACTCCCGGCAGCTACTGAAGCAGGAAATAAAGGAAAAAGGCAATAACACTTGATTTTTTGGGCGATTTGCGGTACAATACTTGGGAACATAACGAAAAGAGGTACTGTAAATTGCAAAGCAAATCAAACAAATTATTCACCAATCCGTATTTTGTGACCTTTGCGGCACTTCTGTGCTGCGCGCTTTGGGGCAGCGCAACCCCGTTTATAAAAATAGGGTATGAGCTTATTCTCCCCGTGCGCAATGTCCCGTCAACCATTCTGTTTGCTGGTGTACGGTTCTTCCTTGCCGGCATTCTTACCATTCTTATTTACAGCATTGCGCGGAAGAAATTTCTTTTTCCCGCGAAACGTAACTGGGACAAAGTTCTAACCGTCAGCGCATTTCAGACCGTTCTGCAGTACATATTCTTCTACATAGGTCTTGCTAACACTTCCGGTGTTAAGGGTACGGTAATCAGCGGCTGCAACGTTTTCTGTTCAATTCTCATCGCAAGTCTTCTCTTCCGTCAGGAAAAGCTTACGGCAAAAAAAATAATCGCCTGCATTGTTGGCTTTGCGGGGATTATCATTATCAATATGAACGGTCTTGATTTTAATATGAACTTTTTCGGCGACGGCTTTGTATTCTTCTCCACCGTATGCTACGGAATGTCATCCACGCTTATCAAGATTTATTCCAAGGATGAAGATCCGGTTATCATCAGCGGATATCAGTTTGCCATCGGCGGACTTCTAATGGCAATAGGCGGCCTTACCTTTGGCGGCGTGATTGAGCTTAATGGTTCCGCAGCAATCGGCGTTCTTATCTATCTCGCACTTCTTTCGGCAATCGCATACTCGCTCTGGGGTGTGCTTTTAAAGTTCAACTCCGTTTCAAAAGTAACGGTTTTCAGCTTTATGATTCCCGTTTTCGGGGTGCTTCTGTCCTCGCTTCTTCTTTCCGAGCAGAGCAATGTTTCCCCGATAAATCTCGTAATCACACTCGTTTTAATCTGCACGGGAATACTTCTTCTCAACTATAAAAAAGAAAAATAATCATGGAATGTTAAAAAGCTCCGGATCTAAAATGCCGCCTTAAGCGCCAAGCGGAAATAAATTACAGCGAAATCACAGGCAAGACGTAGCGTGCAAAATTTTAATTTTGCCATTAGCGGAAGTTTCTGTGATGAGCGCAATGCTTTATCCGCTGCGCGCACAGCGGCAAAAGCGTGGGGTTACAAAGGGGTCCGCAAGAGGATCCCTTTGATTATTAATACCTAATCACCCACGACGCAATTTTTCGAAAAGCTCTGTACAACGGGTTTTCCAATTCTTTCCCAGCATCGCGAAGCTTTCCTCTTATGTCAATATTCTGCGGGCAATGTTGCTCGCATTTTCCGCAGCCGATGCAGTTAGACGCGGCTGTGGAATTTTTCCGCATTGCCGTACACATAAAATAGTCACGCATACCGGCAAACTTGCTGTCAGAATACACCCTGTTGTACGCAGCAAACACGCCCGGTATATCCACACCCTTCGGGCACGGCACGCAATATCGGCATCCAGTACACGCAACTTTCATACCCGCGTTTATCGCGCCCACAACATTTGAGAGCATCTTCTCATCCGCATCCGTCAGCTCACCGATACGCGCTGAATCTGCCACGCGGCAGTTTTCCTCCAGCATTTCCATCGAATTCATTCCCGAGAGAACCGTCGTAACCTCCGGCTGATTCCACAGCCAGCGGAAAGACCACTCGGCGGGTGTGTATTTCGGCGTATGCTCCCTAAAAATACGCATTGCCTCTTCCGGCAGACGGTTTACGAGCTTTCCGCCACGCAAAGGCTCCATAATCATAACCGGAAGTCCCTTCTTATTTGCGTGCAAAAGCCCTTTGCGTCCCGCCTGGGTATTCTCATCCATATAATTATACTGAATCATACAGAAATCCCAGTCGTACACATCAACAAGAGAACAGAACATTTCGGAATTGCCATGGTACGAAAAACCTATCTGACGAATTTTTCCGCTTGCCTTTTTATCTGCAATCCACTCTTTTATACCAAGCCCGCAAAGGCGCTCCCACGTAGCTGTGTCCGTAAGCATATGCATAAGGTAATAATCTATATAATCCGTGCGAAGACGGAAAAGCTGTTCATTAAACAGACGGTCAAGATCCTCACGGGTTTTGATTAGATAATGCGGAAGCTTTGTTGCAATATTTATCTTTTTGCGGAGATTGTTTTTCTCAAAAATCTCTCCGACTAAAACTTCGTTTCCGGGGTAGATATACGCCGTATCAAAATAGTTCACGCCCAGTTTATACGCTGACAAAATTTCGCGCTCTGCCTCGTCAAAATCAAACTTGCCCATTTTCTTTTTAAAGCGCATACACCCAAAAGCCAGAGCGGATATGTCATTTCCGTATTTATCCTTGCGATATTGCATTTTTTCTCCTCCTTATCAACGAATCCTGTAATTATTATAATTCAACTCTATACGTTTTTCAACGTTTTTCCGAACATGTCCGTCCTCAAATTTATTTCTGTAAAAAAATTTGGGAAATTTGAAAAAAAGACTTGATTTTTTTCTCGCGATGTGTTATTATAGTTAAGCTGTTTGGAAAGATATGCGCTGCTAGCTCAGCTGGATAGAGCGTCTGGCTACGGACCAGAAGGTCGGGGATTCGAATTCTCCGCAGCGCGCCACGGCATTTAAAAGGGACTTGAGAGAAATCTCAAGTCCCTTTCTTTTTGTCTTTTTTACCCGAGCATTCTGTCGATGCAAACTCTCGCGCGCCTCATCACGTCGTCGGAGAGGATGATTTCCTCACCGCCATCACCTCGTACGCAATCGTATACATCAATAAGCGTGGTAAGGCGCATATCCTTGCAGACGCAGTTTTTCGAGAGAGCATAAAACTTCTTGTCCGGATGCTCAAACTGCAAATGCTGGACAATGGAATTGTCAGTACCAATTATAAATTCACGCGCATCGCTTTCCCCTGCAAACTTCATAATTCCCGTGGTGCTTCCCGCATAATCCGAGCGCTCGGTAACCTCTTTTTTACATTCGGGGTGTACTAAAAGCAGTGCCTCCGGATGTGCTTCTCTTGCTTTTTTCACGTCATCAGGCGTAATCTGCATATGTACGGGGCATCCACCGTCAATAAACTTAAAGTTCTTCTCGGGAAGCTGCTTTTCAAGCCACGAGCCGAGATTGCAGTCGGGAATGAACAGAATATCCTTTTGCGGCAGGTTTTTTACGACTTCAAGCGCCGAAGCGCTTGTGACACACACATCACATTCGCATTTAAGCTCGGACGTGGTGTTTATGTACGCAACAACGGCATAGCCCGGATTCTCTGTACGGAGTTTTTTAAGCTCCTCTGCTGTCATCTGCTCTGCCATGGGGCATCCGGCTTGCGTATGCGATAAAATAACCTTTTTTTCCGGAGACAGAATTTTCGCAGTTTCCGCCATAAAGCGCACTCCGCACATAAGAATTGTTTTCTGCTCTGCCTTTGCTGCAAGCTTGCTCAGCGCAAAAGAGTCACCGACGAAATCCGCAACCTCAAGAACATCCTGTGTCTGATACGCATGGGCAAGGATGCAAACATCCCGCTCCTTTTTTAGCCTTATTATCTCGTTCTGAATATCCTTAGTTGTACGCAAAATAATCCCTCCAAGCCTATTTATTATAATCCGCTTTCGCCGCAATGTCAATAAAAGTTTACACATATGTTTACACATATGTTTGCTTTTTCGAGTTTTAAACAATCTGTAACAATATGCTTATCCGGCTTGAAAGAGGGGAATAATTGTAGTAAAATGTAATCACAACATAAGCAGTTGCGTCAGTATCTGAACCCGCCTAAAACAAGTAAAATAGCCGTTTTTCTTCGTTGTCGGTCTTGAAATACGAAAGTATTCCTGCGACCTGCCGTCTCGAAAAACAACAATTTTTCATTGTTTTAGGTTCAAAAAATTTTCGGTGCTGCAGTTTTGCGTCAATGCGAGGTAAAAACGCAGCTAATGCTGACGCATTTGCGAGTATTTTAACAAAGCAGTGGCGCAAAAATACGCACCCAAAACGGGTTCGGATACTGTCGCAACTGCTTATCCGGAGGATTGTTCTTATGCGCGGTTTTTTTCAAAGATTTAACAACACTGTCCAGCGGTTTATGTACGGACGCTACGGCGTTGACGAGTTCGGCTCGTTTTTGCTCATAACCGGTATGGTTCTGGCTTTTCTTTCTTTGTTCCGCCTTTTTTTCTGGCTCAGCATTCCGGCGCTTGCTATACTTATCTGGTCATATGTACGTATATTTTCAAAGAACTTTGCAAAGCGGCAGAGCGAGCTTGCAAAATACTGGCGAATCCGCTCGCGCGTGCGCGATAAGCTGGCTTTCTGGAAAAGCAAAATGAAGGATAAAAACCACCGCTATTACCGTTGTAAGCTTTGCAGAACGGTTATGCGCGTACCCCGCGGCAAGGGCAAAATTGAGATAACCTGCCCGAAATGCAGAAGCAGGATAATTAAAAAGACATAAGATATGGGACGTACCTGAATGTGTTTCTCACATTCCCGTACGTCCCTTTTTTGTGTTTTGTTACTTATTCTTCTGCAGTTGTTCTTTAATCATCATATCCTTGACCTTCATAAGGCGGGTGAGGTTTCCGCGCTCATTTTCGTCAAGCTTCATGGTTATCATGCGTATCGTTTCTGCGAGCTGCGGTATCATAACATACTCAAGCGCATTTACGCGTCTGCGCGTTTTTTCAATCTCCTGCGCAAGAAGCTGGGCAGATTTTTCCACCTCGGCAAGGCGCAGAAGCTTCGGCAAAAGACGCGCAAGACCGTCCACCGCATCGTCAAGCTCACCGGATGTCATCGCATAGCCGTAAGGATACACCGATTTACCGTCACTTTCCGAAAATGAAAATTCCGGAACGTCAACGCTCATTATGTTCTTATATGATATGTCAAGCTCTACTGACTTTGTCGGACACATAAGCGACTGCTCCATCATCTCAGGAGACATAACAGCTCCCGCAACGGCAAAGCCACGGTTTGCCACGGAGATTTCGCGCTCTACCTCAGCGCGAAGCTCTTTGTTCTCGCGGATGATGTCGAGAAAACGCTTCATCAACTCGTCGCGCTTGTCTTTTAAAAGCTTGTGACCTCGGCGCGCTGTAACAAGACGGTTTTTAAGCCGCTTTAGCTCCATACGCGTCGGGTTAACATTCATTGTTGCCATAGGAAAAACTCCTTAAGCCTTATTTTCCGGCAGATATTTTTCAATAAACTCAGGCTTTATACGCTTAAGCTCTGACTTCGGAAGGATAGAAAGAAGCTCCCAGCCGAGGTTCAATGTCTCCTCAATCGAACGGTTTTCGTCATAGCCTTGGCTTACATAACGAAGCTCAAACTGCTCGGAGAACTTTGCGTACAGCTTATCAATATCGGAAAGCGCCGCCTCACCGAGAATTGTCATAAGCTCCTTTGCCTCTTTTCCGCGTGCATATGCGGCAAAAAGCTGGTTCATCGTGCCTGCGTGATCCTCACGCGTTTTTCCATCACCGATTCCCTTATCCTTAAGACGGGAAAGTGACGGAAGAACATCAACCGGCGGAAGAACATTCTTTCGATAAAGCTCACGCGAGAGAATAATCTGCCCCTCAGTGATATATCCCGTAAGGTCAGGGATAGGATGCGTCTTATCATCCTCGGGCATTGAAAGAATCGGAATCATTGTTATTGAACCCTCGCTGTCGAGGTTTCTTCCTGCGCGCTCATACATCGTTGCAAGGTCAGTGTAGAGATAACCCGGATATCCGCGGCGTCCCGGAACTTCCTTACGCGCCGCCGAAACCTCACGGAGTGCCTCGGCGTAGTTTGTGATGTCAGTCATAATGACAAGAACGTGCATATCTTTCTCGAATGCCAGATACTCCGCCGCTGTAAGTGCCATACGGGGAGTAGAGATACGCTCAATCGCGGGGTCGTTTGCAAGGTTTATAAAGAGCACGGTGCGGTCAATCGCGCCTGTACGCTTAAAGTCTGAAATAAAGAAGTCTGCTTCTTCAAATGTGATACCAATAGCGGCAAACACAACGGCAAACTTTGCATCGGCACGCAAAACCTTCGCCTGACGCGCAATCTGTGCGGCAAGCTGTGCGTGCGGAAGACCGGAGCCGGAGAAAATAGGCAGCTTCTGTCCGCGGACAAGGGTGTTAAGCCCGTCGATTGTGGAAATACCGGTCTGGATAAACTCATCGGGGTAGTTGCGCGATGCAGGATTCATCGGTGTGCCATTTATATTGCGGCGCTCCTCCGGAAGAATTTCCGGACCTCCGTCACGCGGTCTGCCCATTCCGTCAAAAACACGACCGAGCATATCCTCTGAAACGCCAAGCTCTATTCCGTGACCGAGAAAGCGCACGGAGCTTGCGGCAAGGTTTATTCCCGCACTGCTTTCAAAAAGCTGAACCAAAACATCCGAGCCGTTGACCTCAAGAACCTTGCAACGGCGGCGCTCGCCGTTCGGAAGCTCGACCTCGCCAAGCTCGTCATATGCAACGCCCGTTACATCCTTTACAAGCATAAGGGGGCCTGTAACCTCTTGGATAGTACGATATTCCTTAAGCATTACTCTTCCTCCTTTGCCGAGATAAGGCTCTCTGCTTCATTTTCCATGAGAGCTTCTATTTCATCGTAAACCTTATTGTATGTGTCGTTCGGAGCATCCTTTGCACGTCCGAGCTTTTCACGTGCCTGCATTGTAAATACCTTGTTCGGGTCTGCCCCTGCAGAGATAGCCTTTTTACCGAGATCGTGGTACTTAAGGACGAGCTGCATAAGATGTGCCTGCTTTGCAAGCGGAGTGTAGCTGTCCGTATCGGAGAAGGCGTTCTGCTGGAGGAAGTCCTCACGGACAATCTGAGCAACCTCAAGTGTCAGACGGTCCTCTGCCGAAAGTGCATCAATACCGACAAGGCGGACGATTTCCTGAAGCTCTGCCTCAAGCTGCAAAAGACCCATTGCCCGGCTTCGATTTTTCATAAACTCACGCGATACGTTTTCATCAAACCACGCACCAAGGCGGTCAAGATAAAGTGAATATGAATTAAGCCAGTTAATCGCCGGGAAGTGGCGGCGGTATGCAAGGGAAGAATCAAGTCCCCAGAAAACCTTTACGATTCGCAGTGTTGCCTGCGAAACTGGCTCGGAAATGTCACCGCCCGGAGGGGATACCGCACCGATAGCGGTAAGTGAGCCGCGTCTTTCCTCTCCCGAAACGGCAACTATTCTGCCGGCACGCTCATAAAATTGTGCAAGACGGGATGAAAGGTATGCAGGATATCCTTCCTCACCCGGCATTTCTTCAAGACGGCCGGACATCTCACGCAGAGCCTCTGCCCAGCGGGAGGTGGAGTCTGCGATAACCGCAACGTCATAACCCATATCTCTGTAATATTCCGCAATCGTTATACCTGTATAGATAGACGCCTCACGCGCCGCAACAGGCATATCCGATGTGTTTGCAATAAGCACGGTGCGCTTCATAAGCGACTCGCCCGTCTTCGGGTCACGAAGCTCGGGGAATTCGCGCAGAACGTCTGTCATCTCGTTTCCTCGCTCACCGCAACCAATGTATACAACTATATCAACGTCAGACCACTTTGCAAGCTGATGCTGAACAACTGTCTTTCCGCTTCCGAATGGACCGGGAACTGCCGCGGCACCGCCCTTTGCAATCGGGAACATCGTATCAATAACGCGCTGACCTGTAATCATCGGAACATCCGGCGGCATTTTTTCCTTGTACGGTCGGCCGACACGAACCGGCCATTTCTGAAGCATCGAAACTTCCTTTATCTCGCCGCTGTCTGTCTTTATCTTACATACGGTGTCCTCAACCTTGAAAGAGCCGCTGTTTATCTCAACAATCTCGCCCGAAACGCCGTGCGGAACCATAATGCGATGCTCTACGATAACAGTCTCATTAACTGTACCGATGATGTCACCTGCCGAGACAAACTCGCCTGCATTGCGGGTAGCGGTAAATTCCCAGACGCGTTCACGGTCGACGCTCGCAACGTCTATGCCGCGCTTTATGTTGCTTCCCGAAATCTCGCGGATTTTCTCAAGAGGACGCTGAATACCGTCATAGATATTCTCGATAAGTCCCGGTGCGAGTTCTACGGAAAGCGGCGCACCTGTCGTTACAACCTCGTCACCGTAGCCGATGCCTGCCGTTTCCTCATAAACCTGAATTGAAGCGCGGTCGCCGCGCATTTCGATAATTTCTCCGATAAGCTTATCCTGTCCGACGCGAACAACGTCAAACATATTCGCGTGAGAAAGCCCCTCCGCTACAATGAGCGGACCGGATACCTTTATAATCTTTCCGCTTGTCATGGTCATATCTTCCTTCCTATGCCAGAATATCCGCGCCGACTGCGCGTTCAACAGCATCGTGCACATTCTTCATCCCGATACCGAGACTTCCGCCCTTCCCCGGAACGAGAATAACCGCAGGTAGGGGGCTGTCTTTATACTTTGCAATTTCCTCCGGTATCTTTTCTGCAAGCTGTTCTGTTATATATATTACCGCAAAGCCTTCCTTTGCAAAAGAGTGGAGATTTTTCTTTGCCTCATCCGCAGTTTCGCAAGCTTTCACGGTAAAACCGAGCGTGCGATAGCCGAGAACGCTTATCCCGTCGCCCAAAACTGCAAGCTTATATCCCATGGCCATTACACCCTCAATCTTCTTTTTATTTCATCCGCAGAAAGCCCCTCTGCCTTTCCTGCCATAATGATTCTCACCGTCATTTCCTCAGCCTCGCGGGCTGCAATGTATGCAATAATCGGGCGCTCATCAAATGCAACATACCGAGCCGCCTTCATATACTCAATTCCCGCAAGGTCAAGTGCGCGCTCAAACTCTAAAAGAGTGCCGCCATTGTTTGCCGCAATCTCTCCAAGCTCTGCCGCTGTGCGAAGCAGCGATGAAGCGCACGCGCCGGTAAAATCGTGCACAAGAAGTGCATCGGTACGTAGTTTCCCGCCCGGAACAAGCGCACGGCGCAGAATATCGTCATCACGCCCCTGCCTTGCTGCGCGCACTGCAGTGCGCAGGTTTGCAATATCCGCAAGAAGCGCAACATATCCGCGCAGAAACTCACTTCCCGAGCTTTGAGCTGTGTCAGCAAGCATTTCAAAATACGCGCGGTCAAGCGTGATATCCGCGAGGCATGCATCCCCTGTACGGGAAAGTATGTCCCGTGCTTCGCGGAGTGCTTCGCCCATCTTTTCGGGAAGCGCACTCACGTCTCCCGTTTGGTATGCGGAAACTATGTCCTCTTTGGAAACCGTTCCGGAATTGGAAAGGAGTCTCTCTGCATCGATTCCCGAAAGAGATGCCTTTATAACAGTTTTTATGTTGTGAAAGTCATATTTAAGTGCAAAAACATCAAAAATGGCGCGATTTTCGCAGATTTCATCAATAAGCTTCCCGGTCTTTTCACGCATCTGTACAATTGCATCACTGACCTCGGAAAAGCTTCCGCCCGCGATATCTCCGTATCCTGCGTCTGAAAGAATCTTTGCCGCCTCAGACGCGGTTTTTGCATCGCACATACGCGAAATATCGCGCTCCGTGAGAAGATTTTTCTCGTTCGCACGCACACGCATGGTCGCGTATAAATAATCTGTATCTTTTATTTTCATCGGAACCTCCGACTTCTGCATTATAACAGTATATAATTTAACCAAAAAGAATCTCTGCAATCTCAAGCTGGAGCTCATCGCGAAGTTCGTGGGCAAGACGGGAGAATGTGCAGTTTATCTCCGTATTCCCACGCTTGAAAATAAACCCGCCGCCGAGTGAATGCATCTTCTCCGAGACGGTTATTCCCTTGTTTTCCGAGCATTTTGCAAGGATTCTTTCTTTCAGGGAAGCATCCTTTTCCGCAAGAATAAGCTCGCCGCTCTCTCCTTCTGCCGCGCGGATTGCAAGGGACGCAAGCGCGGAAACAAGCTCGTCTCCCGAAAGAGAAGAAAGCTTCTCTTCCGCCTTGATGAACGCTCCGGAGATAAGCTCCTGTTTTTTTGCAAGATAGGAACGCCGGACATCCGATGATGCCGAGCTTTCGATGCGGAAAGCTGCATCTTCAGCATCCTTCCGGGCGCGGACAAGAATTTTTTCACGCACGCCCTCTGCTTTTTTTGCATATTCTGCGCGCAAAGCTCTTGCCTCCGCCTCTGCCGCCGCGATAATCTCGCGTGCGGCGTTCTCTCCTTCGTCTGCTATTCGTTTTGTGATATTGTCAATCCCGTTCATATCGTGAAAACCGCCTTAGTTAATGCCGTTGAGCATAAGGAATGATACGAGAAGAGCAAGAACAGCATAGGTTTCAACCATTGCGGCATAAATCATTGCCTTTGAAACCTCTTCCGGACGCTTTGCAACGATTCCCACACCTGCTGCCGCAACTCTGCCCTGGCGAATAGCCGAAAAGTATCCTACAAACGCTATTGGAAGACATGCAAGGAAAATGTAAAGCCCCTTCATCACGGTAATTTCTATCTGCGGTTCCCCGCCGACTGCGCCAACCTTAAGCAATACCAGGAATGCAATGAGAAGACCGTAAATACCCTGTGTTGCCGGAAGAGCCTGAAGCAGAAGCGTCTGACCGAACTTTGACGGATCCTCTGCTACAACTCCCGATGCTGCCTCACCGACGATACCTACTCCCTTAGCCGAACCCATGCCGGACAAAAACGTTGCGAGTGCTGCGCCTGCAAGCGCGAGTGCTAATCCTAATTCCATTTTAAATTTCCTCCTTGATGACATCAATATTTTTTGTTTTGATTGAAAGCGGGGCAAAAAGCCTTCCGCCGCTCTCATAGAATTTTCCGAAATACTCAACGTACTGAAGACGTGCCGAGTGAACAAAAGACCCTACGAGATTTATTGCTATATTAAACACATGGCCAATCACGAAAACGACAAAGAATCCTATCGGTCCCGTAAGTATTCCCATTGTGTTAATAACATTTCCGACGACAGCCGTCGAAAGTGACAGCGCGAGCAACCGCGAATATGAAAGAATATCCGAAAAATATCCGGTTATATTATATAAGCTGAGTACACCGCTGAAAAATTTACCTATTATATTCTTCTTTGCACGTCCCTGAGTCAGTATCAGCCCCAAGGCTCCTGCCCCGAGAACATAAAGGCCGACCTTTGCATTGAATATGCAGGTAATCGCACCTGCAAACAATACCCACCAGAAGCCAATATCGAATATCGCATCCCACACCTGACCGTCACGTATCATCATATATGCCTTTACCGCCATACCAGCAACTATCTGAATTCCACCGAGAATGAGTGAGAATATCAACATCGTCATCGGATCATTTGTCGGGTTAAACCACAGCGCAGTGTCATACGGGAAAACATTTCCCGTAAACAGCCTGTATACCGAAGGGATCGCGTCTCCGAAAAAACCACCGAACAGAAGGCCCCACAAAACCGTGGATGCACCGCAGATTATTGCAAGCTGCATAAAGTTTTTAAATCCTCCGCGCGGTTTCATTTTTACGAGAGCGAAAATACCGGCAAGCATAAGAAGAAGTCCGTATCCCGCATCGGAAAGCATTATTCCGAAGAACATCGCAAAAAACGGAGCCATTGTCGGATTCGGGTCAATTCCGCAATATGCCGGCGGACTGTACATATTCGTTACCGTTTCAAAAGGAGAGATGAGACGGGAATTGTGCGTCAGCGTCGGCGGCTCATCCCCCTCTTCCGGATCGCGGAACTCATACGCTGTGCCGTTTTCCTCAAAAATCTCCGCAAGCATCTTCTCTTCACGCGCCGGACACCAGCCCTCGATATAGAACACACGCTCGGTGCCGATTCCCATTTCTTCGGCATCCGTTACGGCAATTCTTGTCTCAAGCGCATCGTGAGCCGCAAGTAGCCTGTCGTAAATATCCTCCGTCACGGAAAGCGACGCTTCCGTTTCGGAAATCCGGTTTTCAAGCTCCGATATTTCTTTCCGAAGCTCCGATATCTTTTCCTTCGCTGTTTTATCAACGCCGGCAAAGCGGACAATCGCACCGCCGATTTGCTTTAGTGCATCGCGCACGCGCTCGGTGTCGTCGCAAAAGCTCAGCACAAAAACATAGTTAAGCTCGCGGTCAGCAGATACGACAAAACACTCGGAAAGCTCACTTGCCTCTGCAACCGTCTGTCCTATATCTTCTGCGCTTTTCAACGCCGGCACGGTAGCGAGCGTTGTATCGTAAAACCTGCCTTTCGGGGTATCCAGCGCAACATCAAGTTTACACCACGGTGCATAAGTCTCTGCTACGGCAGAAAGCCTTGCAGCTTCCGCACGGCTACGGGAAAGCGTAGCTTCCGCATCCGTTATCTGCCCGGCGTCCGAAAGTGCAGCGGAAATAAGAGAGTCATCTAAAAACTCACTCTCGCTCATTTCCGGACGGAGCGAAAACAGTCCCTTCTTGAAGGTTCCGTATCGCTTTGCGAGAGAAATTGCGTTCTTTATCGTTGTAAGCTCTTCCGAAAGCTTTACGGCATCAGGGTTCTCCACGCGGGAAAAACCGTCATGCGGGGCCGTTTCGCTGATTTCAACAACCCCGATATGCGAAAGCAGCTCGATAAGCTTTTTTCTTTCCGTTGCCATCGCCATAACAGAGAGGTGTTTCATTCTGACAATTGCCATTATCCGTTCACAACCCTTTCCGCTATGACTGCAGCTGCCTTATCCATACGCGAAGCGGCAAGCGCAGAAAGCTTTTCATGTTCATCGGAAAATGATGCAAGTGTCTTTTCTGCATTCGCTCGCGCGCCTGTCTCCGCCTGAGTGATAAGAGCCGCTGCCTCCTTCTCTGCGTCTTTTTCCGCATCTGCAAGAGAAGCACGGCACTCCTTCTCGGCATCCGCCATTATCTTTCTTGCGCGTTCACGCGCCTCGGATATAGCGGCAGCCGCGCGAGCCTCGGCATCAACTATTTTATTGACGGCATCTCGTGCCATAAATTTCACCGCCTTATTGCTAAAATATATCTTTGTTATTTTACCACATTTTGCACAAATTATCAATTCTTTTGTTTGATAATTTTTTAGCCATTTTAATCTTTGCCGTTTTTTAACCGTAACAACACTGATACCGGATTTATGATTTGACATTTCTGCTGTTCTGCATTAAAATAATTAAAAACAACCTCGGAGGGACATATGCGCGACTATTTACACACAACTCTTGACAAAAACGAAATATTCGAAATGGGTTCAACCGCCCTTGCACATATAGGAGATGCGGTTTTCGAGCTGATGGTGCGCTCGGATCTGTGCAAAAACGGAAAGAGAAAGGCAAAGGAGCTTCATAAAAGCACAGTACTATCTGTTTCTGCCGCGGCACAGGAAAAAGCCGCAGAAAAAATTATACCTGTTCTCACGGAAGAAGAGAGAGATGTTTTTCTGCGCGGAAGAAACGCAAAAGTAAACACTCTCCCAAAGCACGCGACTCCGGAAACGTATCATACCGCAACTGCGTTCGAGGCGCTTTGGGGTTATCTCTATCTCACCGGAAAATACGAGCGATTAAACGAGCTTTTTTACATTATAAACAAGTAACACAAAAAAGCAAACCTCACGCCCTTTTCTCTTGTAAGAGACGCGCTTTTGTGTTATACTTACATTATTATAAAAGAAAGGTGACTCCCGATATGAAACATAAATTTTCATCTGTCCTTTCCCTCATGCTCGCTCTTTTGCTTCTGTTCTGCTCCTGCGGTGGGAACAGCAATGATAACAGCATCACTCCCATCAAGCCGCTTGAGGAGATAAAAGCCGAACCTAAGATATTTTATAAAAGTGCACTTACCGGTCTTCCTGTTGAGAATGAAGATGCTCAGAACCGCCGTCCCGTTGCAGTTATGATAAACAATATTAAAAAGGCACTTCCGCAATACGGCATATCAAAAGCCGGAATTGTTTTTGAGGCACTTGCCGAGGGCGGTATAACCAGGCTTCTTGCCGTGTTTGACGATATTTCCGGCATCTCACAGATTGGCACAATCCGCTCGGCACGTCCGTATTATCTTGACTTTGCCGAGAGCGTCGATGCCGTCTATGTACATATCGGCGGAAGCCCCGAAGCATACAGCCAGATAAAAAGTCGCGGTATGGACTCCTACGACCTTATCGAAGGACGCTACAACGCAATGTACTGGCGCGACAAGGACAGAATCAAACAAAGCGGTTACGAACACAGCGTTTTCACCTCAGGTGACCGCATTATGGAGCGCATTGAAAACGACGGCGTGCGTATGACGCGTAGCTCTTCATACGGAAAAGCATTTAACTTCTCCGAAAATGCGGAATACAAAGGCACAGATGCGACCAAAATAACCGCGGTGTTCTCATCATACAAAACTGGTACATATACATATGACAAGTCAAACGGTCTTTACCGCATCGGTCAGTACGGCACATCTCACATGGATGCTCTCTCCGGTGTACAGATTGCATTCAAGAACATATTTATTCTTCGCATGAATTCATATGTTATAAAAGGTGACACCGCCGGCAGGCTCCGCTTTGACTCAGTCGGAAGCGGCACGGGAACATACTTTGTAAACGGTACGGCAACCGATATTACATGGAAGCGCGCAGGTTCTTCCGCACCGTTTAAGTTCTACACCGCCGAAGGAAATGAGCTTGAGGTAGTTCCGGGAGATAACTACGTTGCAATTGTCCCTCTCGATGCATCCGTAACCGTAACAGGAGATGCACCGGAGTCCGCCTTGACTGAATAAAAACTGCCATACTACGGCAAAGATATAAGAAGATAGGAGTGTTTTATCTATGGCAAAGACAGTAAAGGATATCATAAAGCTTATCCGTGACAATGATATCAAAATGGTAGACTTTAAGATGGTTGACATCAACGGCCAATACCGCCATGTAACCATCCCCGCACAGAACTTTTCCGAAGAAACAATGAAGAACGGAATTGGCTTTGACGCTTCCAACTACGGCTATGCCGTTGTTGAGAAGAGCGATATGGTATTCATCCCCGATCCCGATACTGCAACAATTGACCCGTTCTGCGAAATTCCTACTCTTTCAATGACGGGTAACGCAATGATAATCGACAATCCCGAAAACCGTCCGCTCGCTCAGTATCCGAGAAACATCGTTCTCGCGGCAGAGCAGTATATGAGAGACAGCGGGATTGCAGATACAATGCTCATCCTTCCGGAGTTTGAGTTTTACCTTTTCGATGATGTTGCTTGGAACGTTGCTCCCAACAGTATCGGCATGACGCTTGATGCCAATCAGGCATACTGGAACAGCGGAACCGACGGCAAGGGTACAGTCGTTGCAAAGCAGAAGAATTACCACATCGCAAAGCCGTTTGACCCGACATATGAATGCCGCAGTGAAATGTGTATGCTCATGCAGGACGCAGGCATCACGATTAAATACCACCACCCCGAGGTCGGTGCGGCAGGTCAGTTTGAGATTGAACCGCAGCTTGGCAAGATGTCAAAGATGGCAGATGCCACTATGATGATTAAATACATTATCCGCAACACCGCTCTCAAGCACGGTCTTTCCGCAACGCTTATGCCCAAGCCCGTATACGGAGAAGCCGGCAACGGCATGCACGTTCACATCCTTCTCATGAAGGACGGCGAACCTGTTTTCTCCGATGACAACGGCTATTCAAATCTCAGCGAGACCGCACATTACTTTATCGGTGGACTGCTCCGACACATCGCCTCTCTCTGCGCAATAACAAACCCGAGCACAAACTCCTTCAAACGCCTCGTCCCGGGCTTTGAAGCACCGGTAACGGTCGGCTATGCAACCTCTAACCGCAGTGCGGTTATCCGCATTCCGGCTTATGCAAAAACGCCGAATCTCCGCCGCTTTGAAATCCGCAATCCGGACGCCACCTGCAACCCGTATTTCTGCTATGCGGCTATCCTTATGGCAGGTCTTGACGGCATAAAGAACAAAATTGACCCGCATGCAAACGGATGGGGACCGTATGACGTAAACCTCTACAATCTTCCCGAAGATGAAAAGGCAAAGCTTAAAAGCCTTCCGACATCGCTTGACGAGGCTCTTGATGCACTTGAAGCTGATAACGAATACCTCACCGCAGGCGGCGTTTTCCCGAAGGAGCTTATTGCAAACTTTATAAAGACAAAGCGCGAGGAATGTCGCAAAATGTCCGCAATTCCCCACCCTGCAGAATTTGAGCAGTACTACAATCTCTAAAAAAATCAGAACCGGAAAAGTAGCTGACTTTTCCGGTTCTTCCTATTTCTTTCTTATGTTTTCCGACACAACCTTTCCCGCGCCCTTTGCAAGCGCACGGATGGCTTCAATGAGTATCTTTCGCGTTTCGTCATCAAGTGTTCGCAGTGTCTTCAGCACCGAAACGGTGTTGCCTACCCAGTTTTCACCAAGCTCACGCACCGTTTTCGCATTCGTTTCCATCAGCACGGAATAAAGCGTATCAACAAGCTTTTCCCGCTTTTCGGGGGTCATCGCCGCGATCCACTCTTTGAGCGTTCTGTCGATAAAGCGGCTTGTATCTGTAACCCTTTGGAGATATACAAATCTGTTTCTTTCCACTTCCCATGAATATGTGTCGTGCTGCCACAGTCCGTTTTGCGTACTTTTCACGATTGTATACTCTTCCTCATGATTCAAAAGAAGCCCTATTACCGACGACTGAGGAACATACGTATCTACTCTTTCCCGCACAGCAAGATATCCCGGAGAGGTAATAACCTTTTCGTCGAAACCCGGTCCGTCAAAATTTTGTGCCATATCTATTCTCCGCACCGCACCCGGCTTTGAAAACGCCGCCGCATAAACTGCAAGGTTTCCTCCCTTTGAGTGACCGCCGAGGATGAATCTTCCGCGCACGCGGGCTGCAATCCGCTCAAAATATTCCACAGCCATTTTTTGTGCCGGAACGGGCGTTATAAAGCTCATATTAAAATCCTCTTTCCAGCCAACGAGGTTATCGTCCGTTCCACGGAAAGCAACGTAAAACCGCCCGCGCATCAGCTGGAAGGTGACCGCAGAAAACTGGATTTCGCTCTCCTCGTCAACGAGATTTACATATTCAAACAAAACGAGATTCCGGAACCTCTCGCTTTCCGCCATAAGCTCTAAAAGCCTTTTGTCGCTTTTCATAAGAAGCTTATCTTCTATGTTTTCTATTTTTAAAAGGGCTTTGCAAGCATTTCCCACCGTCATCGCGCGCGTACCACCTACAAGCTCAAACGGC
This sequence comes from Eubacteriales bacterium, assembly GCA_045537045.1. GTDB lineage: Bacteria > Bacillota > Clostridia > Oscillospirales > JAAYXM01 > SIG480. Next base: position 52,330 of record JAZSOS010000040.1, read on the forward strand.
GCATATGACAGCCGGGACAAAAGCATACCATCCACCTCGTTTATTCCGCTTGCCGAAAGCGGAATATCTCCGCGCCACAACAGATAATCAAAAGCATTCGCCATACCGCACCTCCTTTCTTTCTCTGCTTTATTCTACTCGCCATAGTATTTTTTGTTTCTAATCTCTAACTGCTTCTATACGCTGCTTTATACACTCAATAAGAATCTTCTCGTCAGGATTAAAGATATGCCCCTTGCGGTATACCAATATATCACGGTTTACTACTTTTCGGTCAATGCACTTTTTTACTACCAGCCCTCCTGCGCGGCGTACATTCTCCGGAATACGCGACATCCACATATATGTTGTATGTACGTTGGAAAGTATGTCACCCTGACTTGCGCGCTCATAGAGATATATGCGCTTTGGCGATTTTCTGTGCAGCAGCTGGCTGCCGCCGGACGTTCTTTCCTCCATATCTCCGTGGACAAGCTCTATGTATTCATCAAGCTCGCTTTCAAAAACCTTCTGCTTTGATGCAAGCGGATGCTTTTCGGACATAACAAGCACCGGCTCAAATTCAAGCAAAGGTTCATACTCAAGACCTCTCTCACGCAGAATCGTCATCATGTAGTTTTCAGCAACATCCACATATCTGACAACCCCTATGTGCGCTTCGCCTCCCGCAACATGCTCAATCGTGGATTTGGTGCCCAGCTCACGTATATTTACGGAAATTTGCTTGCGGTCATGCAATGTATTGAGAAAATCGGCAAACGCAAGACTTATATAGGTTGCCCGCGGCCCACAAAATGTCAGGTTTGTTTTGTTGCTTTTATCCGATGTATACATAGCATCAAAATTAACTATCTGCTCATATATCATACGCGCATTTGCAAGGAATTCCGCTCCGTCTCTCGTCGGCTTGACACCTTTTGTGCTGCGTATAAATATTTTTATGCCGATTTCTTCCTCAAGTTCTTTCATTGCTTTGCTTAGGTTTGGCTGGCTCAAGAACAGATTTTGAGCCGCAGCCGTTATAGAGCCTGTTTGTGCTATTTCGAGTGCATATTTCATCTGTGTAGTATTCATATTAACACAAAACCTCCCGATAATCGTCATAACTTTAAGTTATGTCTTCTATAAAAATTATATATTTTACAAAGCAAAAAGTCAATGATAAAATTATAGCGTAGTCGTTATGAATGTAACGCTTGCATATGATTTTTTTAACATAGTTCACCTTCTAATCCCCCTATATATACCATGCACAATAAGGACGGTACTTTCGTACCGTCCTTATTGCATTATTGTAAATTAAAACATCTTGCAAAATATGGGGATTTTTGGTACAATATATAGTAGCAAATGTTTGGAGGTTTTTTTGTGGAGTGGATTCAGGTAAGTATAGATACAACTCACGAGGGCATTGAAGCGCTGACCTCAGCTCTTGAGGATATCGGCATCCGAGGTTTTGAAATTGAAGACCCGGCAGACTTTTGTGAATTTATGAATGCAGAGTTTCCGTACCGCGACTACGTAGACGATGACCTTGTAAAAGAAAAAACAGAAGAAAGCGTAAAGGTAAAAATTTACGTGAGCGCAAACGCCGCAGGGCATGAACAGCTTGCCGCCGTACGTGAGCTTCTTTCCTCCCTTTCTTCCGATAAATCTTTTGGAAGCCTTGAGCTTTCGTTTGAGACGATGAATGAAGAGGATTGGTCTGAAAACTGGAAGCAGTTTTTCCATCCGCTTAAAATTGGAAAGCGCGTTCTCGTCCGCCCTGAGTGGGAAGAATGTGAAAACACCGACGGCAGAGTGGTATTTACCATAAACCCGGGTATGAGCTTCGGCACAGGCTCGCACGCTACAACTCAGCTGTGCCTTGAGGCGATTGAGGAATACACAAAAGACGGAGATACAATTCTTGACCTTGGCTGCGGAAGCGGTATTCTCTCAATTACAGCATGCCTTCTCGGTGCTAAAAGTGCCGTAGCCTGCGATATTGACAAAAATGCCGTAGATATCGCAGTAAGAAATGCAGAGCTTAATGGCGTCAGCCGCGATAAATTCGAGGCTCTTGCCGGAAATATTCTGGATGACGAGGCAATGCGCCGCCGTTTTGAAAGCGAGAAATATGACATCGTTGCGGCAAATATCGTTGCGGATGTCATCATCGGCATAAGCCCGTTCGCATCAGGCTTTGTAAAGCCCGGCGGAATATTTATCGCGTCCGGCATAATAACAGAGCGTCTTGACGAGGTTCTGGAGCATCTGAAAAAAAGTTTTAAAATTATTAAAATTTGTGACAAAAACGGCTGGGCGTCTGTAATTGCAACGGTTTGAGGAAAATATTTTTCCTCATATCGGGCAAACTTAATAAAACAGTACTGGACAAACGACATTTTTTTTGGTAAAATATAACGTATGGCATATATGTTGCCTTATGAGCTTTATTTGGGAGTGAACCGTTTTGAAAGAGAATAAATCGCCGAAGGATGCGGCAATGTACAGAAAAAAAGATTATGTGACTAACAAGCTTCTTCTTGTTTTCACGCTTGCATTTGCACTTTTGCTTTTGCTTATGAACGTAGGACGTATGATGAAGAGCACGGCAACGTTTATGGCTGCGTATACCATGGTTAAGGTCGTTGCGGTTGCCGCTGTGGTGCTTGTTGCCGCAGGGATCGTTATGATGATTGTAGAGCGCTCAAAGAAAAAGGACATGAGTTATCGTCTCTTCTCCGGAAAGAACGTGACGGTTGCTGCCTTGTTTGTTGCAATTTGCGCCATCGCGCTTTCTCTTGTCTTTTCACAGAGCATGCTTATGCTTCTTTACATCTTCGTTCCGGCAGTTGTTGTTTTGTATATCATTTACTATTCATATCAGCGTGAATTTTTCCTTATAGCCCTCTCCTGTATCGTTGGCGGTATCGGAATCTGGCTTTTTGGCTCTGACCTTGTGAACACGAAAGATGTTCTCGCAATAGCAGGTGCTGCCGCTCTGGTCGTTCTCACTGCAGGCTTTGCGTTGTGGGCACAGCTCGGAAATGGCAAGATAAACCTTTTCGGACGTGAGTTTGCACCGTTTAGAGGTGATGCCCGTTACGGAATTGTATATCTCACCTGCCTTTTGGTTCTTATGCTTCTTGCCGCGGCGTTTCTTGCTCCGGATCTTGCAATGTACTTTGTTTTCGCACTCATTGCATATATCGTTCTCACCGGCGTATACTACACGGTAAAGCTCATCTGAATTTTATTTCAACTTTTGCAAAAAAAAGCTTGACGTAAACGCATTTTTCATTTATAATATATCAAGTGAGTCGGTATTCGGCTTGCACAAAACCGAATACCGATGACTTTATTTTCGACTTGGAGAAGTACTCAAGCTGGTCGAAGAGGCGCCCCTGCTAAGGGCGTAGGTCGCGAAAGCGGTGCGGGAGTTCGAATCTCCCCTTCTCCGCCAAATATAGCAGGTACACTTTTGTGTACCTGCTATATTTTTGTGTAATATGGTGAGGGAGATTCGAACTCTGAGAGGGCAACGAGCGTAAAGAAAACGATTGATAATCATTTTTAGCGAAGTTGGTGCGAGACGGGTACTGCGAGCGAAAGCGGCGCGGTCGATAAGCCGGCAGATTGCGAAGCAATATGCATCTCCCCTTCTCCGCCAGAAAAACTTCATCATTCTCCCCTGAAAAGTTGGCAAAAACTTGGCAACACAAAAAATAAATTCTGTGTTATAATTTATGACAATGATGCTTTCGGAGTGAACCTCTGCGAATTTGTGCGCGATTCATAAAGGTCGCTCCGTGTGCGCAAAGCGTCAGAGTTCGTATTGAAAAAACAATAGAAATGAATTATAATAAGAAGGTAAACAACAATGTTAACACAAAATTTGTTTAGTAAAAAACCAAAAACTTTTATGGACTACGAGCCGGGTAAGTTGCCAAGCAAAAAAGACCGGGACACGCAGACGAAAGCTGAAACCAAAAATTATGCCCCTTTTGCATCAAATGTGAAAATAGTTGGAGACAATGTAACAAAAAAGACTATGATGATTTCTTTGAAGGGTTCAATGACCCATACGGAGAAAAAAGAGAACAAGAACGGCAGCGGAAAGAACAGGAGCGAAAAGAAAGGCTTGCCAATATCCGTGCAAACGCCGATAATCAAAACCGGTATCCTCAGAGTACGGATGACCCGTTTCTTGAAGGTTTTAATGGAATTTTAAACGAAAGAGAACAGAAGGAAAAATTCCCAAACACTCGGTTCCAAGCAAAACCTCAAAATGCATACTTGAAATTCCCTAATACACAACTTCATGCGAGCACTAAAAACGATGCATCCCTCGAAAGATTTAGCAATCCCAACGGACAAAAAAATATCGTAGGCGAAGTTGCGTCTGAATGGGGTGAAAATATCGGAGCTCATATGGGTTTGCATAATACAGCTCATGATCAATATCCTTGGATGCGGATTGCAGGTTTGCTGTCTCCTGTAGCAATTAGTGGTCGAATAACTTCATCAAGTGCTAAAGTCCCAAAGTATAAGGACCTAATAAATGATGTCTCAAATCGTTATAATGTGCCAAGTGAGATTATCGGGGGAATAATATTTAAAGAGCAATTAACCAAGTCTCTTCCCGATACCCTTGGAAATATCCACACATCTATAACAAAAGATAGTCATTCTACTGGATTGGGAGCCATTTTCCCCGCAACAGCAAGAGCTGCGTGGGGCGAAGTTGACTCTCAAAAAGAATTGCCAAAAACCAATGAGGAGCTTCAATATAAATTAACGCACGATAAACAATTCAACATAGAAACAATTGCCGCAGTGTTACTATATGAAGCAAGGAACGAGGGACTTATTTCAGATGTATCCGTAGCTTCAAATTTGACTACCGAGCAATGGTGGAAAGCGGTAGCAAAATATAACGGTAGCGACGAATATGCGAGAAAAGTGTATGAGTATCTTCCTTATATTACTGAATTGTTAGATTAAACGGAGGTGTTTTTGTGAAAAAACTCAAAATTCTAACTTCAATAATCATAGTGATTTCCTGTGTGCTCATTTTATCTTCATGTAAATATAAATATATATTTAAGCATTATAACGAAATAAACGAAGATATTCCCGACAACCTAACTTCAAGCGCAAGTATGGCAGAATATGCTCGTAATATAGTTGAGAAGGATTGCGGCAAGGAGTTTAATGTAGGTTCTGTCTATATGATTTTGGATTCGGAGTTAAAGGGAGAAGTGGAAGTTATTTTGGTAGAGAAAAAACAAAAAAACCCGTTGCTGGTCTATGTGGATTTTGATACAAAAAACAACAAACTTGTTTCATTCAAGTATGTCAGCTGGCACAGCAAATTGGATCCCGGCGTTATAAATATACATAATTGGGGAATTGACTATGCAGAGGCAATTGAAATTTCAAAGGAGCTTCATTCAAAAACAGATGGTTTCCGATATGACGATGTCATAATCAGGACCGATAATTCTCATCCGTTTGAAGACGAAGATTGGGAAGTTTGGTCCGTAGCGTTTCGTGACTACCAAAGCAAAAAAAACTACGACACCCGCATTGAACCGTATACAGGAGAGATTCTTAATCACGGTATTTGGAAATGGGTAGGATAATACAGATTAGATTCAGCATAGCATCGCCCTCACGAATTCAATAATGAGATAAAATCCCAAAATAGAACAAGGCATTGTGCATACGTATGGCGGAGTTCTTTCTCCGCCAGAAAAAAGACATCCTATGGATGTCTTTTTTCAGTTATATTTACCTGTGGCAAGTTATGAGCTTAGATTGCTTCGCAAGTTATGAATTGGCTTTGTCAATATTTGTTTTATAGAGGGCAAATATATCATAACTGCAAACGAAGTTTGCATCATAGCTCTAAACTATTAACTTTTATAGCTTACCTCTGAACCATTCATCTGTGTTAATGCAAAAATCCTGCCATAAGGCAGGATTTTTGCATTACTTTACTTTTATTCACGTTATATCTTGAATATTCCGAATGCGTCAAGAACCGAGGATACGAGGATAAGAACGATGCATATAGGTGCAACGTACTTTATAATTACCTCAAAAAGTCTCTTTTTCTTGAATTTTGCATTAAGCTCAATTTCCTCGATAACTGCTTTCGGCTTGATTACATAACCGACAAAGATGCAGGTAAGGAATGCAACTATGGGCATGAGAACGCTGTTGCTGATAAAATCGAAGAAATCAAGGAACTGAAGTCCGATAATCTTTACGTTTCCAAGCGGCCCGTAGCCAAGCGAGGAAAGAAGTCCGAGCGCAACGGAGAACAGGAACACAACAAGGCACGAAAGCTTGCGCGAGAGCTTTGTCTTGTCACAAACGATGGAAACAACCGTTTCAAACAACGAAATTGACGACGTCAGCGCTGCAAAGAGAACAAGAAGGAAGAACGCAACGCCAACAGCCGTGCCTGCCGGCATAGTTTCAAATACTTTCGGAAGAGTTACAAACATGAGGCTCGGGCCTTTTCCGAGCGCTTCCGGTGTTCCGCCTGAGAAAACGAATACTGCCGGGATAATCATAAGACCTGCAAGGAACGCAATTCCGGTGTCAAAAATCTCTATCTGGGAAACTGACGATTCAAGATTTACCTCTTTTTTCATATAAGAACCGTAGGTTATCATAATGCCCATCGCAAGGGACATTGAGTAGAAAAGCTGCCCCATTGCAGCAAGAACGGTGGTTGCAGAGAACTTTGAGAAATCTGGGAGCAGGTAATATTTAACTCCCTCAAGCGCTCCGGGCAAGCACACCGAGTAAATTGCAATAACAATTGAGAGAACAACGAGAATCGGCATCATAAGCTTTGATACCTTTTCTATTCCCTTTTCAACGCCGCCGAGAACAACAAGCGCTGTTATTCCGATGAATACAAGAAACCAGAAAATCGGCTGTCCGGTCTGCGAAATAAACCCGGTGAAGTAAGCATCGCTTGCAGTTGCCGAAGCGCTTCCGCTGACAAATGCATAAAGATATTTTGTTACCCAGCCGCCGATTACGGAATAATACGGCAGGATGATTGCCGGAATAATCGCCGCGATATATCCTATGAAGGAGTACTTTTTGTTAAGCGCGCGATACGCACCGATTGCGGAAAGACCTGTTTTTCTTCCTATTGCGATTTCCGCCGTCATAAGCGCAAAGCCGAAGCTGACAGCAAGAAGAATGTACACAAGAAGAAAAATACCACCGCCGTATTTTGCCGCAAGATACGGAAATCTCCATATATTACCGAGACCGACTGCCGAACCTGCCGCAGCAAGAACAAATCCGAGCTTGCCGGTAAAACTGCTTCTGTTTTCGTTTGACATACTCATCTATCCTTTTCTTTTTAATGATACTATATTTTACCACATAACCCGTCACAATACAAGTATTTTCTCTTTTTTACATAAGTTATAACTCCCCGTGCAAACAGCACAGGGAGTTATGGCACCCGCAACAGGAATCGAACCTGTAACTAACCCTTAGGAGGGGTTTATTATATCCATTTAACTATGCAGGCAATTGCTTATATAATTTTAATACACATCTGTCATCTTGTCAAGTGAACAGCATTATTTTTTACGCACTCCTGCAAAATTACTTTCGGTCTTCAATTGCTTCGCCCGATTCTAATTCCGTATATGATACCAATAATAGCGAAGGGTATCAATAAAAGTAACCAGACAACCGTTGCAACCGGAGGCAAAAGGAGCGTTATAAGCATCAAAACACCCATAATAACCGTTGCAAAGCCTATAAATCTGTTTACCTTTCTTGCCTTTTCGCCATCCAGATCGCTGTTCTTTACATAGTCAAACTTGGGCAGGTAATTGCCAATTACAAGGAAAACAGTGCCTACAATCAGCGCCGCAACCTTTCTTATATCAACATTTTTCCCAAGTCCATAAACCAATAAAGTCATCTGCAAAACAACTGTCATAATGGGAATTATCCATTTCGTCGCCCGCTCAAACTTTTTACGTTCACCGTGCTTATGAGCGTTGATGTCATTGATAAAGCAACAAACAACTTGTAAAAGCGCCATCAGCAGCGGTAGTCCAAACACTGCAAATTCTTTTGAAGCAAAGTTGTCCGGCTCATTATACACATTGAAGTGAACAGCCATATTTTCCGGCAATTCTCCCCATACCGCAACTCCTAAAAAAATGGGGAGAATACATACAATGCACGTTATAACAAGACTTTTCCATTTTATAAATTTCATCTTTTTTTCCCTCCCAAACCATAAATCCACGACAGTATTTCTTCGAATACCGAGGTATTTAATTCATAGTAGATAAAGTTTTTGTGTTTTTGCTCGGTAATAAGATCTGCATTTTTCAGCTTTGCCAGATGATACGACACGGTTGCCGCCGTCAGATCAAAATGCTCTGCGATCTCTCCGGCGGACTTTTTCCCGTTTTTAAGCATCTGCAATATATCACGTCTGACTGAATCCGACAAAGCTTTAAGCGTTTCATCCATTCCCATAGTGTTATGCTCCTTCCAAAAGTATTTAGAAATATTTCTAAATAGATTGTAACACTCCATCCCTCCATTGTCAATAGCTATTTAGAAAATTTCCTAAATAGCTATTGACAGTCCTTCGTTTATTATATATACAAAGAACCTGAGACTTTTTAAAGCCTCAGGTTCTTTTTTCGTTATAATATTATTTTTGGGCGCTTATCTCTTCCTGTTTTTGTTTTTTAAGCAACCCTCATACAAACCCAATACGGTTTTCGCAGTTGCTTTTTCGCAAAATCTTCGGGAAATGCTCGTGAATACGACAGTATTCACTGCGCCTTTTCTCTTGCTTTTGCATAAAAATCATACAACGAAAACTCTCCGACCTTTGCGGCGAGAAAAATTTTTGTTTCGGCAATGCGCAAGGGTGAAGGCGGGCTGACGCCCGGCAAGACCGGCAATTTGCCGAAACGGGAATTTATCCGTCGCAAGGCGTATTCGGTTCGTGCGAGGGTTGCTTAAGCAGAAATCCCAGCACCATAAAAGCGGCAAACACGATGAGATACCAGATGCATGCAAACTTATGCGCGCGCACCGTTGCATAAATCATAAACGCAGATGCGCAGACCGCAAGAGCAGGAACAACAAACCTGCGTAGTGCATTTTCGCCCTTGGCCTTTCTCATCCACACAATAAATATCGGAATGTACAGCGCATACATCGTGAGAATTGGAAGCTCCGTAGGGTCAAACACCAGAAACCCGCGACCGTCCCCTGCAATGTTTGTAAAGTAGAAATACGCATACCACAGAACAACGCAGATAAGCCCGAACACCGACGAATTTGTTGCCATATTCGTATCCTCATCAATTGTTTTGAATATGTGCGGTGCCGGGCCTTCATTTCTCACCGCAAGAGAATATGCACCGCGGCTGCAGCCGAGCATAAGTCCGTTAAGCGTACCTATGCAGGATACGGCAATAAACAGATTGAGAATGTTGCCGAAAACGTTTCCGAAAAGATTTGTAAATGCAACCGTTGCACCGTGATCTATAAGTTCACGGTTTGTTGCTCCTCCTGCAACGCCTACGAAATACAGGACATAAACGCTGATTATAATAATACATCCCGCAATCAGCGCAATCGGAAGGTTGCGCTTTGAGTTTTTAAGCTCGGAGTTAATTGACGTTGCAATTATCCAGCCTTCATATGCAAACGCCGTTGCACACACCGATGCAAGCAGAGGATTATCGACAACCTCGACACCCGCCGCCGGAGTTGTGAAATTATGAGCAAGCCCGCCGGTTGCAACGCCGTATATTATTCCGCCGACTGCCATAACGCCAAGCGGCACAAGCTTGATAAGCGTTGTGCTTACCTGCAGCTTTCCTGCAAGGCGCGGGGAAAGCGCGTTGACGGAAAACGCAAGAATCATGAACACCATAGCGAGTACCATACATTCCGGTCCCGTGGCACAGCCGCCCTCTGCTGCCGGAATCATAAGAGGAAATGACGGATTTACAGAGGTTATGAAAACAAGCGTATATCTTGCCGAAAGCCACGCAAGTGCCATTGTGAGCGTGGGATAATAAAACGTTGCAAGAAACCACCCGATAAAATACGCATAATTTTTTCCGAGCGTTGCCTCCGCATAGTCTACAATTCCGTTTACCTTTTCATATTTCTGCGCCATTGACGAAAAAGCAAGCACGCAGGAAAGCATTACAAAGCCGCCTATTATCCACGCAATTATACCGAGCGGCATATTTCCGCCCGTCTTTTCCAGAATTTCCTGTGCCTTAAAGAACACACCACTGCCGATAACTATTCCGACAACAAGACAAATCGCCGTAAACAGTCCGTAGCGTCTCTCAAACTGATTACTCATACTTTTCTCCACTTCCGAAATTATTTTTTAGGGAGCGCAAATTTTCGCTCCGGCGAAGCTTTTATAACTATCTCTTTTCCCGTTACGGGATGAACAAAGCCGAGCGCCGATGCGTGAAGTCCCAGCCTTCCAATGGGATTTGCGGATGAACCGTACTTTTTATCTCCGACAACGGGATTCCCCAGCTCCTTCATATGCACACGAATCTGATTTTTACGTCCCGTCTGCAATCTTACACGCACAAGCGAAAATCCCGCCCGCTCGTTTATCACTTCATAATCCGTTATCGCACGCTTTCCCTCGCGCGCGGAATACATAACGTGGGCGCGGTTTTCTGCAATAAGACTGTCACATCTTCCTTTCTTCTTAACGAAGGTTCCCTCGCATATTGCAAGATATTCACGAAGGCATATGCGTTCATTCCAATCTTCCTGCAGTGTATCACGGATTTTTGCGCTCTTTGCAAAGAGAAGCACACCGGACGTGTCACGGTCAAGGCGGTGAACAACGAATACATCCCCACGCCGCATCTCGGAAAGCGCGGCATACGCCGTGCGTATTTTTTCACCTTCCGTTGCAACGGTAAGAAGCCCTGCAGGCTTGTTCACTGCAAGAAGGTATTCATCCTCATATATTATCTGAAGTCCCCGCTTTGTCTGCGTTCCCTCGCCAAGCAGTATTTTCACAGTATCGCCCGTTCTCAGCGGGTGGTTGAATTTGGTTGTGACAACGCCGTTTACAAGCACCTGACGGTGTTCAAGATATGATTTTACTTTTCCGCGCGGAAGTTTTTTAAGCTCTTCGTATAATACCTTTAAAAGCTCTCCCTCGGATGATATATTGATTATAATGTCCTTTTTCATTCTTTCCTACTCCTCAATATGCTCCATGCCCATTTTTATAATTGTCCGCACATGGTCGTCGGCAAGTGAATAAAAAACGCTTTTCCCGTCGCGGCGGCTTTTTACGAGCTTTGCACGCTTGAGCGCGTTTAACTGATGCGATACAGCAGAGCTTGTCATACCAAGCGCCTCGGCAAGATCGCAGGTGCACACCTCTGCTTCAAAGAGTACAAAAAGAATTTTCATACGGGTAGAGTCTCCGAACATTTTAAAGAGCTCGGCAAGGTCAAAAAGTTTTTCATCGGCCGGCATTTCTTTTGCTATAACTGCAAGAAGCTCACTATGAACCTCTGAAACCTCGCACCTCTCATTTTCAAAATCAATGTTCATTTGTGCTTCTCCTCCCTTTCACTCTTAAGCTTTTTTTACATACAATGCTCGCACGGCGTTGAGCACCGCAAGCACCATAACTCCAACATCCGCAAATATTGCAATCCACATATTCGCGATTCCGAACACGCCGAGAATAAGGCACAAAACCTTTATTCCTATTGAAAAATATATGTTCTGATAAACTATTTCCATGCACTTGCGTGCAATTTTAATCGCTTTTGCTATCTTTTCGGGGTTGTCGTCCATAAGAACAACATCCGCCGCCTCAATCGCCGCATCCGAGCCAAGCGCGCCCATGGCTACACCAACATCAACTCGTGCAAGAGTCGGCGCATCGTTTATTCCGTCGCCGACAAATGCAACAGCCTCACTCTTTTTCTTTTCGGCAAGAAGCTCTTCGCATATTCGTACCTTATCCGCGGGCAGAAGCTCGCTGTATGCCTTGTCTATTCCTATCTCTGCTGCAACTTTTCCGACAACACTCTTTTTATCTCCGCTAAGCATAACTGTTTTCTTAACACCCGCCGCTTTAAGCGCCGATATCGCCGCCTTAGCCTCCGGCTTTATCTCTTCAAAAACTGCATCCGAAAACTTTTTTCTCGTAAGCGTTCCCGTCTTATCAAATGCAACGTATTTTACCTTTGCAAGTGTTTCAAGATAATCCGAACCCTTGATAAGCACGCCCGCGCGGCTTGCTCCGCCAATTCCTGCAAAAAAGCCGAGTGGTATACTTATAACAAGTGCGCACGGGCACGAGATTACAAGAAACGTAAGCGCACGATAAATCCACACACCGATATCCGCCGAAAGATTAAGTACAAAATATCTGAAAAGCGGCGGTAGGATGCCGAGCGCAAGCGCCGAAAAACAAACTGCGGGGGTATAATACTTTGCAAAGCGCGTGATAAACCGCTCCGAGCGCGCCTTGCTCATTCCCGCGTTTTCCGCAAGCGCTGAGATTTTAGTTGCCGTACAGCTGTGGAATTCACACGTTGTCTGCACATACAAATCTCCCGAAAGATTTACACAGCCGCTCAAAACGCTTTCTCCGGATGTCACACTGCGCGGCGCACTCTCTCCGGTAAGTGCGGCAGTGTCAAGCGAGGACTCCCCGCTGACAACAACGCCGTCTATGGGGATTTTCTCCCCTGCGCGGACAAGAATAACCGCTCCGGTTTCCACTTCATCCGGCGAAACCGTAATAAACTCACCGGTTTCATTTTGAATATTAGCAAAATCCGGCCGTATATCCATAAGCGCGGAAATGCTCTTGCGGCTTTTTCCTACTGCATAGCTCTGGAAAAGCTCTCCGATCTGATAAAAAAGCATAACCGCAACGCCTTCGGAATATTCGCCGAGAGCTATTGCACCCACGGTTGCAACCGCCATAAGAAAATTCTCATTAAACGGCTCACGGTTCTTTATACCGCAAAGCGCGCCGGAAAGAACATCATAACCCGCAACCGTGTACGGTATTAAGAATAACACAACTCTGCCCCATCCGTCAAGCGGAATGAAGTGTGCAACAATAAGAAGCACTGTCGCGCATATTATGCGAGCAAGTCTCTTTTTCTGCTTTCTGTTCATATCATATAACCTCTACAAATATTTTATAATTGAACAATCATTCAATCGTTTGATTATATAATACCTCATTTGTAGAATATTGTCAAGTTTATTTTTTACAAAATGCAATAGCGTGGTATATATTATTTATACCGCGCTATTGCAAACCTGTATGATTTTGTCTGCCGCTCCTTTTGCACCGGGGCATTTCTTAAAGCTTTCCGAAATTTCCTCTGCATTTCGCTTATATGTCCCGTCACTAAGTATTTCATTTACAGCACTCAAAAGGCAAACTGCATCCAATTTATGAATCTTTATTCCTGCGCCAAGCTCTAAAACCCGCGCGGCAACTCCGTTTTGTTCCGATGTCTGCGGCAGCAAACACAACGGAACTGCAAAATACAAGCTCTCGCTTACGCTGTTCATTCCGCAATGGGATACAAACACATCTGCTTTTTCCAAAACAGCAATCTGGTCAACGTGTGAAAAAACCGATATATTTTTCGGTAACTCTCCTAATTTTTCGACAGACACAAGATTTCCGACAGACATAATAACCTGGCAATCCGTGTTTTCAAAAGCAGATATGCAAGTTCTGTAAAAGGACATCATGTCATTATTGACAGTTCCCATTGATATATAAATCAATTTGTCTCCCTTTTTCTTAATTTCATCGCAAGCTGTACGAACGGAAGGGCCGACAAATGCGTATTTCTCTGAAAAAGTTTCAGAATATGGCTGAAACTCGGGAGAAGTATATACAATAGTATGGGTAGCATCATCACTGCCGATAATATCAAGAATATTTTTCACAGGATAACCCTTATCTTTTAGCCGCTTGACTTGCCCTGAGGTTCTTGGAATCGAGAGCAGCATATTAATCAAATCTACAACACCTTGTTTCATAATCTTTGCCGAATGCTGATTAAAAGCAAAGGTTGTTGTTGAAGAAACAAAGGGTATACCTAATTTGAGCGCAACAGCTTTTCCCCACAACGCCATAGAATCTGCAACAATACAGTCAGGCTCAAGCTCTGCCATTTCCCTACAAACCTTCTCATCAAGAGCCAATGTGGTATCTACCAATATCTTTGTGGAAAACGCAAGGTCTTTTCCTATACGCGCAGAATCTTTTGCACTAAGTTTTTGTTCCGTATCATAGTCGTCGCAGGATAGAAATGTCGCTCCTGCAGACTCAATTTTTTCACGCAACATATTGTATGAATAATACCAAACCTCGTGCCCGCGAGAAACTAATTCCCTCACAACGCCCAGCGTAGGGTTGGTATGTCCGTGTGCAGGAATATTAAAGAAAACTATTTTGCTCATACTATTTATTCCTCTATATCGCTAAAAATTTGTTTAATATAATCCTGTTGCCTTTCTTTGGGAAGAATAGCTATTCCTCTTTGTATGTCACCAAGAACTAAAATCTCATCTCCCGGATGAAGCCCGAACATCTCTCTTGCTTCTTTTGGAACAACAAATTGCCCCTTTTCGCCGATTTTTACCATCCATACATATTTCCCATCGTGTATATTCATATCCGCATCTCCTTTGTATGATTAGTATGAACAATCATACCATAGGTATATATAAATGTCAAGCCTTTTATATTTTCGGCATTTACAATTTTAATCCATGCCAACTGATGAACACTCAAGGTTTAACAACAAAGAAGGCCACCTCGGCTTTTTGCGAGACAACCTTCCTTTTTATCTTACAATATAATGGCGTTGCTTTCAAGTGCGCGGACAAGAAGCTTTGCCGCCGCTTCCGCATCCTCAAGGTCTGCAATCTCATTCGGCGAGTGCATATAGCGCACGGGGACGCTGATTCCACCGGTAGGAATTCCGTTTCTCGTAAGGTGGATGCTTCCCGCATCCGTACCACCGACGGTTATCACATCGCGCTGATATGAAATCTTGTTTTCTTCAGCGCATCGGATAAGTGCGGAAACTATACCGGGATGCGCAATCGCCGCCTTGTCCATTATCTTTATCGCAGCACCTCCGCCCATTTTCACTTCACTGAATCCGTCAAATCCCGGCGTGTCGCAGGCATCTGTGACATCAAGCACAATTGCGAAATCGACATCCGTTGCATATGCCGCCGTTTTCGCACCGCGGCATCCCACCTCTTCCTGAACGGAAAAAGATGCATATACATCAAGGTCGCAATCTGAAAGTGACATTATCGTATAAAGAGCAACGGCACATCCGAGCCGGTTATCAAGATACGGAGCTGCAATTCTCTTTCCGGGAAGTTCTCGCAAACATCCTGCAAATACCGCCGCATCTCCGGGGAGAACATATTTTCTTGCCTGCGCTTCGTCTTTTGCGCCGATATCAATGAAAAATGAGCTCATTTTTCTATCCTTGAGCGCCGTTTTCTGCTCATACGAAATCGTTCCCGGCGTTCCGTCAAGAAACTCTACCGGGGTATTGTGAAGCTCAGGGACAGGCACACCGCCGAGCGCATCAAAACGTATAAATCCCTTTTCGTCGACATATGTTGCAAGAAATCCCGTCGTGTCCATATGCGCATCTAAAAGAACGCGCTTTCCAACACCGGAACGTCGCACAACGAGGTTGCCAAGCGCATCGGTACAATGGGTAAGACCGGCTTCCTCTGCCATTTCCGCAATAACACGCGCCATTTCGCCCTCAAAGCCCGAGGGCGACTTGACAGTGTACATCTTTCTAAGAATATCTGTTATACTAAGCATTAAGCATTTCCTCCTCACAGTTTATAAGCTCACGCGAGAGTGTGAGCACCGCTTCCATATCGCGCACATCGGCAACGCTTGACGGAGAATGAATATATCTTGTCGCAAGGGAAAGCGAGGTTGTGCGCACCCCACCACGTGACACGTGGATGCGGCTTGCATCCGTACCGCCCGCAACGCGGGATTTCATCTGCCATTTTATCCCCTTTTCCTCTGCTATGCCGCGCAGAAGCGAGAAAAGTTTTTTATCATAAATTGTTCCGCCGTCCATACAGCCTATTACAGCGCCCTGTCCGGGTGCGCACACGCGCATTGCCCCTTCCGAGGACGGAATATCCGCAGCTGTCGTCCCCTCAAGAACAAGGGCGAAAGCAGGAGAAAGCGAATATGCCGCAACAGTTGCCCCGCGGCAACCAACCTCTTCCTGAACAGTAAACACAAACCACGTATCGTATAAAAGCTCTTCCTTTATAAGATGCAGCATAACTGCACAGCCAAAGCGGTCATCAAGTGCGCGCGCCTTTATCCTGTTTTCTCCGAGCATTTTAACATCGCTGTCAAACACACCGAAATCTCCCGGGCGGACTATTTTCTCTGCCTTTGCCTTTTTCTCGCATCCGATATCAATACAAAGCTCTGAAAGTTTTGGTGCTTTTTTTCTCTCCTCGCGCGTGGTAAGATGAACTGCACGCATCCCTATAACTCCCGGAATCCCTTTTTCACCTACAAGAACACGCTTGCCGATAACCACGCGGCGGTCCACTCCGCCGACAAAGTCAAATTTGAGATATCCGTCAGAGGTGATTTCTTTTATTATAATTCCCACCTCGTCCATATGTGCACACACCATAAACGGCGCTTCGCGTTTCTTTTTTCCTTTTTTTAGAACAAATAGATTCCCGATTGAATCCTCACGGATTTCATCGGCATATTCACGGACGCTTTCGCGCACAAATTCACGCACTTTTTCCTCATCGCCGGATGCGCCCGGTATTGTGCACAGTTTTTTCAACGTCTCAATCACAGCTTTGCACCTCCCGCAGATAAGTTAAGCACAAACTCATATATGAGCTTTGCCACGGCTTCAATGTCATTTTTCTTAAGTGTTTCAACAGGAGTGTGCATATATTTAAGCGGAATCGAGATAAGTCCCGTTGCAATCCCCTCGCGCACGGTCTGGAGAGTCCATGCGTTTGTGCCGGAGCATCCGGAGCAGACCTCAATGGTATGTGCAATCTTCTTATCCTTTGCAACGGAGATAAGGGCATCAGACATCTTCTTTGTCATGTTCGGTCCGACGCCTATCGCCGCGCCGCTTCCCGCGTCGAATGTCGATGACTTGTCCGCACCGGGAGTAGTCGCGTGCGTAACGTCTACCGCGATTGCCCAGTCGGGATTTACTTTATATCCCGCAACGGTTGCCCCGCGGCAGCCCAGCTCTTCCTGAACGCTTGCAACAACAACAATGTCAAAGCACAGCTTTTTCCCTTTAAGCATATCTGCCGCAAGAAGAATTGCAGCAAGGCTTGCGCGGTCATCAAGCGCGCGCGCGGATATATAACCGTCACGAAGCCGGATTGGTTCGGAGTCAAACACAACCGGTGTTCCGACCGGAATATCCGCTTTTTCCTCTGCACCGATGTCAATAAACAAATCCGAAATATCAAGCGCGTTGTCCATCTCCTCACGGGTGAGAAGATGCGGAGGGCATACCGTTATAACTCCGCTTTTCGGCGGGTCAGAAAGTACGGTTACCTCACACGCCGGAAGTATGCGCGGGTCAACGCCTCCGAGAGTGTCAAAACGCAAAAATCCGTCCTCTTCTCCCGTTACGATAAGACCGATCTCATCAATATGAGCATCGAGGAGAAGACACTTCGCATTTCTTTTTCCGCATTTTCTTATACCGTAAACGTTGCCGAATTTATCCGTTTCGGTTTTGTCGAAAAAACGTGACATAAGTGCCTGCACGCACTTTGATGCCGAATGTTCAAAACCCGAGGGAGACGGATGTGCCGACAGCTTATTTATTATTGAAAATATATCCAAGACTGCACTTCCTTTCAGGATGTCTCATTTCAATAATAAGTATAGCACATTTTTCCTCATTTATGAAGAGGCTTTTTCCCGAATCTTTCCAAGGGTGACCCCACTGTAATAGCTTTTCAGTATCTCGTCGTATTTCTTCCCCTCAAGCGCCATTGCCTGTGCACCGTACTGGCTCATTCCAACACCGTGTCCGTAGCCGCGTGTTTTTATTTTTAACTCGCCGTCGGCATATGATACCGTGAAATTTGTGGAATTAAGCCCGAATACGGAGCGAAAATCGCTTCCCTTTACCGCAACTCCCGCAACGGACATCGACTTCACCCCACCTGCCGAGGAACGGGATATGTTGCTTATCCAGTTTTCAGGATTATCATCATAGACCGCATCCGGATATTTTTCCGAAAATTTCTTTTTAAATTCATCGGGAGATACCACCTTTTCTTCCTCGTAACGCGGAGATTCTTTGTCACCGGGGCTTTCGACACTCACAAGATACGGAACATTCCCGCCCCAGACATCGACGGCATTTTCTGTCTTTCCCGATGAGGTGGAATGAAACACCGCCGTTATGGGTTCTCCGTCGTATAAAAGTATTTCCCCGTCCGTTTCCGCAACTGCTCGGAGAATCTTTTCTGTATACTGCTCTGCATCAGTTTTCCACCCTGCCGCCGTTTCGGAAAGCGGTGCATACGCCTTACAGTGAGACGGATTTGCGCACACTGCAGCACCGTTATGTTCTGTTGCAGGGGCAGCCGCAATTTTCTTCATTGTGTATGTCCTCGCCGCAACTGCCTGTGCTTTGAGCGCCTCCTCTTCAAACAGTGCCGGCATCTCGGCGGCTACCACTCCCGCAAGGTATTCATCAAGCGGAAGGCTCTCTAAGCTTCCGTTTCTTAAAAGCGTTACGGTGACCGCGGAATCGGAAAGCTCTTTTTTCTCCGGTTTCTCTGCCGTGGGCACCGGAAGCGTTGGCACATCGCTTGCCGCATTCCTTCCTACGGTTATGAGAGGCGCAACAAACAAAAAGACCCAAAGACAAACACAAAGCAGCAAAAAACGTCTCATAATATACACATCCTTAATCTTTTAATAACAAATAAACCATTGACTATTTCCCCTAAATATTATAGAATAATATATTATATTAATTCAGGAGGCACAGACATGTCCGAAATAAAAGTCCGTGACAGCGAAGGCTTTATTAAAAGCGTATGCGATACGGTCCGAAATAATAACCTCGTCAGTCCCGAGCTTGTTAAAAACCCGCATGTAAAACGCGGTCTGAGAAACCAGGACGGCACAGGCGTTCTCGCCGGCATAACGTCTATCGGTAACGTCCGCGGATATACGGTTATAGATAATGAAAAAATGCCCATGGATGGCGTTCTCACATATCGCGGCATAAGCATTGAAGATATTATAAACGGAATAACAGCGGACGACCGCTTCGGTTTTGAAGAGGTTGCATATCTTCTTATGCTCGGTAAGCTTCCGTCAAAGGATGAGCTTGCGGAATTCAACAGTATTCTTGCACACCACAGAAAGCTTCCGCACAACTTTACGGAAGATATGATTATCAAGGCCCCGAGCGCAAACGTTATGAACAAGCTTGCGCGCTCTGTCCTCGCGCTGTATTCTTTTGATGAAAATGCTGATGATACATCACTTGAGAATATGATGCGCCAGTCATTTGACCTTGTGGCACGTCTTCCTATAATAGCCGCTCAGGCATATCAGGTAAAGCGCCACTACTATGAAAATAAAAGTATGTATCTCCACGTACCGCCGGATAAGCTCTCCGCGGCGGAGATTCTGCTTTACTGTATCCGCTCCGACCGCAAGTACACCGACGAAGAGGCAAAGCTTCTTGATAAGTGCCTTATTCTCCACGCAGAACACGGTGGCGGAAATAATTCGGCATTCACCTGCCGCGTTCTTTCCTCATCCGGAACGGATACATACTCTGCAATTGCATCCTCAATCTGCTCGCTCAAGGGTCCGCTTCACGGCGGTGCAAACAAGCAGGTTGTGGACATGATGAAGGATATCGAAGCAAACGTAAAAAACTGGAAAAGCGATGATGAGGTTTCCGAATATCTTGCAAAAATCATCCGCCGCGAGGTTGGTGATAAAAGCGGAAAAATCTACGGTATGGGCCACGCGATTTACACAAAATCCGACCCGCGTGCCGTTATTCTCAAAAAGCACGCAAAGGCACTTTGCGAAAAACAGGGATATCTTGACAGATTCGAGCTTATCGAATCGGTTGAACGTCTTACTCCGGATGTTTTCCGCACTGTTAAAGATAACGATAAGCCACTTTGCGCAAATGTTGATATGTATTCCGGCCTGGTTTATGAAATGCTCGGCATCCCGCAGGATCTCTTCACCCCGATTTTTGCCATTTCCCGCGTTGCCGGCCTTTGCGCGCACCGCATAGAAGAGGCACTTACAGGCGGAAGAATCATGCGTCCGGCATACAAGTGCGTATCACGCACTACCGAATATACTCCTTTAAATAACAGATAAGGGTGAGTTTCAATGAAAAACAAGCTGTTTCCTTCTTTGTTTGCACTTCCCGTTGTCACCGGAATATGCGGCGCACTTTTGCGCGCATCTCAGCTTAAGAACGCATACGACGCCGAAACCGGCATCCTGCGCAGCGGAGAGCCTTCCACATACGGCCTTGTTGCAGTGTGTGTTATTGCAGCACTTATTGCACTTCTTTCTGCCTTTCTCTTGAAAAATGGCGTTGAAATCAAATCCGCAAAGTTTCAGAAAGGTGTTTTCGTCTCCACAGCTGCAGCTTCATCCGTACTTCTCGTATATGCCGCAATGACGCTGTATACACTGCTTGACAAATTCAGTGCACCCACGCTCATCCTCGGTCTTATTTCTGTTTATTGCGCGGTAGCGTTTCTTGTACTTGCGAAATATTCTTTTGCGGAACGTGACGACATTGCCTATTGCGTATTTTCCGCCGTGCCGTCCTTCTGGGCGTGCTTTATGCTGATTCTCGCTTTCCGTGATAAAATTTCGGACCCCATAATCGCAAACTACGTTCCGATGATATTTTCATATCTTTCCATTCTTATGTTCTGTTACTGCGTTGCAGCGCATATTCTCGGCAAAAACAAAAAACACGTTGCGCTTTTCACGTGTTTCTTTGGAATCTTCTTTATTCTTATGGAGCTTTTATCTCCACTTTTTGCCGGAGGTCTTGTCGGAATCAACGCCGAAAACATAAGATATCTTCTTCCTCAGCTTGCATTTTTACTTCTTATGCCGTCTGTTACGGCCGAGATTATTAAAAAATAACTTCTCCGAAAGGGTGCATAAATTTGGCGGACGGACACCGCGAAAGAATTCGTGATCGCTTTGATGAAGAGAATATTGACACAATCCCCGAAGTGTATGTTCTGGAAAGAATTATTCACAACGTTGTGGTGCGCCGCGATGTCGGCGCTACTGCGCGGGACCTGATGGACACATTCGGAAGCTTTGCAAAGATCATAGACGCGCCTAAAAGTGAGCTTCTCAAGGTCAAGGGGATCGGTCAGGCTGCGGCAACTTTTTTGAAAACTCTCCCTTCATTTTATCGAAAATACAGACTCAGCAAATGGAACGATAACAAAATCTTTTCCGATGCCGAAACGATTATAGCATATATGACAGACAAGCTTACCGGATACAAAAATGAAGTACTTGCCGTTATGTGCCTCGATTCAAAGTTCCGGCTTCTTTGCTGCAAAACGGTCTTCGAGGGCAACATTCATGACGTACATATCAACACGCGGAAACTTCTTGATGTTGTAATAAATTCAGGCGCCGAGCGCGCGGTTATTGCTCACAATCATCCGAACAGCGAGCTTACACCCTCTATGGAAGATCTGCACACAACGCAACTCATTTACAACGTTCTGCATTATGCCGGCGTTACACTTGATGATCATATAATAACCAATGACAGCGGCGCGGTTTCTCTTGTTCAGATCGGCAAATTCCCGCACGAACCCACAATTATGTGAAAATAAAACAGGACTGTAAAAAAGCCAAATTGACTTTTTTACAGTCCTGTTTTATATTGAGGTCTTCACTGTTTCCGTAAGCTTTCTTTCAAAACGCAGATTCTGGTCATCAGTTCGCCTTGACGGCCCGCGTAGCCTTCCTCCGCTGTTTCTTATCTTCCGCGCAGTATGGCGGGCAAGCAAAAGTGCGTCTATGTTGTCATCGGTGTATTCATCCCCATCCTGATTGATGCACAATGCACCGCGAGCGAGAGCCATTGACGCGAGTCCGTAATCCTGAGTTATCACAACATCTCCGCGCCGTGCAAAATTCACGAGCGCGAAATCCGCACTGTCTGCGCCCTTGGGCAGGATATGAGTTTCTGCACCCTCCTTATCAAAAACATGAGCAGTATCGCAAAATATATGGCACGGCACAGAAAACCGCCTTGCAACCGCAACCGTGATATCTACAACCGGGCATCCGTCCGCATCTATAAGTATCCGCATATATTTTTTACCTCCGTATATCATCTGCCGACGGAATGACACCATATTTTTTCGTATATGCGCGGTAAAACGATGAATAATCACCAAAACCGCAAGCGGTTGCCGCCTCGGTCACTCTTACTCCATCGGCGATATATGAGCGCGCCATATGGAGTCTCTTTGTCAGAATATAGTCCCAAACGCTTGAACCCGTAGCAGAGCGGAAACCCCGGTAAAGCTGTCCGCGGCTTATGAAAAATTTATCGCAAAGAGAATCCACCGAAATATCTTCCGTAAGGTTTCTGTTCACGTATTCAATAATCGCTCGTATCTGCTCTGTTTTTTCCGCAGGAGTGATGTACAGCTTGGCATCAAAAAGCTTCTTGATTTCTGCAAGAATTGCAATCAGCGTCACTCTGGTATTAAGCGCGCTCTCATATTTGTCCGGATTTTTCTCGTGAAGCCGTGCAAACATCTCATAAATTCCCGTCGGGGCGACAACCGAACGGTCGTAGACGTTACACTGTCCTAGCGGACGGTCGAAAAACGGTGAAAGAAGCCTTCTTTCGGGATCTATTCCTTCAACCTCCGACACGAAAAAATGATGGGACATGCGGTCATAAGGTTCATCGCCCGTAAGGTCTGCCTTGTGCGATTCTCCGGGACGCATAAGAAAAATTTTTCCGTGCTCAAACCTGTGCCTTGCGCCCTCCGTTATATAATATCCGTCGCCACGGAAAACGCAGAATATTTCACACTGTTCATGAACATGCATCGAGTGCGGAATAAATGGCGGATATGATACCAAGCCTCCGTAGGACGGGAATTTTCCTCCTATTGCAGATGTCTTGTTGTGTTGTGGCACATCCTTCACCTCCATATATGGTCAGTATACACCAATTTGACACGATTTGCAATATAAAAGTGCAATCATATGCTATTGACTTGCAAAGTGTATTATTGTAAAATTAACACACCGCGCTGGAATACCAGCCTTTTGAAAAAACCTCGCGTTAAAATACAATAAAAATAATTTTTATAATGAATATTGCAATGAATGAGGAGAGGGGAAAATGAGTATTTTTAAACTTTGTGCTTTCGCAGACGAGGCAGATCCTGCGGTAAGCGGTCAGATTGACGCGCTTCACGGCAACGGCATCGAGCTTATTGAGCTTCGCGGCGTTGACGGCAAGAACGTAACAGAACTTACCTGCGATGAAATGCGTGAGCTTCGCCGCCGTCTTGACGGCGAGGGGATCAAGGTTTGGTCGATCGGCTCACCGATTGGTAAGATTGACATTGACGGCGATTTTGCTGCGCACATTGAGCTTTTCCGTCATACCCTCGAGCTTGCAAATATTGCAGGTGCAGAAAAGCTCCGTATGTTCAGCTTCTTTATGAACCCCGAGGATGCTTCGAAGTACAAGAACAAGGTTATTGAACAGCTTGGAGTTTTGGTCGATGTTGCAAAGGACAGCGGCGTTGTTCTCTGCCACGAAAACGAAAAGGACATCTACGGTGATATCGCATCACGTTGTGTGGACATCCACAAGGCTCTTCCTGAGCTTCGTGCGGTTTATGATCCGGCAAACTTCGTACAGTGCGATCAGGATACACTTGAGGCATGGGACCTTCTTGCTCCGTATATCGACTATATGCATATGAAGGATGCAGGCACAGATAAAGTTATCGTTCCCGCAGGCGAGGGCGCAGGAAATGTTCCGAAGCTTCTTGAAAATTACGCGGCAATCGGCGGCGGTGTAATAACACTCGAACCGCACCTTTATGAATTTGTAGGTCTTGCAGGCCTTGAGCGCGAGGGGGCAACCTCTGTTATCGGCAACAATTATTCAACAAAGCGTGAGGCTTTTGATGCCGGTGTTAACGCACTTAAAGCACTTATATAACATATTAAATTTACATAAAAGGAGAGAAACATCATGCAGATCGGTGCACAGCTTTACACAGCACACAGCCACACACAAACCCTCGAAGATTTTCCGCAACTCTCAAGAAGATAGCAGACATCGGTTACCGCTCGGTTCAGGTTTCCGGTACCTGCCCATACGAGCCGGAATGGCTCCGTGAAGAGCTTGCAAAAAACAACCTCGTCTGCGCAATGACACACATCGCTCCTGTAAGAATAATCAACGAAACTGAAGATGTTGTTAAACAACACGCCGTTTTCGGATGCAAGCACATCGGTATCGGCGGTATGCCGGTTGAAATGCGCGGCACACTTGATGGATATAACGAATTCAAGAAGGTTTACCTTCCTGCCGCTGAAAGGATGCGCGACCTCGGTGCAAAGCTTCTCTACCACAACCACTGGTTTGAGTTTGACAAATTAGAAGGCAAGGACGTTATCGAGCGTATTCTTGAGGACTTCCCGGAGGACAGCATCGACTTTGCTCTTGACCTTGGCTGGGCAGCATATACCGGCAAGGACGTTTTGGCACTTATTGATATGCTCAAAGGCCGTCTTTCACGCATCCACCTTAAGGACTTTGCAGACAAGCCGACAGACGGAAGCATCGACACACTTGCATATCTCCGCCCGATTTTCGAGGGCAAGCTCCCGTATGAAGACTATATAAACGCGCTTTCAAAGGTCGGTTGCGAATATATGCTCGTTGAGCAGGATTGGTGCTACGACGAGGATGAGTTCGAGTGCCTTAAGAGAAGCTATGAGAACGTGACAAAGCGTTTCCCGAACGTAAAGTAAAAATCTTTATATAAAAGGAGAAAATGAAAATGGATAAGGTAAGAATCGGTATTATCGGCTACGGTAACATGGGTAACCCGGTTACAAAATGGATTGTCAAAGATAAAGAGTGCCCTGAAATAGAAGTTACTGCTATCTGTGATTGGGACGAAGCTCGCATTGAAGCTGCAAAGAAGGATTATGCAGACTATGATTTTAAGTATTTTTCCGATGCAGAAGAAATGTTGAAGTCAGGCGTTGTAGATGCAGTTTACATCGCTGTTCCCCACTACGACCATCCGGTTCTCGCTCAGAAGGCATTTGCTCTCGGCATCCACGTTATGCTTGAAAAGCCCGCGGGCGTTTACACAAAGGCCGTCCGTGAGATGAATGCTGCAGCAGAGCGCGCAGGCGTCAAGTTTGGTATGATGTTCCAGCAGAGAACACGCCCGATGTACCAGAAAGCAAAGGAACTCCTTTCCTCCGGTGTTTACGGTCAGATCAGAAGCGTAAACTGGCTTATTACAACCTGGTTCCGTTCACAACAGTATTACAACTCTGGCTCTTGGCGTGCAACATGGGCAGGCGAAGGTGGCGGTGTTCTCCTCAATCAGTGCCCGCATCAGCTTGACCTTCTCGCATGGCTCTGCGGTATGCCGGAAGAAATTTATGCAAAGTGCTCTGTTGCTCAGTGGCACGATGTTGAGATTGAAGACGATGTTATCGCAACTCTTAAATACAAGAACGGCGCAATGGGAAGCTTTATCACTTCCACGGGTATCAATCCCGGAACAAACCGCCTTGAAATCGCTCTTGACAAGGCAACAATGATTGTAGAGAATGATAAGGTTACCATTAACGAGCTCAGCATGAGCCTTGCAGACTACACAGGCATCAATCAGCCTCCGCTTCAGATAACGAAGATTAACTATGAGTTCCCGGAGAATAAAGCACAGGGCCATTCAATTATGCTCAATTCCTTCGCAGGCGCAATTCTCCGTGGCGAGAAAATGTATGCAGGTGCAGAGGATGGACTCAACGAGCTTACTCTCTCCAACGCAATGTACCTCTCCTCCTGGACAGATTCCACAATCAAGCTTCCGATGGACGAGGATCTCTTCTATGAAGAACTCAAAAAACGCATTGCAACATCAAAACACAAGACAGTTGAGGCTCAGGCAATCGACGCATCAAGCATGTTCTAAACAAAAACAATTATCAATAAGCTTTCTCATCATTCACCATAAGAAGAGGGCGTGCGGATCCGTTCCGTGCGCTCTCTTCGCAATTTTTGATGGAATTTCATTTATATGGCTTACAATAATCTTGAAAACCTCCTCTTTGTATGGTACAATATTCTTATAAGGAGATGTATAAGAAATGTATGAAGATGTAAAGCGCGCTCTGCACACTGCGGCGCAGGAGCTTATTGAAAATGCTGGGCTTTCCCACGGTGATATTGTTGCCGTCGGCTGTTCCACCAGTGAGGTTATGGGCGAGAAAATCGGCACATCGAGCGTTGCCGAGCTGGGAAAGCTAATATATGATTCCCTTGCAGAGGTATTCACCCCTGCGGGAATTTACATTGCGGCACAGTGCTGTGAGCATTTAAACCGTTCTATTATTATTGAACGTGAAGCGGCAAAGGGTGCATACATATGCAATGCCGTTCCCCAACCGAAAGCCGGCGGTTCATTCGCAACCGCAGCATACGGCGCAATGCGCGATCCTGTCACGCTGGAGAGCATATCTGCCGATGCAGGTATGGATATCGGTGATACGCTTATCGGTATGCACGTTCGTCCCGTCGTTGTTCCCTGCCGTCTGTCGGTAAAAAGCATTGGGGAAGCACACCTTGTCTGCGCACGGAGCCGCGCAAAATTTATAGGCGGCGAGCGCGCACATTATGACGATAAACTGAAATAACTTTGTGTTATAAAAATGCAGCCGTGAAGTTCACAGCTGCATTTTTATATGTAGAATATTCTTTTCAAATCATCCGGTAGCTCACACGTTATATCCGCCTCTCCCTGTTCAAACGGCAGGCGCATATGCAAGCGGTGAGAATGCAAAGCGCATCTTCCCGAAAGCTCGGGATGTTCCTTTCCGTACAGAAAATCACCGACAAGCGGGCATCCGATATGCGCCATATGCACTCTTATCTGATGTGTCCGTCCCGTCATAGGCATAACGCGGACGAGGCTCATTTCTCCGCGTGTTTCGAGAAGTTCATATTTCGTGAGGGCAAAATCACCGTCCGCGCGCACTTCTCGCTCAATAACCGAACCGTCACGACGTCCTATCGGTGCGCAGACTTCACCGCTTATCTCAGGCGGTTTTCCCTCAACTACCGCAAGATATTCGCGGTAAAACTCCCCGCTGTGCAAGAGACGCGAGGCAAACGTATGAGAATACGCATTTTTCGCAACTGCCATAACGCCTGAAACCCCGCGGTCAAGCCTGTTTATAGGTCTGAAAACAAACTTTTCTCCACGACTTGTGTAATACCACATAACGATGTTTCCGAGAGAAGTGGAAAAATGCCCGTGAGACGGATGCACCGCAAGTGTTGCAGGCTTATTGAGAATAAGAATATCTTCATTTTCAAAAAGGATATCGAGCTCGCCTTCCGTCGGCACAACGCTGTCCGAGCCGCGCTCTTCAGGCTCAATTATTACCTCAATGATGTCACCCGTATGCGCAACATCAATGGTATATACGCTTTTCCCGTTTAAAAGTATTCCGTTTTCAACGCGCTTCATTCGTCGCAGAAGCATTTCGGAAACTCCAAAGCGACGTTTCAGAATCTCGGAAAGCTTTTTGCCGTCGTCCTTTTCATCCGCAATATGGCAGAGCTTACGGTTCATTAAAGCGGCTCCCTTCACGTCTTAAAAATGCACCGATCGGCGTCTTGCATGGAAGCTTTACCCTCACCCTGATTTTCGCCTGACCTGCAGATTCTATTTCCTCGCCGTCAAGAGTCACCATTTTTTCAAAAACCACCTTCTGAGGCTGGGCTTTTGGTTGCATAAGCTCATATTCAACACCGCGGACAAACTTGTTTTTCTGCTCGATTACAGCGTTTCCTTCATCATCGCATTCGACAACCGTTGCGACAACATCCCATGTTCGGATATAGTTTGAAGTTTCTGCTCTCTGAATATTCTTTTCACCAAAATAGAATCCAGTGCAATACTGGCGGTGACTGACCTTGTCCGCTTCAACGGTCCAGAAGCCGTCGCGTTGCCATGTGTCAGGGCTTTTTGCATATTCATCAATCGCAAGCCTATATGCATTCGTGACAGCAGCGCAATAATATGAAGATTTCACTCTACCCTCAATTTTGAAGCTGTCAATTCCCGCTTGCATAAGCTCCGGAATATATTCTATCATACACATATCCTTTGAATTGAAGATATGCGTGCTCTTGCCATCCTCTTCAACCGGAAAATATTCACCCGGGCGCTTTTCCTCCATAAGGGCGTAGCTCCAACGGCACGGCTGGGCACAGTTTCCGCGGTTTGCAGAACGTCCGGTAAGGTAATCCGAGAGCATGCATCTGCCGGAATACGCCATACACATTGCACCGTGAACAAATGTTTCAACCGCAAGGTTCTTGTTTTTGTGTTCCATTATTTCGCATATTTCAGAAAGGCTCGCCTCGCGCGCAAGACACACTCGTGAAGCCCCCATCTCATACCACGCGTTTGCCGCCTCGGTATTGAGCACGCTTGCCTGGGTGCTGATATGTATCTCGGCGCGCGGTGCCCATTTCTGCGCAAGGCGCATACATCCGAGATCTGCGACAATAATTCCGTCAACGCCTATTCCGCCGAGCATTTCAAGGTATGCGGGAAGTGCTGATATATCGCCATTGCGCATCATGGTATTGCAGGTTACATACACCTTCACGCCGTTTTTGTGCGCAAGCTCTACTGCCTTTTCCATTTCCTCATCGGTAAAATTATCGGATGCCGTGCGCATGCCGAACATCTCACCGGCAAGATATACTGCATCTGCACCGTATAAAATTGCGGCATGAAGCTTTTCCATATCCCCTGCAGGGGACAAAATTTCAGGTTTTTTCATAAATTCATTCATATCCTTACGGGTTTAATTTCGGAGTTTTCAGATGCTCCTCATATGTCTTTGAGAATTTGTGCGTTCCGTCCTCCTGCAATGCAAAGAAAAGATAGTCAGTATCATTCGGATAGAGAGATGCCTCTATCGCATCAAGTCCCGGATTTGATATCGGCCCCGGCGGCAGACCTTTGTATTTATACGTGTTATACTTATTGTCAATCTTTGTGTCCGCAATGCTTATTACCGCCTTACGCTTGCCGAGAACATACTGCACAGTTGCACACGACTCAAGATACGGATACGTCTTGTTTTTCAATCGGTTATGGAAAACAGACGCGATATTCTCTCTATCCTTAGCTGTTGCCTCGCGTTCAACAATTGACGCAAATGTAATAAGCTCATGCACACTCATACCAAGCTCACGTGTGCGCTCTTTCATTTCGTCGTTAAATTTCACATTGAAGTTATCAAGAAACTTTTTGACAACGCGTGACGGGTCATCATTTTTGTAAAACTCATACGTATCAGGGAACATATATCCCTCAAGACGGTTTGATTTACCGAGAGGAAGCTCCTCTAAAAATGCGTAGTTAAAATCTGTGTTTGCTACCGCATCTTCAAACGCATCGCGGTCGCACACACCTTTTTCTGCAAGAAGCTCCGCAATCTGTGATACCTCATATCCTTCGGGGATGGTCACCTTGACGGTATTGAGCGCGCCTTTTTTGCTCGTAAGCCTTCTGAGCATCGCGCGGTAATCCATATTTGAGTTTATCTTATACTCACCTGCCGGATATGTTGCTCCACGCTTGGTTACAGATGCAAACATCGCAAAAAGCACCCTATGGTCAATAACATCGTTCTTTTTCAGTATTTTTGCAACATCGCCGTGGCTTGCATCTTCGGGGATTTCAACAATAACTTCATAATCCGGTCTCGCCAATGCTAAAAGCTCATTGACCGACATTATTATCCACGCAGAAAGAATCATGGATACGCCAAGAACAAAAGCTATGTAGATATACGAGAACGGGGTTCTTTTTTTACGTCTTTTTGCAGTCATACCGTATCACCTTACCCTTGTATTTTTATAATGCGCCGCTCGCTCACGATAATATGAACCTTTTCATCGTGAGGCTCCGTCGGCACGGTTTCACACAGCGCCGCTTCTCTGCAAAGCGCAATTTTTTTAGCTTTTACCGCACGGTTTAAGAAGCGGTCATAGTATCCAGCGCCGCGACCGAGGCGCGTCCCGTCAAGCCCAAACGCCACACCGGGAACAATAATGATATCAAGCTCTTCCGGATGCACTTTTTCACCGCACTCCTGCGGCTCGGGTATTCCGTAGTGCCCCGGTTTCAGAGAATCAGGAGATGCAATGCGCACTGCATCCATTTCTCCTTTTCCGCGGCAAAGCGGAACGCATACCCGCTTGCCGTCAGAAATAAATTTTTCTATCAATTTACCTGTGCTGACTTCGCACCCTACACCCACATATACAAAAACGTTTCTTGCTGCTTTCCATTCAGGCAGAGATATTGCATCTTCATATATCGCCGCGTCTTGTGTGCGTCTTTCATCCTCCGGAATTTCCGACACACGGGTGCAGATAAGCGCGCGCATTTCTTTTTTATTCATAGCATATTGCATTCCGAACACGTGCTGCTTCTTTCTCTCCACAGAGCGTGCGCAGTATTTCAAACGCAAAATCGTACGCATCGCCTGCCGCACGTCCGGTTATTATTCCATCACAGCTTACCACACCACAACCGTCGCGGTAATCTGCTTTTTCAAGCTCTGTGCTACACGACGGATAACAAACAGCCGTCTTTCCTTCAAGAAGCCCAAGACGCGCAAGAATAGTCGGTGCGGCGCAGATCGCTGAAATTTTTATACCTGCACTGTGTACCTTAATCACAAGCTCACGTATCGCTTCGTTTTCCCAGAGGTTGTCCACCCCCGGTTGTCCGCCCGGAATGATAAGCATTTCCATATCGGTCAAAACGATATCAGAAAACTCCTTATCCGCATAAACCTTAACTCCATGAGATGAGGTTACTTCGCGCCCCGAAACTCCGACTGTTGCAACATCAACGCCACCACGGCGAAGAATGTCAACCGGAGCAAGCGCCTCACACATCTCAAATCCGTTTTCCAGAAGAAGATATACCATAATCTCAATCCTTTCCCAATCAGTTATGCATAAGATTTAAATATCTGCTGTATCCCTTTGCAAAAATCTCACGCGCACGCTCACTTATAAGCCGTGCCGCACCTATCGGCGCATCATCGCCGGGAATAATTGCCTTACATTCATATCCGAACGGAGAGTTTCCTCCTGCCGCACAAAGCTCACTTATCCCCTGCCGGCTTTCGTTTTTATAATGCACGCAATATCCACCGTCAAAAAGGGAGATCCCGCCGCCCAGAAACTCATGCTCAGCAATAAGAGTTTCCCACCGCTCCGGTGTCCGCACGGGATGAATTCCGCCTCGGCACATTTTTTCATACATTGCGTTAAGCGCCGTAATATCGCCTTTTCCGGCTCTTACAATCTTTTTTGCTTTATTGCCAGACGCAGCGGCTATCCTTGCCACAGTAAAAAGCTCTGTAAATCCGTTTTTTTCGTAAAACTTAAAAAGGCTTTCACTCTGCGGAATTATTACCGTAAAGTCGCAGTCCCGTGCCTCTTCCTGCAAAAGCTCGCCTGCAATGCCGAGTCCGCGATACCTCTTTGCCGTACCGACACCGTAAATATACTTTGCGTGTAAAATCCCGTCAGGGGTTGCGAAATCATAGGGAAACGAGTGAAGCATTCCAGCAACAGTCCCATCAACCGTAAATACATGTGCGCAGGAAAGCTTAAACACGCGGTCAAAGAAAAAGCGGGCATATTCCGTATCATCCGGAAAGCATTCTGCCCATAGTCCTCTTATGGCTTCAATATCCGAAGCCCGCGCACATCTTATCTCCTTTTCCATACAGCACCGTACTTTCTCAGAAGCTCCGTCGGACAATATGAAAGCTTTGCGCGGCGGAGTCCTTCTATTCCCATATCTTCTTCGCGGTTTATATACAAAACATCCTGACAGTTATTCTCTGCAAACAGCTTGTTTATCGCCTGATACACACCGTCATATGCGTAATCGCCTTTTTCAACCATTACATCAACAGTGTCTCCGCTTATCTTTGCTCCTATACAATAAGCGCAGATGTTTCCGTCCACGCGCAAAACGCCGCCGCGAAGAGAAAAGCGGTCAAAATGGTAAAGAAGCTTTTCTATCGCTGTCGTCTCGTAACGCAGAGCTTCCTGCCCTTCCTTTTCTGAAGCCATGGATATCCATTTGTTCTGAAACTTTAAAACCTCAGGTATATCGGCCTCGGTCATATTATTGTACTCAAACCGCCCTTCATAAAGCTTTAAAAACTTGTTGACGTGATTGCGCTTCTGGTGAAATTTTTTTCCGGAAAGCGAGGCAAGCTCTTCTCTCAAGTAGATATAATCAAAGCTTCTTCGCCTTTCCGTATACTCGAATTCGCCCTGAAATGCCGCTTCAAGCTTCTCACGCATACGGTCGGTAACGGAATGAAAATGAATTTCTTCTGCATCATTTTCCGCTTCTGCGATTTTTAAAAGTGCAGACTTCATATCCCCGCCAAGCGGTGGCAGGTATGACACTCCACCTTTCCCGCGGGAACGGATAAACACAGTATCCCCGTCAATACAGACCTCACCGTTATACAAACCGCTCCATGTGTACAGAATAACAAAAGAGCTTTCTGTTGAATTGTAGCCCGTGGCCTTCATTATCGGTGCGGCTGTTTCAAAGTCATCCGCATGCACGGGTCGAAATTTAAGCATTTTAATTACCCTCTGTCAGAACACGCGAAACCGTATCGAATATTTCTGCGTGAATTTCTTCTATTGTCTTAATATTTTCATTCTCGGCGCAAAGTATTCTCTTCCACGAATATTTATCCGCAAGAGTGCACGATGCGAGGTAACAGGTTTTAAGATAATCCTTATCCCTTTCATGGATGTCCTCTCCGCCTTCGCGACGGCTCATAAGCTTTTCGGCGCAACTCGGCGGCATATCAAGAAAAATCACGGCATCCGGCTCCGGCAAACCGAGCAGGTTGTACTCATAATCAAACAGCCAGTCACAGAAAGTATCTCTCTCATTCTCCGGAAGCTTGCTTGCCTGATATATAGCATTGGAAGTGGTGTAACGGTCGAGAAGAACAGTGCCGCCGTTTTCAAGATAGTCTTTCCATTCACGCAAGTATGACGCAATTCTGTCAACAGCAAAAAAGCTTGACGCCGCGTATGCGTTGACGGCAGATACATTTTCTCCGAAATCACCGCCGAGATACATCCGAACAAGAGCAGATGATTCACTGTCATACCGCGGAAACGCAACCTTTAAAAAGCTTTTTCCCTCACGCTCGAGCCTTTTGCACAAAAGCTCAAGCTGTGTGGACTTTCCGGA
Source organism: Eubacteriales bacterium (assembly GCA_045537045.1). Lineage (GTDB taxonomy): Bacteria > Bacillota > Clostridia > Oscillospirales > JAAYXM01 > SIG480. The sequence continues at coordinate 86,068 of JAZSOS010000040.1, forward strand.
GCAGTCCGTGCCTTCAATCGTAATGAGTTTTCCTCGCATTACTTTCCCTTCTTTCCGAGCCTATCCAGAATAACAGCAAACATATATTTAGGAAGCGCCATCATACGACCTAAACGCCACGGTTCTTTAAGTAAGCGGTAAAACCACTCAAGCCCGAGCTTTATGAATATACGGGGCGCGCGCCTTACCGTGTCGGCATACACGTCAAGTGAGCCGCCCAGACCCAGCATAAGTCGGGTGCTCAGCTTGTCACAGTTTTCCGCCATCCACCGTTCCTGCTTCGGTGCACCGAGACACACGAAAAGAATCTCCGCACCGCTTGTGTTTATATTTTCGATAACCTCACCATCATCCTTAAAATATCCGTCGCGGATGCCCACGAAGTTTATCCCGGGGAATTTTTCCGAAATCTTTGCCGCTGCAAGGTCAGCAACACCCGGCTTTGCACCGAGGAAAAATACACCTTTTCCGCTTTTTGCGGCATTTTCAAGGACTCGCAAACCGAGCTCAACACCCGGAACCTTTTCCTTGACGGGCGTTCCGTAGACTTTCGATGCATATACAACCCCGATTCCGTCTGCAACCGCAACATCTGCAGAGTTAAGTATTCTCCCAAGCTGCTTGTCCTTTGTTGCCATATATGCAATTTCCGCGTTGGGAGTAACGACAATATGGTTTTTTTCTTCCGAAAGAAGCTCTTCGCATAAACTTGCCGCCTCATCCAGCGTTACGTTGTTATAAGAAATACCGTAAATAGAAATTTTTTCACCCTGCATTTTAATCACTTTCCTCTTTTAAACCTTAATGTGTTCGTTTCACCTCGGCTTAAGGTTATAATTATCTATAATATATATTATCACAAACAGGGCGCACTTACAAGCATTATTTGACTTAAGCCGAGGGGAGTTGAACACTTTAAGGTTTAAAAACGTAATTTCAGCTAACTACTGCAGAAAATTCTGCAAATATACGTCAGTATTATTTTTAAATTTTCTTTGTACTTCATCAGAAATTTTCGTTTTTAAACTCTTCGACCTTAAACGCAGGAAAATTTTAAATAATTTAAATGCGAACGACGAAGCAAGGCTGGCGCCTTGCGAGGAGGACAAATTTAAAGTATAAAAATTTAACAAGTTTAAGGCTTGAGGGGTTCATCTCCCCTCGGCTTATGACAACAAAAAGCGCCGCAAAAGCTCAGGCATCCCGCCGTAGCTTTTGCGGCACTTGTCCGCACTTTTCTAAGACTCCATCTGCTTACCCAGAAACCCCGCAACCGTCTGCGCAAGCTTATATCCCGTTTCACCAAGCTCTGCCTCGCTTCCGTCAAAGGCAAATACCACACACCCTGAAACATCACCTTCGGAAATGATTGGTGCGGCAATGGAAATATAGCTTCCGTTTTTTACATCGGTTACGGAAATTGTTGCCTCACCCTGACGGTGCTGGTAAATCTGCCGTGACTCTATAATATGCTCAAGCTCTTCGGATACTCTTTTATCCATAAGCTCACGCTTTTGCACTCCCGACACCGCAATAACCGTATCGCGGTCTGTAACAAGCGCAGTAGCCCCCGTTGTCTTATAAAGGGTTTCGCAGATTGACGTTGCAAACGATGCAAGCTCGCCAACCGGTGAATATTTTTTGAAAATCACCTCACCGTCACGGTCTGTGTAAATTTCCAGAGGGTCACCCTCACGGATACGCATTGTGCGTCTGATTTCTTTCGGAATAACGACACGACCAAGGTCGTCCCATTATGTCAAGTAGGTACAAAAAAATTTTACAATTTCTTCAAAAAGCCAGTAACTACAAGGGTTTGCGCTTTTTGAAGAAAGCTACAATGCACCCGAAATATTGCTACGCATTACGTTATTTTAGGGACAAATTTCGACAAATTCTATGTAAAAACCTTCACCGGAGTCATTTTGCGACTCCGGCGTGTTTTTTAATATCATTGAACTTCCATACGATTTCGATGCTCTCGGTATCATAAACGATAATTCTCTCGACTGCATCATATAAATGTTCTTTTAGTTTCTCATCAGACAGCCCGAACATTCCACTAACAGACTGATGCTGTTCTGTTGCGGAAATACTCTTACGGCTGTTCTCTTCATATCGGGCTTCACACCCTTCGATCTCTTCTTTCAGGGAAGTTTGCCTCTGCGCAAGTTCATCTTTCTTTTCAAGGTATTTCTCTGCAGAGATCTCACCTTCGCGGTACTGTTCGTATATTATAAACCTTTCTCTTCCACAGGCATCATATTGTGCTTTGAGTAAAGAAAGCTGACACCGTAAGCTTTCCCCTTCGCTTTTTGCCGTTTCCTTTATTGCAGAAGCTTCAACCTGAGCGATTTCTATCTGCCTCTTCAGTGCCTCAAGGAGCACTTCTTCCACTTCCGCTTTTTTCCAGCGTACACGCGCGCACTCACTTCCATTATGATAACGATGAGAAGGACAAGCAAAAACAGTGCCGTTGGCCTTTTCCAGCTTGCCACCGCAATGGGCGCAATAATAAACTCTGTCGGTCTTGTCATGGTCTGCCCTGGAACTCCTACGCCGTCTCCTGATTGCATCCTGAGCTCTGTCATATTCATTCTGCGTAACAATGGCATCATGGGCATTCTCCCTGATATACCATTCTTCTTTTGGAACGCGCCGTTGATTCTTGTCGCGGATAAAGCGGCTCTCTCGTGTATGGTTGACCATCGTGCCGGTGTACTTAATATTCTCAATCATAGCTAAGAGGGCGCGATGTGTCCACTGGGGCTTTTGGGCAGAGTTTTTTCTGGTAACTGCCTTCTGCTGTGCAGGAGTAGGAATGCCTTCGGTATTCAGCTCTTTGGCAATCTGAGTGCAGGTCTTTCCGGCAATGACATCCAAGAAGATCCGGCGAACAACCGGAGCTGTCTTTTCGTCAATTATCATTTTATGTTTCTGCGCAGGATGAGCCTTATACCCGTAGGGGACACAGGACACATACTTTGCTTCCCGTTGTTTTATTCCCATCGCAGACTTGACTTTTTTCGAAAGATCCTTGCTGTAATAATCATAAATCAGATTTTTAAATGCAACATCCATACCGATGGTCTTGCCCGCATGATTCTCACTGTCATAGTTATCATTGACAGACTTGAAGCGGATGCCGAGAAATGGGAAGATATGTTCCAGATAGTCGCCAACCTCAAGATAGTCTCTCCCGAAACGTGAAAGGTCTTTTACTACAATGCAACTGATCTCTCCTTTCTTCGCCGCCTCTATCATATTCATAAATCCGGGACGGTCAAAATTTGTACCGGAGAACCCATCATCATAAAATTCAATTCTGGAAAGGTCACAAAGTGTCGAGTCCTGATCTAAGTGTCGGTTGATTAGCAACCTTTGTGATGTGATACTGTTACTCTCATCTTTAAGCTTGTTGGTCTGCTTGTCCACATCTTCAAGAGACACACGCAAATATACTGCAATCTGTTGCTTCACTATGCGACCTCCTTTCTGATTCTTTCACAAGTGTTTGTGAGTTCCACAAATTCATCCATATAGCTGAGTTTGATTTCCAGCGTCCCGTCCTCATGCAGCTTCATTGTTTCGATGAAAGCATCAGCCATTTCAGCCGACATTTCTGTTGCGTCATAGAAGCGTTGTATCATTCCCTTCCACTTCATTTCTCCGGTGATGTTCTCTTCATTCTTCTGTCTTAAGGATTCAAGCTCAGATAGCTTAATTTCAAGAGCCTTAATGTCTTCCATTACAATCTCTCTGTGATAACCATATTCCTCTTGTGAAAGCAATCCTTCTTTGAGATCTACATACATATCACTAAGAAGCGACTGCTTATGTGTCAGTCTTTGTTTCAGTGCTGTGATTTCCTGCCGGGTATCCCTCTGCTTAAGTTTTGCTTTTTTTATCGTCAACAGTCTGTGCAAAGTTTTCTCGATGTCTATAAAAACATCCATCTGAGATTTGATAAAACTGAATACTGCTTCGTCTAAATCAGCTTTGCGCATTTTGATGTCAGAGCAACCTCTCAATCCGTGTTCTGCATAAGTGGGGCATTTGAAAGTAAAATACACCTTATCCTTTTTTCTGCTGATTGACCTGTGCAGTTTCATAATAGAACCGCATTGGGTACAAGTGAATTTTTTGCCGTAAATATTCTTTTCTTTTGGGAGGTAGTCATATTTACCGATATTTGCTTTTTGCCGTTCTTTTGCGGCATTATTGACCTGCTGTACTCTTTCAAACAATTCCTCACTGATTAGCGGCTCATGTGTATTCTTTACTATAACCCACTCATCTTCAGATGTAATATGATACGGTATGCCGCCGTATAGGCACTGGCTTGCTTTCTTCTGAGCAAGATGCCCGATATAAACAATGTTTTTCAGTAATTCCGTAACTATATGTTTATTCCAAAGGATTGTCCTTCCCTTCTTGTTGTTATTGGTTTCGATGCCTTGATTGATTCTATGCTGACTCGGTGATGGTATTCCGGCATCGTTAAGCTTTTTATTGATACCCATATAACTGATTCCTTCAGCTCTCCATTCAAATATCTGCCGAACTACCGGAGCTGTTTCGGGATCAACAATCAGACGGTTCTTGTTTTTCGGATCTTTGAGATAACCATGAGGGGCGTAGTTTCCTATATAATCCCCTCGTTCCATTTTTGTCCGCAACGCAGAAGTAACCTTTCTTGAAATATCTTTTGCATAATAATCATTTACAATATTTGAAAGGGATGCACTAAGCTGTCCTTCACTCGTAACCGTTGCAGTATCATAGTTATCATTGACAGCAATGAAACGCAGATTGTAAAACGGACAAATCTTTTCAATGAATTGAGATGTCTCGATATAATTTCTTCCCAGTCGCGAAAGGTCCTTAACAATGATACAATCCACTGTTCCCGCCTGAACAGCTTCCATCATTCTATTGAACTCGGGGCGCAGAAAGTCTGTGCCTGTATAACCGTTATCAACGAATAATGCAACTTTCTTCAGGTGAGGTTGATTTTCAACATACTCTTCAAGAAAAGTTGTCTGGTTCTCAACGGAATCGGAATCCTTTCCGTTATCCTCTACAGAAAGTCTGACATATAGCGCGGTCTTCCAAGTATAAGCGACTGTGTCTGTCGGAGCAGGCGTAAAGCTTTGTTTTTTGCGTGATACTCGTGCCATTACACCGCCTCCCTTGCTACACGAATTATTTTCTTTTTGTCCTCCTTCGCGCTTTGTTCTTCCAGAAACTCTACAATTGATGCAAAACGGTCATAATGCATGAGCTGAACATCAATGTCCTTATTCTCACGTATGTGAATAAAATCAATCAAGCTGACCACAGCATTGCGTGTAAGCTCCTGAATATTTTCATACTGTCTGAATTGAGAAAGCCAACCCTGCTGTTCTCTCAAACCTCCCATAACGCTGTTGCGCTCACTTATGAGTTTAGAAACTGCATCTTTCGCCTCTTTTATTTGCTGTTCAAACTGACCCGAAAAAGTTTTGTATTCCTCACGGGTAATAAATCCGCTGCGGAAATCTTCATATGCGCCCATCTTGAGTCTTTTATTCTTATCAACAGCCTCTTCGTGAAAAGCTATCTTGGCTTTAATTTTCTCAAGCTCCCGATTTTCCCACGCGAGTTTGTCAATCTGTGTCAGCGCATCCGCCATATTCATAGCCGCGGCGATATGCCCTTGAATAACCGCCAACACAGCATCATATACAACGGATTCCTTGATGCTGTGAGATGAGCAGGTGTCTTTATCATTCTTGTTTCCGCCGCAAATGAAATAGGAATATTCGTGACCGCCAGAGCGCGACACCCTGCGCACCATAGGACTTCCACAATCTGCACAGAAAATCTTGCCGGAAAACGGATGCACGCCTTTTGTTCCGACAGGACTTCTGGTATCTTCCAGCATTATACGCTGTACGAGGTCGAACTGGGAAGAAGAGATAATAGCTTCATGAGCGTTTTCCGTCCGACACCACTCACTCGAAGGCTTTACCACTGTTTTCTTTACCTTGTGATTAGGCGAGGTTGTCTTTCCCTGCACAAGCGTACCGGTGTATATTTCGTTTTTTAATATCCGATATATAGCAACTGCACTCCACTGTGCAACTTGTTTTGTTTGAAAGCAAGTTCTTTGCTTTGAGCCTTTTGCTTTCTTATATTCAATAGGGGAGGGGATATGGTTATCGTTTAAGTGTTCTGCAATCTGTGCCGGAGATAACCCTTCAATTTTCCATTTGAAAATTTCCTGCACTACTGCAGCCGCTTCCGGATCAATAACCAACTGATTTTTATTGTCCGGAGCTCTCATATAACCGTATACTACGCGCGTCCCGACAAACTGGCCACTACGCCGCTTTGCCTCAAGATTAGTTCTTACCTTAATTGATATGTCACGACAGTACGAGTCATTCATCAGGTTTTTAAACGGCAGCACCAGCTCATTATCCGCCGCACCCGGTTGTGCATTGTCATAGTTATCATTAATTGCAATAAAACGAATCCCAAGAGCAGGGAAAACCTTTTGTATATATTCTCCCGCACCTATATACTCACGTCCGAAACGCGACAGGTCTTTTACGACGATGCAATCAATCTTACCGTTTTTAACATCCTCTATCATTCGGTTGAAATCAGGACGCTCAAAATTTGCCCCCGTAAATCCGTCATCGCAATATTCTTCTACGACAGTTATTTCAGGATGCTTTTTCAGATAGTCGAGTATGAGAATTCTCTGGTTAGATATACTGTCACTCTCTGTTTTTTTATGTGAAAAAGAAAAATCACCATCTTCCTTCGATAACCTAAGGTAGATGGCGGCTTTGTATTCTCTGTCTAAAGATAATTTAAGCATAAACGCCACTCCTTTATTCTATTTCCGTCAGATAACAGGAAAACACCGGAGTGGTATTTTGCTTGATTTTGTCCAAAATGATTATATCATACCCTTGAACAAAAATCCAGTTAATTCAGATTAGTTTTTTTTATAAATATTTTCCAATCATCCGACTGCAGAGTTACATACTTGCCAAAAGATTTACAAAATTATCATTGATTGTATCTTGAGTATTTGCATAAGAAACTCTTACTATCGTGTCTCCCACTTTAAATAAATATGGGTTTTTGATTTGTTCAACATACGACTTTAAACGTTTTTCCATTGGTTGCGAGCGATCAACTTTTACATCCCTTATATCGACGAGAGCATTAAGCATTTCTCTTCTTTCCCGTTCATTACTCATACAATCACCATCCTCGTTTTTATTTTAAACCAAAATTTACCTTTCTATACAATAGCTTGTAATTACTGTGCAAGACGGATGGCAGTATGTACTGCTCCATAGGAATTTCACCTTCCTTATACCTCGGACTGTGGCTGAACAGAAGTATCATTATATGTATCCGCTTTGCACTATTCCCGGCTTTTGCCGTTCTTTTCAAGGTTCAAAATCGGGTTATATTGGGGAAGGGGTTATGAAACCCTTTCATAAGTAACCAGAAAAATCAGCCTTTTGTAAACCCCATTTTCAAAATTTCTTCAATTTTTCTTAGCCCTGACTCTATAGACTTGCTTATCGCCATTTTACTTACACCTTCAAT
>JAZSOS010000015.1:0-17258 GCA_045537045.1 Eubacteriales bacterium
CTGAGGCGCTCCAAATGGGAAATTGGCGTAGGACGGCCCTGAAATTCCTTACGAATGCGGCGCAGTTCCGCAATAAACTTCCGGGACTGGGCAATAGAGAAATACGCTTCCGTGATCTCTGCCATAGCCGCACGAAGCTCATCGGAAATATAGCAGCCACCGTAACGGCCGAAGAAGCCGTTTTCATCGGGGTAATTGTTAAAATAGGTTTCAAAATTCACTCCGTTTAAATTCATAACTAAAACCTCCATTAAATTAGACAAAAACGTCCTTGACAGAAATTTCTGTCAAGGACGAATAAATCAATATCCGCGGTGCCACCTTGATTCACCTTAAAAACGGTGCGCTTTGCGAAGTACCATCATACTCCTACCCTTAACGCGGGAAAACGTCAGTGCATTTGACACTGCCCTCGGCAGTCCATATTACCCGGCAATCTTTGCGGAACTCACACCGTAATCCGCTCGCTTGGAAAGATAAACTCCGGTTTTTTTCTGCCTCAACGGTTTTATGCTTAATTGTTTGTATTATACGCCATTTACTGCGGGTTGTCAAGTATTTTTTATAAAAAAGTATTCGCATTTCTTTATCCTAATAAGCTCAAGCTTTTTCATATTCTGACTTCGCGCTTCATATAGTTAAGTGTGATTTTTCAAGGGTATGGTGATTTTTTATGGTTATTCGTATTAACAAACGTACGGTTGCAATTTTTCTGGCTGCAGTTCTTGTTTTCTGTGCACTCCCCTACTTCCCGCAGACGCAAAGTGCACCTGTTGCGGGAAATACAACAGGTGACTGGGGATTGAGCTTTCAGACTCCCGGCAAAACTCCGGTAACAAACGTAACGCGTGAATATCTCCTTCCGTATGACGCGTACTTTGTCGGCGATGAAAATGAAAAAGTTATATACCTAACCTTTGATGCAGGATATGAAAACGGGAATATGCCAAAAATTCTGGAAGCTCTGAAAAAACACAACGCGCAAGCAGTTTTTTTCCTTGTAGGCAACTTTTTTGACCGCGAGCCGGAGCTTGTGCGACAGATGGTGGGTGACGGACACATAATTGGAAACCACACGCGTTCTCATCCCGATATGTCAAAAATTTCCGACAAAGAAAGCTTTGAGAACGAGCTTTCCGCGCTTTCCGACAAGTACCGCGAAATCATCGGCGAAGATATGCCGAAGCTATACCGTCCGCCCCAGGGTAAATTTTCGGAAACAAATCTCCGTCATGCAAAAGAGCTTGGGTATAAAACCGTGTTCTGGAGCCTTGCATACGCCGACTGGGACAACAATAAGCAACCCTCGCGCGAGAGCGCACTGAAAACCCTTTGCGAGCGCATACATCCGGGCGCTGTTGTCCTCCTGCACAGCACATCAAAGACAAACGGAGAAATCCTTGATGAACTTCTTACAAAGTGGGAGGAAATGGGATATACCTTCGGCAAGATTGAAGACCTAACGGGAAATCAATAAATAAGAAAGTACCGCAAAAAGCAAGGCTTTTTGCGGTACTTTCTTATTTATTCTCACGCCGGATAAGCTCCCACGTGCTGTCAATCAGATTTGCAAACTGTGCATCGCGCATTTTCTCAATGCGGAAGCTCTGACGCGGGGAGTTTACATCCTCGCCGCTTATCTGCATAAGTCCATATCTTTCACAGAGACCTCGAAGTCGGGTAAGCTGCTCATCCGTATTTCTTGTGGGCATATATGTTATTGCGGGAACACCATACCCTGCAAGACATTCCACAAGTTCATCAAGATACGCATCCTCGAATGTCTGCGCGCGCTTGTCACCTGTAACCGATGCCGTAACATCGCCAAGATAAGCATATGCGCAAATTGCGCCCACGCGCTTTGCAAGACCGCAGAACTCCGAAAGGCTCGGGCATTCGTCATCAGCGTCGATGTACACCTTGGGGATACACTCTTTTTTAAGACTTCCGACAAGATCGTAAATCTCAAACATATCATCACTGTCTGAAAGCTTTTTTGCAAGCGCATACATAAGGTGTCGCTCGGTAACACTACCCCCGTCAGAGAACTTTGAAAGCGGAAGCACGTCGCGGTCAAAATCAAGGGATATGCCCTGCGGTGCATACAGCTCGTTTATCTTTGCAACCATCTTACGGTTGCGCTCGTTTCTCTTTTCACGTAGCGGCGCAAAAAATGCCTGAACCTCGTCTATCTTATCATGCGGAACGGCGTGGATAACCATATAAGACACGCCAATCTGGTCTGGGTTGTTTGTTCTTGCGTTTTCAAACGGAGTTCCGCGCATGGAAACGCGAGCCTCAATTCCAACGGTTGTGGGAATACCGACAATCTTTCCCGCCTCGGTAAACTCACGCGCGCCGCCGATGCTGTCATGGTCTACTATTCCGCAGGTCACAAGACCTTCGGCTCTGGCGGCGTAAACCGCAGCGGCCGGGCTGTACGGTGAGAAAGAATAAAACGTGTGGATGTGGTTGTTTATCATCCGCTCATCCACCGGCGGAAAATCTGCATTTTCTACCTCTGCACGGAGATTTTCAAGGCGTTCCGCCTCATCTTCTGCGTTGAGCTTATTTAAAACGTTAATATCAATCATAGCGGACTCCTTAGTGAAGCATATTCTGTCCACCCGTAACAGGGATTGCCTGACCTGTCTCAAAGGTCTGCTCTACGGCATACATAATTGCCTTTGTAACGTCCGACGGCAGGCATCCGCGCTGAATGAGAGATTTTGAAAGATAAAACTTCTTAACATCCTCAATAGTCTTAGCTCCCGGAACCTTGCCCGCGTTGAGATACTGAACGAAGAGACCGCGCTCGGGATCGCTCCAGAGCGGACCGTCGTAGTAGTTTCCGGGGCAGATTGCATTTACCTTTACGTTTACCGGTGCAAGCTCCATTGCAAAGCTCTGAACAAGACCGATACCACCGAACTTTCCGCCGGCGTATGCAAAGTTCTTGTTGCTTCCTGAAAGTCCGGACTTTGAATTTATCTGGATGATATCACCCATCCATGTGTTGTCTGCTTCAAACTGAGCACGCATGATTACGGATGCGTACTTCACGCATGCAAAGAATGCGGTATAGTTAATTTTGGTAACAAAATTGAAATCTGAAAGCTCCATTTCCGTAAGAGAGCCTGCCTTAAGCACGCCAGCGTTGGAAACAAGAAGGTCAAGACCGCCGAAGTGCTCAACAGTCTTTGCAACCATATCCGCAACGCTTTCCTCATTGGAAACATCCACCTTAACGGCGTAAGCCCGCTCGCCAAGACTTTCCGCAACTGTAGCTGCAAGAGCATCGTTAAGATCAGCAATAACAACGCTTGCGCCCTCTGCATAGAGAATTTCAGCAATACCCTTGCCAAAGCCCTGAGCACTGCCCGTTACAATTGCAATCTTGCCGGAAAGGCGTCCCGGAGCCATATCTCTTTTATTTACGTTTTCTGCGGCGATTTTCGCCCATTTGGTCATATCCTTCATATGTAAAATACCTCCTACCTATTATCCATATAATAATATCACCAAACGTAAAATATTTCAACTATATTTTTCCTCTTTTTTTGACTTATCTTCACAAAATTATGTTGGATTTATCACTATCGCAACAGCGGCAAGAAGAAGCGCCGCAACAGAAGACGCGCTTTGCTTTTCGCGGAAGATAAGAGCGGACACAATTCCTGCTCCCAAAAGCGTAAGCGCGCTGTTGAGCACGGAAAAGGTGGATGCCGCCATCTCGGCAAGGATTATCACCTGCAAAACGGAGGCAATGTTGGCAAGTGCCGTTTTTGACACTATATTAAGAGTCTGAAGCGGAGTGTACGCACGTAAAACCCTGCCCGAAAAGCCTTTTTCACGGCTTTTAATACCCATTGTGGCAAGGACAGCAATGCATATAACTACTATTGCGGCGTTTGTAAGGAAAAACATTGATTCCGAATCGCATACGCGCTCATCAAGCGCGTAAAGCTTAAGCAGAATTACCGAAAGTCCGCTTAGCACAAACATAAGCGCACACACTGCAACTGCACTTGCAGAAAATACTTTTTTCTCACCCTTTTCCCCTGCAAAAGGCAATACCGCCGCAATTGTTATAAGTAAAGATGATACGGCAAGCCGTAATGTCAGCGCCTCACCGAACTTTATTATACCGAAAACCGACGGCAAAAGTACACCCCCCGCCATCGTCATAAGCATTACAACGGAAACCGGTGCACGCGAAAACGCAAAAATCTGTGTAGACAGGTTTACGCATATGATAAGTGCATACACAACTGCATACATGACCGTTGCTATATTCATATTAATTTTAAAACCTGCGCTCACCCAGAAAAAGGCGCACGCAAAAGCAGCGTTTATGAGGTTGTATACAAGCATATGGAAAATTCCCGGCGGGGTTGTTTTCTGAAAGAGCTTTGTAAGCACGGTATTACCCGTCATAAGCAGTGCAGAAACAAACAAAAGTAAATACATTCTTTCATTCCTCCTGTTTTGAATTTTAAATTATTTGTCCTTTACAATTCAAGACAAATAATATATAATCTTAGCAATTACGAATTAACGGGAGAGAAAATATATGACCGACGAGAACAGACTCATACTGTTTCGGGGACCTTTGGGACTTAAGTGCGCCCCTCATGTAAATTCCGAGCTTGAAATAATAGTTGTCACCCGCGGGCAGATCGACATTACCGTGGGCGATACCGTTATGTCTGCAGAACGCGACGAAGCGGTTCTCATTCTCCCATACGAAACACACGCCTTCACTCCGCACAACGATGCTGAAGGGCGCGTATATATGTTCCACCCTTCCCTTACCGACGAGCTTTTCAACAAACGCAGTGCAAGCGAGCTTGCGTCAGGAAAGTTCAGCATTCCCCCGTTCCTTTCAGATTATCTCGGTTACGTAACACCGAACGCCGAAAAATCACCCGATGCAATATCCGCAAAGAGCCTGTTTTCCCTCTCATTGGAGAGTATCTTGCGGGTTGCAGCGTGAGCGTCTGCAACAATCCAAAAAAAGTTACGGTGCGCGAAATTTCTAAATATATCCACGCAAACCTCACGGAAAAAATAACGCAGAAAAGCGCCGCGGCAAGCCTTGGAATAAATCCCGCATCTCTTGGCGCAATTCTCCGCGAGTATACGGGGCTTTCATTTTGCGATTTTGTCAATAACATCCGTCTTGAAAAAGCGGTTTCGCTTCTGGGCGACTGTGATATTTCAATAACGGAAACCGCGTACCTAAGCGGATTCGGAAGTATACGCAACTTCAACAGAATTTTTACGACACACTCGGCATTACTCCCACAGAGTATAAAAAGCAGAGAAAGTATTATTCGTCCTTTTCACAGTGATTTGTCCGAAAAAAGAGAGCTTTTGTCTTGTCTTTTCCGTACCTTCCGTATATCATTTAGGTATAAGCCGAGAAGATATGAACGGCTTAATATTTTCGGAGGACTAAAGATATGCGAGAATACAAAATTTTTGATAATATCCCGACAAAAGTCTGGGAAGACAGCTACCCCATCGGAAACGGGAGAATGGGCGCAACTGTTATGGGCCACACAGACGAAGAAGTTCTTTATCTTAACGAAGAAACCGTCTGGTCATCCGCACCTCCCGTAACCGCTAACCCCGATATGAGCGAAAAACTCAGTACCGTACGTCAGCTTTTCGTCGACGGCAGAGAGGCGGAGGGCGACAAGCTTGCCAATGCATGGAGCACGGACTACCACACAAACATAAACCTTCAGGCAAACTACTGGCCGGCAGAGGTTGCAAACCTTTCCGACTGCCATACCGCGCTCTTTGACTATATGAACGAATACCTCTTTGAGTCGGGAAAAGAAACTGCAAAAGTAGGTTATAAGGCACGCGGTTGCGTTGTCCACCACCTGAGCGATATTTACAAATTCACAACTCCTGCAGACGGACTCTGGGGTATATGGCCGCACGGCGCAAGCTGGCTTTCATACCATATGTGGGAGCATTATCTCTTCACAAAGGACAAGGAGTTCCTAAAGAACGAGGCGTATGGCTTCCTTCGCGAGGCTGCTATCTTCTTTGTCGATACTATGGTTGAAAACAAGGAAGGATATCTCGTTTACGGTCCGTCCACAAGTCCCGAAAACCGCTATTGGGTAAAGGATGAAAACGGTGAGAACTACGCCTGCTACGTAACCCTCAGCTCGACAATGGACGTCGGCATCATAGGCGGTCTCTTCCGCAATTTCTTAGATGCATCAAAGGTTCTCGGAATTTCCGATAGTACCGTCTCTGAAATCGAAAATGCATACAAGCGTCTCCCGCCATTCAAGGTATCAAGCTCAGGACGTATTCAGGAATGGACAGAAGACTATGAAGAAACAGAAAAGGGACATTTCCACATTTCTCACTCCTTCGCCCACTACCCGGATACGGCAATCGGCAAAGGAACGCCCGAGCTTCGCGAGGCAATCCGCAAGACCATATACGGCAGAATTTACGGAGGAAACAATGCAAGCGGATTCAGCGCTCTCAACATTGGCTGGAGTCTCGGCTGGATTATGGGACACCTTGCACGCCTTAATGAAGGAAATCTCCTTTACGATATGGTTATCAATTTCCTTTGGAACTGCTCGAGTCCCAACCTTTGGGATATATCCGCAACATGCTGGCAGATAGACGGAAATATGTCATTCGTTTCCGGTGTTTGCGAAGCGCTGATTCAGAGCCACGAAGGTGTCATTTCGATCATTCCCGCACTTCCGGATGTATGGAAGGACGGTTCTTTCCGCGGACTTCGTGCACGCGGTGGCTATGAGCTTGATATCGAGTGGAAGGACAGCGCAGTTTTGAACATCAGCATTCGTCCGGACTTTGCAGGAGAGGTAACTCTTGAGCTTCCCGCAACGCAGAAACACACGAGCTTTTGTGACGGTGATGGAAATGTTTATAATGCTACCGACGGAAAAATAACCTTGAATCTCACTTCTCCGGTTACACTTTTGGCAAAATAAAACATAAAAAGATATGGGATGCGCCTATTTTGCGCATCCCATTGTGTTTTTGGTTATTTAATTATACTTTTTACTTTACCTCGCGGATAATACCCATCGGTGTCTGCTGCGCGCTCTGACCGAGCGGATTGTCGCGCAGAATCTTCGGAAGAAGCGTTCTGTCAACAGTATCATCCGATGCACCGAGGATTTTTCCCGTGAGGTCGTTTACGTCAACAACGGCAACACGGAAGCCGATACGGGCAGCAACATCGCGTGCAACCTTGTCCGGATCCTCCGGACCGAGAACAACGCATTTGTTGTAAGGCGGAAGGGTGTACGGCGTCGGGCCGTCGATAGACTCGGCACGATATCCCGCAACCTTATAAAACCATCCGCGCTTACCGAGAAGCTTTCCTATTGCTGAGCAAAATGCCGCACAGAGGAGACGGAAGGTTCCGCACTCACGAAGCGCCATTTCCATGGTTTCAGGAATGCCGAGGCCTATTCCGTAGGGTGACTTGTAAACAAACTTGCAAAGCAGCTTTGCAAGCGGGCGCGGATGAATTTCCGTAAGCGGAACGGCGCGTTTCTGTGAGCAGGCAACGCACTTTTCTGATATGAAAAGGATATCTCCCTCCTGCATATGCTCTGCGGCGTATTTTTCCGCAACATCCGCAATCTTATCGTTTTCAGTAACAACATGCGTCTTTATCGGCAGGCGCATATACTCCTTTCCGTCAACGGTTATGGTAGTATTCTTGCCTTCATTTGCACAAAGCTCTGACATTTTTATACCCCTTTTATGAGTAGATTTTTATTTTATATATATTTAGTATATCACAAAAGCGCACTGACGGCAAGTATAAAAATAGATGTGTTTTTTACTTTCTCATATTTCCGCAATAAAAATATAATTATTTTAGAAAAAAAGGTTGAAAAATTCTGTGATATGTGGTAGAATTTACTGTACTTATGACAAGCATTACCGTGCATTTATTTGCGCGGCAGATTATTTCGGAGGTGTTTATTTTGAAAATCGCTCTTACTATTGTTCAGCTTATTCTTGCAGTTGCTCTTGTCTGCATCGTTATGTTCCAGCAGGGTCGTACCCAGGGTCTCGGCGCTATCGCAGGTGCCGGCGATACTTTCCTTTCAAAGAACAAATCAAAGTCTCTCGATGCTACACTTGCAAAGCTGACAACGGTTATCGCGGCGTTGTTTATCATCCTCACGCTCGCGCTTAACCTCAGCATTATCGGCTAACGCACTTAATACAATATCATGCGCAGAGCGGCTTTTGCTTCTGCGCTATTGTATTTTTAACCCATTTTTTATCAAAGGAGTCTTTAACTTGACAAATCCCAACATCAGAAACATTGCCATTATCGCCCACGTTGACCACGGCAAGACAACGCTTGTTGACGAAATGCTCAAACAGAGCGGAACCTTCCGCGAAAATCAGGTTGTTGCCGAACGCGTTATGGATTCTAACGACATTGAGCGTGAGCGCGGCATCACCATTCTTGCAAAAAACACATCAATCCGCTATGGTGACGTGAAGATAAACATAATCGACACTCCCGGACACGCCGATTTCGGTGGCGAGGTTGTGCGAGTTCTCAAAATGGTTGACGGCGTTATTCTTCTCGTTGGCGCAGCAGAAGGTCCGATGCCGCAGACGCGTTTTGTTCTGCAGAAGGCGCTGTCTCTCGGTCACCGCGTTATCGTTGCAGTCAACAAAATCGACCGTCAGGATGCACGTCTTGACGAAATTGAGGACGAGGTGCTTGAGCTGTTTATGGATCTTGAAGCAAACGATGACCAGCTTGACTCTCCGTTTCTTTTCTGCTCCGCACGTGCTGGCATTGCATCAAACGACCCGCTCACCGAAGGCACGGATTTACGCCCGCTGTTTGATAAAATCATTGAATACATTCCCGCGCCGAGCGCAAATTGTGACGAGCCGATGCGGCTTCTTGTTTCGTCCATCGACTATAATGACTATGTAGGGAGAATAGCTATCGGTCGCGTTGAATCGGGCATAATCCGTCAGAACCAGGAGATAATCGTTTGCGATTACCACAACCAGCGTGAGCCGAAAAAGGCAAAAATTACCGCCATGTACCAGTTTGAGGGGCTTGAACGCGTTCCCGTCACTGAGGCAACTGCGGGAAATATCATCTGCCTTTCGGGTATCGCTGAGATAACAATCGGAGACACTATATGCAACACAGAAAACCCCGAGCCTCTTCCGTTTGTGAAGATTTCCGAACCTACGGTTGAAATGACGTTTTCCGTAAACGACTCTCCGTTTGCCGGTCGCGAGGGAAAATTCGTAACAACCCGCAATATCAAGGACCGTCTTGAGCGCGAGCTTTTAAAGGACGTTTCCCTACGCGTCACCCCTGCAGAAAACAGCTCCGATTCCTTTATCGTCTCGGGGCGCGGCGAAATGCATCTCTCCATTCTCATCGAAACAATGCGCCGTGAGGGGTACGAGTTTCAGGTAAGCACACCGCGCGTTCTCATGTGCGAAATTGACGGGGTTCTGTGCGAACCGATGGAAGAGGTTGTCGTTGACGTTCCCGGTGATTGCAGTGGTTCCGTTATCGAAAAACTCTGTTCGCGCAAGGGTGAGCTTCGCAAGATGTCACAGGTAGGTTCACGCACAAGGATTGAGTTTATCATTCCTGCGCGCGGTCTTTTCGGCTACAGAAATGAATTCCTTACAGATACAAAGGGAGAGGGCATTCTTAATTCCATCTTCCACGGCTATTCACCGTCAAAGGGCGATATCCCGCGCCGCGCAACCGGTTCGCTTATTGCATACGAAACCGGAGAGGCGGTCGGCTACGGCATATTCAACGTTCAGTATCGTGGTTCAATGTTCGTTTCTCCCGGAGATAACGTATACGCCGGTATGATTGTCGGCGTTTCCAACAAAGCCGACGATATCGTCGTAAACGTATGTAAGAAAAAGCAGCTTACCAATATGCGCGCATCCGGAAGCGACGATGCGCTCCGCCTGGTTCCGCCGCGCCTCCTTAGTCTTGAGCAGATGCTTGAATTCCTTGCCGACGACGAGCTTCTGGAAGTAACGCCGGAATCCCTGCGTATGCGCAAGCGTCTTCTTGACCACGGCGCAAGAATGAAGCTCCTTAAAGGAAAACAACAATAATAAACCAATTCGGAGGCAGAAAGCTTGAAACACGGATTTAAAACCAACACCGCAAATGGTGTAACCTATCTTTCCGTCCCGGCTTTTGACGAAACCGGGCTTGCCGTAACCTGCTTTTCCACACGTCGCGGCGGTGTGTCTGCACCCCCGCTTGATGAGATGAACCTCGGCTTCGGTCGCGGGGATGAGAAAAGCAATGTTCTCCGCAATTATGAGATTTTAGGCAACGCCGCAGGCTTTGATGCTTTGCGCACCGTTGCCTTTTCTCAGATTCACAGAGACGGCGTTTGCGTTGCTGATGACCGCGATGCGGGGGAGGCTTTTTCCTCCTGCAAACGGGAATATGATGCTGTTATTACAAAAGAGCAAAATCTTCCAATTGCAACGTACCACGCAGATTGCGTTCCCATATTTTTGCTGGATACAAAATCGCGGGCTGTGGGCGTTGCCCACGCAGGCTGGCGCGGCACTGCAATGAAAACCCCTGCCGCGGCAATCCGCGAAATGCAAAAAAGCTTTGGCTCACGCCCGTGCGACATTCTCGCCGCTATCGGGCCGTCAATCGGTGCGTGTTGCTTTGAGACAGACCGCGATGTGCCAGATGCGATGCTTGCATCTTTTGGAGAAGATGCAAAAAAGCATATTGTTTCTCACCGCAACGGAAAATATCACGTTTCACTTCCCAACCTCAACGTATTAACGCTTCTCGCATCCGGCATACCGGATGAAAATATAACCGTTTCGGATGAATGCACCTGCTGCAAAAACAACTTATATTGGTCGCACCGTGCCACCGGCGGACTGCGAGGAGCAATGGCGGCAGTTATTATGCTGAAAGGAGAAAAACAATGAAAAAACTACTTTGTTTTACGCTCTTTTTTGTTCTTCTTTTCTGTTCCTGCGGCGTCGCGGAAATTCCCGAAGCGGATATCACAGCAACAGCTTTACCTGAGGAAGAATATACTCCGGACACCTCGTCTTTCGGTGTCGCATTTGCTTCAAACGAAAGCGCAGACCCGTACACAACGCAAAGCAAACTCAACTTCGAGCTTTGCGGCCTTATCTGCGAGCCACTTTTTGCAGTCTCGGAAAGCTTTGAGGTAACACCAGTACTCTGCTCCGATTACATATATTCTGACCGTGAGTATACCTTTAATATAAGAAGCGGCGTTACGTTTTCGGACGGAAGCGCGCTATCCCCATCCGATGTTGAATATTCTCTCCGCGCTGCAGCAGAGCAGGGTTCGTACTTTGCATCATCTCTCTCGGTTGTTGAAAGCATCCGTGCATCGGATTCAAAAGGATACGTGAAGGTTCGCCTTAAATATGACAATGCGCGCTTTCCCGCGCTTCTGGATATACCGATTATAAAATCAGGCACACGAAAAAACACCTTCCCCGTCGGCACGGGCATTTACGCGCCTAAGGACGACAGAACAGCACTTATCTCACGCAACAACCATCACAGCGGCAAAAAACCGTATTATGAGGTAATTACGCTTCACGATGTTGCAAGCTCGGATGAGCTTGTGTTTGAGTTTGACTCCCACAACATATCACTCCTCACCAGTGACCCGACCGGAACATCGCAGCTTGTTCCTTCAAGTCTGGCAGAGCGTGCAAACGTTCCGTCCACGCTTTTCCACTATGTCGGCTTCAACACAAGAAAGCAGCTTTTCTCTGATAAGAACAACCGCCGTGCAGTTGCACGGGCAATTGACCGCGACTCGGCGGCAAGCGGAGATTTTGCGCTGATGGGAAACGCCGCATCACTTCCCGTACATCCCGCAAGCATGCTTTATGACCACTCTGTGGCAGAGGCACTCTCCTATCAGCCGGACACCCCGCTTCCGTTTAATGACGCTCTTACCATACTTGTAAACAGCGAAAACAGCGGAAAGGTTGCGGTTTGTAAGAGAATTGCCGAAACGCTTACTCGCCTCGGCGCTCCCACCACCGTCCGCGCACTTACTTTTAATGAATATACCCGCGCACTCTCTTCCGGTGATTTTGACCTTTATTATGCAGAGGTTGCGCTCGGTGCAGATTTCGATATCACCCGCCTTATCTCAGGCTCGCTGAACTTCGGTGGTTTTTACGACGCATCTCTCTCGGCAGGCGTTGCGGCATATCTTGCCGGTGATGAGGGGCTGTCGCAGTTCTTTACCGCATTCTGCGACACCGTCCCGTTTGCCCCCGTGCTTTTTAAAGATACAGCAGTGTATACCGAAAAAAACTTTTTTGAAAAATTAAATCCTTCTTCGCAGAATATCTACTATAATTTCTGCAATTGGGAGATTAGGAGCAGCATATGAAAAGACAAAGTGGTGTGCTGATGCACATTTCCTCTCTTAATGGGAAATACGGAATAGGAACACTTGGAAAAACAGCGTGGGAATTCGTTGCATTTCTTGCCCAGAGCGGTTTTTCGACGTGGCAGGTGCTTCCTGTAAATCCTCGTGGCCCCGGATTTTCTCCGTATAATTCCATATCCTCGTTTGCCGGAGATCCTCTTTTTATCGACCCCGAGGCGCTTTTTGAAGCAGGCCTTATAACACAGGATGAGCTAAAAAGTGCAGAGCATGAGAACCTCGAGCGCGTTGATTTTAAAATCATCATTCCGGAGCGTGCGCGCCTTTTACGTCTTGCCTTTTCGCGTTTTAGTGATTATGACTCACTTGATGCCTTTTGCGAACGCGAAAGCCACTGGATAGGCGATTATGCCACATTTATGTCAATCCGCGAGGAGCTGGGCGGAATTGCATGGCAGCATTTTCCCGCATCGCTCCGCGACAAGTCCGGTCTTTCAGAATGGAGAGAAAAGCACCGCGAGGATGAAAACTATTATAAATTTGAGCAGTTTATGTTCTTCTCCCAGTGGGAAAAGCTCCGCAGATTTGCAAATTCCAAGGGCATCTCACTTATCGGCGATGTTCCGATTTACGTTTCGCTTGACTCCTGCGATGTCTGGTCAAGCCCGGGTATCTTTAACTTAAACGATGCGCTCATACCCTTTGATGTTTCCGGCTGTCCTCCCGATGCGTTTTCTGCAGATGGGCAGCTATGGGGGAATCCGACATACCGTTGGAACCGCCTTGCAGAAAATGGTTTTTCGTGGTGGATCGCCCGCCTTTCCCACTGTGCAAAGATGTTTGACACCGTGCGCCTTGACCATTTCCGCGCATTTGAAGCTTATTGGTCTGTTCCTTTTGGTGCACAAAACGCCGTTTGCGGGCATTGGGAAAAAGGCCCCGGCAAGCCGTTCTTTGATACGGTAAAGGCTGCGCTTCCCGACCTTTCTCTTATCGCGGAAGACCTTGGTTTTCTGACGGATGAAGTTTTCGCCCTGCGCGATGGATGCAACCTTCCCGGAATGAAGGTGCTGCAGTTTGCATTCGACAGTGATGAACATAACATATACCTTCCGCACAAATACCCGGAAAACTGCGTTGTGTATACCGGCACGCATGATAACGATACCCTCCGCGGTTTTCTTGAATCTGCACCCATGCATCTTCTCGACTTTGCGCGGCGGTATCTCTCCCCTGCTGACGGCGAAACTCTTTTTGATGCATTCTTGCGCGCGGCATGGGCATCGCGCGCAGACCTTGCCATTGCACCGATGCAGGATTTTCTGAATCTTCCCGCAACGGCACGAATGAACACGCCATCAACAGTCAACGACCGTAACTGGCGCTGGCGTATGCAGGAAGGCTCTCTTTCGGAAGCTCTTTCAGAAAAGCTTTATGCTCTTAACGAAAAGTACGCAAGAATATAATCTCATTTTTTTGTCGCCTCCGTCATATTTATTATGACGGAGGTGTTTTTTCTGTGAAGCTTACAAAAATAAGCCGCAAGTCGGTTTTTTACAGTCTTTTTGCAATATCAGTATCTAACTCTATTCTCCAGCTTCTCGGTTTTCTGTATCGCATTTTTTTAAGCCGTATGGCAGGTGCCGAGGCTCTCGGCGTATATCAGCTGGTAACGCCGTTTTATTCCGTTATGTCCTCGCTTGCGCTCAGCGGTCTCACCGTTGCAGTCGCGCGTATTGCGGCATCAAAAGCAGGTGTGGGCGATATGAGCGGAGCTGTGCGCTCAGTAACGCTTTGCCGAAGGATTTTTTTCATCTCGGTACTCTCCCTGACATTGGTTTGTGCTATCTTCCCAAATGTTATTTCAAAGCACATTCTTGGCGACGGGCGTACTCTGTTCTCGCTTCCTCTTGTTTTTATCTGTCTTTTTCTCACGGGAATTGAAAACATTTTCAAAAACTATTTCTATGGTGTTGGAAAAGTGTATCCTCAGATAATCTCCGAGCTTTCCGAGCAGGTAATCCGCGCGCTTGCCGTTGCGGCACTTCTTATTACCTTCCGCACCGGTGATGCAGGCATCAGTGCTATGCTCATTTTTCTCGGTATGGTGATAAGTGAGCTGTTCAGCTCATCTCTGCTCTCAATTTTTTACCGACCTGAAAAGCGGCGCCTTTCCTCCCACCGAAGTGACCCTGTAAAAATGGCAGATATCCTTGCAATCTCCGTTCCGGTATCGGCAGCGGCAACGGTAAACAATCTACTCGGTTCGGTAAACTCCATTATTCTTCCGCGCAGACTGCAATGCGCCGGCATGACACTTCGTACCGCAACGGAAACATTTGGTGCAATGTTTGGTATGACTATGCCGCTTCTTATGTTCCCCATTGCATTTATCGCTTCACTGACATCAGTTATGGTTCCGAAGGTCTCTGAACAGCTTGCAGCCGGAGATGAACATGAGCTAAGACGAAAGGCGGGTAAGACCATCCACGCAACGGGACTTCTTGCTATGCCGTGCTTTGCCGTCCTCATCCCGCTTGGAGAGCCTGTATGCCGTGTGCTTTTCTCGCACGAAGCGGCAGGTGGGTTTATTCTTCCGCTCGGCATCGGCACTCTTTTTTCCTACTACGAAATGACCACCGGCGCACTTCTCAACGGTATCGGTATGCAGAAAAAAGCGGCGGTTTATATTGTCATCAGCGGTCTTCTTCAGCTCATTTTCACGTGGAGTGCAGGGTTACCTCACATCGGTATGCGCGGTTACGTCGCCGGATATGTATTTTCAAGCGGACTTTGTGCTCTTCTCAACTTCCGCTGTCTGAAAAAGCGCTTGCGGCTGTCACCACGTATCGGAAACTGGTTTATCACCCCGCTTGTAGCCTCGCTTTTTTCCGGGCTTATATGCGACATTACATATAATTTCCTGCTCGCCCGTGCCCTTCCACTTTCGTTCTGTCTTGTCACCTCCTCAATCTGCGCTCTCATTTCATACGCAATCTCGCTAGGTGCAATGGGCACAAATATAATAAAATATATAAAAACGCTCATACCACGCGGTGCGTAATCCACTTATGGTAATTTTGCCTAAATAAGCAAGAATTTTTCTTTGAAAGTTATAGGAAAATTATCTTGATTTTCTTGAGATATATGATATACTTATAACGATGGTGGTTAAGGGACCATTCTCTCAAAATTTTGTTAAACTCATTTTTACTATGGAGGAATGAAGAAATGGCACGTTTCACACTTCCCCGTGATCTTTATCACGGCAAGGGCTCTCTTGCAGTCCTTAAAGAGCTTCGCGGCGAGCGCGCAATGATCTGCGTTGGCGGCGGTTCTATGAAAAAATTCGGTTTTCTTGACAAAGCAGTTTCTTATCTTGAAGAGGCAGGCATGAAGGTTGAGCTTTTTGAAGGCATTGAGCCGGACCCGTCTGTTGATACCGTTATGCGCGGTGCTGAGGCTATGAGCAAATTCAATCCCGACTGGATTATCGCAATGGGCGGTGGCAGCCCAATTGATGCTGCAAAGGCAATGTGGATTAAGTACGAGTATCCGGAAACGACATTCGAGGATATGTGCAAGGTCTTTGGTCTTCCGAAGCTCCGCACAAAGGCACACTTTGTTGCAATTCCGTCCACTTCCGGTACAGCTACTGAAGTTACCGCATTTTCAGTTATCACAGACTACGAGAAGGGCATCAAGTACCCGCTCGCTGACTTTGAAATCACTCCGGATATCGCAATCGTTGATCCGGAGCTTGCTGAGACAATGCCTAAGAAGCTTGTTGCTCACACAGGTATGGACGCAATGACACACGCTGTTGAAGCATACGTTTCCACTGCAAACTGCGACTACACTGACCCGCTTGCACTCCACGCAATTAAGATGATTGACAAGGACCTCGTCGATTCCTACAACGGCGATATGGATAAGCGCGCAAGCATGCACAACGCACAATGCATGGCAGGTATGGCTTTCTCCAACGCACTTCTCGGTATTGTTCACTCTATGGCTCACAAGACAGGCGCTGTCTTTGAAGATATGGGTGCTCACATCATCCACGGTGCTGCAAATGCAATGTACCTTCCGAAGGTAATTGCATACAACGCAAAAAACGCAGACGCTGCAAAGCGCTATGGTGATATCGCAGATATGCTCGCCCTCGGCGGAAGCAACGATGCAGAAAAGGTTGCAAACCTTGTCGCTTACCTCCGCAAGATGAACGATGCGCTCAACATTCCGCAGTGCATCAAGAACTACGGCGCAGATAGCTATCCCTGCGAGCAGGGATTTGTTCCGGAGAACATCTTCCTTGAAAGACTTCCTGAGATTGCAAAGAACGCAATCGCAGACGCTTGCACAGGCTCTAACCCGCGTCAGCCGAATCAGGAAGAAATGGAAAAGCTTCTCAAGTGCTGCTACTACGACACTGAGGTGGATTTCTAATCCTTTCCGGCATTTAAATTTTGAGGTATTTGTATATACAGAGGGCGTGTCCCGGTCAAACCGGGGCATGCCTCTTTTTATATTTTTCTTTTCTGAAAATGCAATTGACTTTTGCGCATCGCGGCTTTACCATAACTTAATTTTCTATGCATACTATTTTTACTAAACCATAAGTTGATTGAAGAGAAATCTAACATATCTGTAGGTGTTACAATGATGTGTGACAAATAAATAAAAAAGGGTAGCGAATAGAAGCGACCTGTGTTAAGGTTGAGTTGCTCAGACAAAACCGAAAGGCAGGTGTCACCCTATTCGCTATGAATAAGATAACACAAGATA
>JAZSOS010000013.1:0-24494 GCA_045537045.1 Eubacteriales bacterium
ACAAGGTACACCCTTTCTGGGGTATGCTGTGTGTCTTTTGTTTTTCGCGGTAAAGGAGTGAGTGTTTTATGAGGGTACAGTAACAAAAAACGGACAGTTAGTTAAGGAGGTAAATGTGTATGAGAAAAGTCAAAGGTGATGTGTATGCGGGAAATAACTGAGCTTGTCCCCGTAACGTATCACGACGGAGAAAACGCAATTCGTATAGGATGCTTTGCAGATACGCTGGTGTATTACACTGTAAAAGAGGGTGAACATTCCCTTGTTGCAATGCGGTTCGGCGGGTATCCCGAGCAGGTGTTCTCAAATCTCGCCGCCGTCGCAGGTGACGGTGAGATTGAGGTAGGCATCAGCGGTTCGCATGCGGTGTTTATGAAGAAAGGCGTACTATTTTGTGCAAAGCGTTTGCCGGGCGAATATGTGGATGTTGATACGCTCATAAGCTCGGTGAAGCCCGCGCTTACCGTAAAGACGGAATGTGATGAGTTGAAAACTGCACTGCTTGATATATGCGGCGTGGCAACGGTCGGAAACGACTCGTCATATATATGCCTTAAGTTCGGTGAGAATGCGATAGAGATATCAACACAGAATGCTAACTGCGGCGGTGAGAGGACAGTCAGCTGTGTGACAATCGACGGAGATGCCGGAAAGAGCTTCCACTACTCGGTCAGCGCAATGCGCGATGCCCTAAAAACTGTTGACGGTTCACTCATAATGCAGGTGGATGAGCGCGGATATCTTCTTGTGTTCGACCGCGAGAACAAGTATATGACGGTTCCTATATCACAGCACGCGGTAAAAAGGAAAGCGGAAGCAATTCGCGAAAAGCGCACAAAACACCGCGCTGAGCAGAAGGTCGCATAGAGAAAATTTACGGAGGTACATAAAAATATGTTGTTTACAAAGATGAATGGGATTATTGATGAGGTAAATGCAAAAGTATCCGAGCGTGAAGAGCTTACGGAATGTATAGCACTGAGCCTTCTTTCGGGCAAGAACCTTTTTATCCTCGGTGATACGGGTCAGGCAAAAAGCTTTTGCATAAACGAGTTTCGCAAGCGTATATGAGCGGTACTCACCGCAGGATATCTTGCGCTGTGCAGTAGCGAAAAATGTAGTTAGTGTGGAGATTTAGAAGATATAAAAGACGGCAAGTGTTCGCTTTGAATACTTGCCGTTGTTGAGGTTTCCGCCTGTCTGAAAAGGACTATGACAAAATGTAAGCGGATGAATATTTGATTGCTTTAGACTTTTTCGTTGAAAGAAGATTGTAACTTATACAACCACTTGTATCTGCTGTATGTTAGAAGGCCTTAACTGTCAGCTTCGTAAAGTCACCAAAAACAAAGGGGTGCTTCCGACAGACGATAGCCTGCTCAAAATGCTTTATCTTGCTATGATGGATATCACCAAGAAGTGGACAGGTAAGCGTCGTGAATGGGCACAAATTCATTCTCAGGTTGAGATTTTCTTTGCCGACAGGTTAAGTTAATATCATAAAATCCCGGGCAAATCAAGGGTGGAATTAACGCCCTCAAAATGAGGCACCCTTGACATGTCTATGCTTTTATGATATATTGCAGCTAAGGGATGAAATCCTGAAATATGGATTTCATCCCTCGCAAAACACTTAGATTATATTATCATTAAAATATGTATGCAGATTGCTTTTTATCACAAGGATAGGGGAAATATGCACGGTTTTTTCGATTTCCTTGTGCTCGGCAATATGCTCGTATAAAACTCTTACTGCGGTACGTGCCTGCCGCTCTAAGTCTTGAAAAATAGTGCACTGTACAATACCTGACTTAAGATAATGGCAAACAACGCTGTCGATATCGGTACAAACTACCTTTAAGTCGAGTTTTTCTTCTTCGATTATCTTTCCGATAGAAGCGAAGTTTGAGGTGGCAGAATAAAGACCGTGAAGGTTTTTGTTATTGCCCAGTATCTTCTTTATAAGCTGAAGGGCGATGGTATCATCATCATGGGTTTCATAAACTCCGACGGAGTTTAACCCGTACTCCTTAAGACTGTCGATAAAACCCTGAATTTTATGCTTATGCTCAATGTTATCCTTATTACCGACAAAAATAGCAACATTTGCATCCTTTTTGGTGCAAAGGCTAAGCATTTCTGCAGCCATCTGCCCTGAACCGTAAGCATCTACCTGGACAGAACACAAATACTTGTTTGTGGTGGATTGCGAATCTCCGATTATAACAATAGGAATCTTTTTTTCTTCAAGCTTTGAAAATACATTTTCAAGACCGCCGGGGAAAAAGTCGCAAAGGATAATTCCGTTAATCTCGTCCTCAATGCATTGGTTCAGCGCGTTTACGGTGTCAATGCTGGAATAAAGATTTTCTATTACATAGTAACGTTTTTCAACGTTATAGTCCAGAAGTCGTTCGAACTCAATATCAAGTCCTTTCTCAAGGAAAGAAAAATAGTTTTCCGCGGTTGAAGGGATTACAACACCGATCACAATGGTGTTTCGAGCCATACTCTGAGCAACCTTATTAATGTGATAGCCCAGTTCGTTGGCGGTTTTAAGGATTCTTTCTCTTAAATCTTTTTTTACGCCTCTTTTGTTATTCAAAGCTTTGCTTACTACGCCGTTGGATACTCCTAATTTTTTGGAAATATCTTTTATGGTCACTCTCTTTTGTTCCATAATTTACCTGCCTTGTAATATTGTAGTTATATGATAGCACAAATTAAAAACAGTGTCAAACGCAAAAAGGGAAAACGATTTCCCGAAATGATACGGATTTATTTATTGCAACTAAAAAATATTTTTTAATTTTTTTTGGGAAAATTATGAAAAAATCTCTTAAAACCTATGAATATCAAGGTTTTTGGTAAAAATAGAAAAATTAAAAATTTTTCACAAAACACTTGAAAAACGTTTTCCGATAGTGTATAATGTAGTCGACAATTAATAAGGAGGAAATAAAGATGAACAAAGCGGAATTACAAATAAAATTTGAAGCAGGCCGCAAGGCTATAAGAAAAGCTGTTGACTTCCAGCTTGGTTTCCTGCAGGAGGATGGCGGATACATATGGGACGGTTACGTTCCCGATGCTTTCCACAAGCAGGCTTATTCATGGAATCTTGTCGGTAACAACGAAGAAGCTCACCGCCTTTTAACCTGGATCAGAGACAATCGCCTTCGTCCTGACGGCTCTTTGATTTTAACAGAGGATATAAATGATACTGAAAACAACGTAGATGTTTACAAGCACGCATGGACTTGCCAGGGTGCACACCGTTTGGGTCGTTTTGATGTGTCTTATCCTGTATATAATTTCACAAAAACTTTGGCGATGCCCTGCGGCGGTTTCCCGTTACATAAAGGAATGCCCAATGCACGAATGATGACAACTGCATGGTTTGGCACAACGGCTTTGTATTTTAACGATATGGAGACGGCTTTAAAGTGTGCCGAATGGTGCATCAACGTTTTGGAAGCTCAGCCGGATGAGAACAGATTTTATTTCATGACCACACCGGACGGCAAGCTCGCATTAGAGGCTGACGGCGGTGAATTCATTGATAATAAAAAGCTTAAGCAGTGCTATTGGGAATGTGGCTTTGCCATGATTCTTATGAATCGCTTATATCAGATTACCAAGGATGAAAAATATCTCGGCTACACAAAGCGTTATATGGAATTTTTGTTTACCTGTGCAGAAGATGTATGGAGCTACTGGGGAAGCGGTAAGGCAGCACTCGGCTGTGCTATGTACTACTCCTTCACAGGCGATGAAAGAGCTATGGAAGCAGCAGTTAAATTTATTGACTTTGTTGTGGAAACACAGGTTAAGGTTAAGGATAAGGACGGTAAATATGCAGGCGGCCTTTGGTATGATGACGAGCCGGATATTTTGCTTATCTATATCGACCATGCAGCTTGTTTCTCGGGCTGGGTACTTGACAGTATCTCATACATCGAGTCCAGAATGGGTATTTTGAAATAAGAGGAGAAAAAGAATATGTACACAGAAAAAGAAATACAGGAGATAAAGGAATATGCTGCCAAGCATATCTGCACACACTACGCAGTAAACGAGGATATTGACAAGCATCCTAAAATTTACGACAGAAGTGAAGGTGCATACGTTTATGACATTCACGGAACTCGTTATCTTGACACCTTTGGTTCACTTTTAACAACAATCTGCGGCCATAACAACAAGGAAATTATGGATGCTATTTATGAGCAGTCCAAGAAAATTGACTTTTTCCCGAACTTCGGTGATGACTATTGCACACCTGTAGTTGAGCTTTGCAAAAGACTTGAAAAGGTTATGCCCAAAGGCTTATCCTCATTCTTCTTTGTTTCCAGCGGCTCTGAAGCAAATGACGCGGCTATGAAAATGGCTCGTTCATATCACTTGAATAAAGGTGATTCCAAGAGATATAAGGTTATTTCAAGACAGGGCTCTTACCACGGAACAACGGTTTCAACAATGTCTGCCTGCGGTATTGACTACTTCAGAAAGAATTACGAGCCGATGGTAAATCCGTTTATTATAAGAACCTTCGGTGCCAACTGCAAGCACTGCCATTTGGGCAAGAAAAAGGCAACCTGTAATATGGATTGTATCGAGTCTTTGCGTCAGACTATTATCGACAATGACCCTGAGACAATTTCCTGCCTTATAATGGATCCGCTTCCGGGCTCCAATTCAGGCTATCCTGTTCCGCCGGAAGGCTATCTGCAGAAGGTTAGAGAGCTTTGCGATGAATATGGCATCCTTCTTATCTTTGATGAAATTCAGGTCGGTATTGTAAAGAGCGGTGCTATGTTCGTATCCGAGCTTTACGGCGTAACTCCTGATATTTTAACTACTGCTAAATCCCTTACCAACGGTATGATGCCGATGGGTATGTGCGCAATGAAGCAGGAAATCATGGATTCCTTCCGTGAAAAGCCGGGCAATGAGTTTATCAGCGGTAACACCTTCGGTGCTCACAACTTAGCTTGTGCGGCAGCTATTGCAACTCTTGATTACATAGAAAACAACAAATTAATCGAAAGATGCAATATGTTAAGCGATTACATAAAGAAAAAGATTGAAGTTCTCATGGAGAAATACGACTTTGTTTCGGGCTATGAAGGACTTGGTCTTATGCTGTGCATTGAGCTTGCATACACCAAGGGCGAGGAGCTTGTTCCGCTTAATCCCGAATACAAGGTTGGTACATTTATCAACGATTTCTGCTATGACCACGGACTTATTATGAGAAACAATGACGATTTAATCGTTGTTGCGCCTCCTGTCATCTTCACGCACGAGCAGGTTGATGTAATGATGGATACATTCGATTTGGCATTAGCCGCAGCAAAGGAAAAATTCAACCTGTAAAATAAATATCAACTTATTGTTTTTCGATAGTCCTCGCGTTTTACTGATTGTGCTTGCCCTTTATGAAACATTTGCTATACCCCGGGCTTTCCGTTTGGGGTATAGCATGTGTTTCCATAAATATCAAAAGTTATTTTTGCCCGATGTGTAAAGGGTGACAAAAAAGAGTAGAAGCAAAAATATGTGACGGTTATGCCCAATCGGCATAGATATGGGCATACAACAGATCAGATATATCAAGGTGTACGAACATCTATATCTTTATTTTTTAGAATTATATTAAAATATAGTCTTATGACTTAAAGTTAAGGGGCGTATTGTTATGAATAAGATTATAATGCATATTAATTACGGCGAGGTTACCTATAATTCTTTTGGCAAAAAAACAATTGATGATATTTGTAAACATGCTGCGGAGCTTGGATTTGACGGAATAGAGTTCCGTGGCGAACTGCCCAGGAATCTTAGTTCTCTTTCTTTTAAAGAATATGCTGCTCAGATTGGAGAAGGAAAGAAAAAATACGGTCTTTCTGAAATATTGTTTGGTATTGAACTGGGCAAATGCACGAGTGCTGATAAAGAAGAACGCACTAAAGATATCGATGAAGCATTTGAAAAGGCGAGAATCGCAAACGAACTTTGCGGAACAACTATATGCAATACCTTTGCTGCAACAGTCAAATCATCTATTTCTACTGCACCGACAACCTCATACGAGTTTCACGGAAGCGCAGCTGCAACACGCAATGACTGGGAACTAACAGTTGATTCTTTTCAACAGCTTGGCCGTAGGCTCGAAAAAATTGGTGTAAAGTTCGCTTTTGAAACACATATGAACTATATTCATGATCTCCCGGCTTCCTCAAAAAAGCTCGTTGACCTTATTGATTCCCCTGTAATTGGCATCAACATGGACTATGGCAACACAGCATACTTCCCGGTTCATCCGACAGTTGAAGAAACCATCGAACTTTATGGTAACAAGCTTTTCTATACTCATCTTAAAAATGGTTGCACTGTTCCTGGCTCAACATTCCGTATGGCAACTGGTCTTGGTGATGGGGATATCAACCATCGTGCATACTATGCAAAGCTTTGCGAAGTTGGCTTTGATGGACTGATAGGCATTGAAGCACCACGTGGCGGTGACCGCAGCTGGTTTGCAAAGCAGGATGTTGACTACTTCAAGTCCGTTATGGCATCTTTTTAAAGGTTTAAGTTGTAAAAATAAAAATGATAAATATATAAAGGAAAGGGAAATATATGAAAATATACTCGTTGGAAACTCAACGAAAAAGAATCAATAACATAAACAATGCGGAAAAAGCAAACAAAAAGTATTTCCGCCGCCACAGAATCCGTGACTACCTTCCGGGGCAGGCAATATATAACCTCGGCGATTACCCCAACCACTTTTCAATCGCTCCCACAGAGTATGATTATGAGCACGTAAAAAGCCTTGCAGAAAGCGGAGTAGAGCTTATTCAGATTCATGAGGAATGGAACGACAGCGTCCGGTGTCTCGGGGCTGACAAATTTACGTCTCACGACCCTGAAGGCCTTAAGAAATTTGTTGACCTTTGTCACAGCTTCGGAATAAAAATTATCCCTTACATATCCACGGGATATTTTCAAAAAGACGACCCCGATTTCAGAAAAGAGTTTCTAAGAGAAAATTATAACATCGATTATGATCTTCATGGCGATTACTTCTTATACACCAAATGCCATGCAGGAAGTGCTGAATGGAGAGAGTATCTTCTTCCGCGCACATTTGCGGTTGTTGATGAGTATGGTTTTGACGGAATATTCAACGACTGGGGTTACGATGGCGTAAATTCAATTCAGGATGAGCTTCTTGCAAAAGGAATAAATCCGAGGACACTTTCCAGTTTTGATATGCACTACGACCCAGAGATAGAAGATCTGCTCGGTGAGGTTTATTCCGAGGTTAAGCGCCGAGGAGGAATATACAAGCTTCACGCGGACATCAATAACCGACCGCCGTGTAAGGATAAGGTTTACGATTATCTCTGGATTGGCGAGTGCGTAAAAGACGATGCGGAGCTTGGTATCGGCAAATCGTATGAGCAGTATATAGTTCCGTGTCAGCACGGTGCATTTACTGACTCTCAGAACCCCGATGCGTATTATGCAAAAACAATCCCGTTTATGCAGTTTCCGCTTCTTAAGAGAGGCCGTCCGCTTATCCCGCTCGATATCGGCGACGGCTTTAGCGTAAACGTCAATTACACCGATTATAAGCATAAGGCAAAAATTAAGGAATATATGAAAACTCATCCCGATGGCCCGTATGTATATAGCCTTTGGTCATCTGTTCCGGATGATATTGATGAATATCCGCGTTGGACAAGATTTATGGAGCTGTATAAGCCGATGGTTGCGGAAAACAGCGTTGCATATATAGAACTGCGCGAGTGTGACGAAATTCTGTCTCCGATTCCTGAACGCGTGATTGCATCAATGTTTGTAAATGAAGAGATGTATCTTGTTGTTTCAAATCTCTCCGACAAACCCTATAACCTTGAACTTCGCGGTAAATGGAAAAACCGCGAAACTGGCGAGATAGTAAGTTCACTCACGCTCGAACAAGAAAAAATGTGTTTTCTTGTTCGTGAGTAGAAATTTAGCAAAGGGCATATACCCTTTGTTGTTGCAATTACAACACCAAACATAAGTAGCAAATTTATTTTGCAAAAAATACGAAAGGAGATTTTCACAATGAAAAAATTGAACGTAGCAGTTATCGGATACGGAAAGAGCGGATGGGGAATCCACGGTAAGTTCTTCAGGTCTGAGAATAACGATATTGTAAATATCGTTGCGGTCGCAGAACTTGACCCTGAGCGCGCGGCAGTGGCAAAGGCTGATTACGGCTGTGATACATACAGCGATTACAAAGAGTTTATGAACAGGGATGATATTGATCTTGTTGTCAATTGCTCATTCTCCGATATGCATTATCCGATAACGCTTGATTTGCTCAACCACGGTTTTAATGTTCTTTGTGAAAAGCCTATTACCAAAACAACAGACCAGCTCCGTGAACTTATTGCGGCAGCCAAGAAGAATAACGTTCTCTTTACAATCTTCCAACAGTCTCGTCTTTCTCCGTATTTTGAAAAGATGGAAGAAATAATGAAATCCGGCATCCTCGGCGACATAAAGCTTGTTCGTGCAAGATGGAATGGTTTTGCGCGCCGTTACGACTGGCAGACGCTCATTGAGAGAAACGCAGGTGCAATGAGGAATACGGGGCCTCACCCGTTCGAACAGTGCATCTGGCTTGCAGGTACGGATGAAATGCCGAAGAAGATATACTCACGTCTCGGCGTATGGAATTCTGTTGGTGATGCAGATGACTACGTTTTTGTTTCTCTTGAATACGAAAACGGCCCTATATTTGAAATTGAAATTAATCCGTCGGATCCCTATAACGATGGTTGGATGTATCGGGTATATGGTGATCGTGGAGCAATGAGAGTCGCCGGAGAGAAAATTGAGTATCAGTATTATCTTGAAAATGAAAGCCCGCAACCGGTGCTTGATAAAAAGCCTTTGCATGATGAAAAGGGAGACCCCTGCTACTGTTCGGATAAGATTGTCTGGCATAAGGAGGAACTTGAGCTTACCGGAGATGCCTTTGATTACGGAACAGCAGGATATTATCGTCGACTGTATGACCATATGGTAAACGGTGCAGAGCTATTTATAAAGCCCGAACACATTATTCCCGAAATTCAGATATTCGAGGAAATAGAGCGCCAGAATCCACTTGAAGTTAAATTTGATATCTGAAACGGGATGAGAATTTAGTTCAGGAGCAAATTGATGATGGCAGTTCCGGCAAAGATACTTTTGGTACCCATCAGAATCTTTGCCGTAACGATAAAATGAATGATTGTTGTTGGATTTCGGGCATGTAATGTGATATGATTTCATCATGATAACCTTTCCTTTCTTTTGGGAGAAAATGTGTTTTATGGTGAAACCATTATACCAGAAGGCTTGAGAGGTTCTCAACTTTCATTTAATTTAACAAAACGTAAACAAATATTAGGAGGAGATCAAATGAAAAGACTTGTTTCACTGGTTTTGGCAACGATTATGCTATTCGCTCTTGCAGCGTGTAGCGGCGGAATGGGTGTCGGCGGAGATGTTTCCTATGACATTCCCGAGGGAAAGCAGATTCCCGATGATGCGGTGCTGGATATTATGATTGCAAGCCATGCATCGTGGCCGTACAATGAGAATTGGAAGGTATGGGAGTACATCAAAGAGTCAATCGGCGGCACGATTAACGTAAACGCGGTTCCGTCATCTGATTTCGGAACAAAGTTTACACTTGTTATGGCGGACCCCTCCGCGCTTCCGGATGTTATTGCCTTTGCTAATAAACCCGGCGCTCTTTCGGACTACGCTGAGCAGGGTGCATTCCTCGCCTTTGATGATTATGAAGAATTCCTTCCGGATTACAAGGCGTTTTGGAACAGCGTTCCCGAAGATGAGCAGTGGATGAAAAATATCCATAAAGGCGTGGACGGAAAGATATATTTCACTCCGATATACGGAATGGATCGCTCGAAGAACATTATGGCGTGGCTTTACCGTAAGGACATTTTCGATAAGCACGGCATTAAGTCTCCGGAGACAATGAATGAGGTATATGAAGTTTCAAAAAAGCTTAAAGAGCTGTATCCTGACTCATATCCGTTCTCTATGCGCAACGGAATGGTAAATATCAATGTTATCGGCTCTTCATGGAAGCCTAATTTCCGTTATGACGTATACTATGATTTTGAAAACGGAAAGTGGAGCTACGGTGCAACGGAAAGCGAGGTTATGCTTGATATCATAACCTTCTTTAAGAAGCTGTACGACGAAAAGCTTATCCCTGCCGACTATTTTACGATAAACAGCTCAGCCTGGCAGGAGCTTGTTTCAACAAACCGCGGCTTTATAATGCCGGAATATCAGGTGCGTATAGACTTTTTCAACAACATCGCAAGAGAAAAAATTCCCGGCTTTAACCTTACAGCGATGAAGCCGCCTCGCGCAGAAAACGGAATGGGAATTAATATGGTGAACAAATACAATTCCGATCCGACGGGCTTTGCGGTTGCCAATACCGGTAATGAAGAAAGCATTGCAAATGCTTTCAGGTATGTAAACTGGTTCTATTCCGACGAAGGAAGTCAGATTGTTTCATGGGGAAAAGAGGGCGAAACCTATGAGACGGTTGACGGCAAGAAGAAGTTTATCTATACTGATGAGAGCAACAACGCACAGATTCTTTACGGCTTCCAGACCATAGGCTCGTATCTCCGCATTGATCCGGCTGCGGCAGATGCGTGTATGTCAGAGGAACAGAGCGCAACAACGGACTTTGTGCTTGAGCATACATACCCGCACCTTGACCCGACCGTTTATATAAGCTTCTCCTCGGAGGATAAAACGATGCTTTCGGAATATAACACAACGCTTAAAACCTTTGTGGATGAAAATATACAGAAATTTATCATCGGTCAGCGCCCGATTGCTGAATGGGATGATTTCCAGAAAGAGCTTTCCGAGCTTCCGGTTGATGAGCTTCTTGAAATCTACGATAAGACCTATCAGAGAATAAGCCAGTAAATAATTATTTGGGAGGAAAAAAATAATGAGAAACACAATTAAAAGAGCATTATCACTTATCCTTGCAATGTGTATAGTTGCAACGTTCATCCCGGCGGCTTTTGCAGACACAACGGAACCTGTTCCCGGAACGCTCGTATATTCGTTTATGCAGAGCACATATGGGGAATCTGTCACAAGTGCTGAAGCTATTTCATACGACATCGGCAATAAGAATATGGCGTATTTTGCCAGTGAAAACACTTCCGACGGTACCACCAATGATTTCGCAGTATGGGACGGAACGACAAACAAGTCAGTGAAACTCAGAATGTACTGGTGGGATAGAAATTCTTCACATTATAATTATGCGGCGTTTAAAATAAATGGAATAGAACTCAAAGAATATAAAGTTACCCTTCAGCACGCCGTCCACAAGGAAGGCAATACCAAGGTCGATATGTATATTCTCGATGCCGCAACAACTGCAAAGGTCATTTCGGGTGAAATGACTATGAAAGCCGCAATTAATGCCGTTAAAAAATCACCGGTTCTTGACAATATAGACATGAATAAGGGTTTGACGGCGGCACCCTACTACAACACAACAACCGAAAAATTTACCTACACACCGGATGCAGCCGGCGAGCATCTTCTTGTTTTCACCTTAGATGAAACTGGTGGAAACCAAAAGTATCACGCCTTCCCGCAGGTTCTTACCCTCGAGCCGGTTGTCCAGGTGGCAGCGCCAAGAAAATATACATTCGGTACTAATGAAGCAATAATTACAACTGCAGGGCAGCCGGCGAGCAAAGTTAATGATTTTGGAACATGGGGATGGAAATATCTCGATATAGATGATGCATCGTACGATATTGCTTTTAATAAGGGAGCAAACGGCAAAAATAATGAGCGCGTAATGCAGATGCAAGCAAGTGACTTAAGAATGAACTTAACGCATTCAGATCCGAGTTACTCTGTTGAATCTATTAAATTGGCACTTGCGCTTGAGCGCCCGGTAGCAAGCTTCTATAAGGTGGATGTAGAAGCTAGTGGTCGTGGAAACGTGTGTTTTTATTTGAGTAAATTTATTTCCGACGCTACTCCCGTAGAAGAGCATATGGCTACTGCTATGGCATTTAATAAACTGAACTTGGATATCAGTGCGGGTTCACCAGAAACTAGGACTCTTGACAAGCTTGTATATTCAAATGGTGTAGACAATTTGGTTTTTGCTATTAACGCAGAATCTACGAAGTATCTTAACTCTCTCACCCTCACCCCTGTTGAAGCAAATACCGAATTGAATGTTGATGATACAGAGCTTTTAGTAGGTGAGACTGCAACAGCAACACTTGTCGCTTCGTTTACAGATAATGATGTACCAAAGTCAATGAATGTGCTTAACACCTTTGTTGATTATGAGAGCTTGAATTCATCTGTTGCAAGCATTGATGCGAACGGAAAAATTACAGCATTAGCAGAGGGCGATACCACCATAACCGCAACAGTCGACGGCGTGGAAATATATAATCAGCTTATTTCCGTAACAGCACCTGCCGAGCCTGAAGATGAGCCAGAGCTTACTAATGCATTTGCTCACGAAAGCACAAGAACTGTACAGGTTTCAAACAATGTAACAGTAAATACATATGTATACACCGTTGACGGAACAAAGAAGGAACTTGACGCGACCACAACTGTACCGGTGGGAACAGCTTACGAAGTTAATGCAGATGAGATAACCGGAATGGATGAATATAAATTCCTCTACTGGGCAAAAGGCGCAACGATGGATAAAAAGCAGATTGCATCGGGAAATGCTAAGTATTCATTTGTCCCGACGGTTGAGGCAACACATCTCATCGCAGTATTTGCTCCGAAAAATGAAGCCGGAGAAGCAAAAGCAGAGTTCTATAACGGAAATGGTCAGCTTCTTCCGGACTATACGGTAGAAAGCGGAGAAACAGTAACAATCCCCGCACTCCCGTCTATGGCAGGATATGGTGATGCAACGCATTGGGCGCTCTATGGTGACGCAACAGAGTATAAAGAAGGCGACAGTGTTGCCCTTTCCGGAACAATGATTTTCGTTGCACAGTACGATGACCTTACAGCAGATATTACTGTTAATGTAACGGGCGGTTCTTGCAATCAAACAGAATATAAATACGGCGATGTTGTCACCTGCAGACCGGAGATAGAAGAAAACTTTATGTGCTGGAAGAAAGACGGCGTTATCGTAAGCATGAATACCGAGTATAAGTTCAACGCATGGGAAGATTGCGATGTTGAGGCGGTATACAAAGCAGAATATACATTCAACGGCAAGGCAACAAAGCTTCTTATCGACATTTTCAACGACAAGTTCATTATGGCAGAGTTTATCGGACTTTCAAACTACGGAACAGTAGTTGAGAAGGGCATAATGATTGGTAACAAATGCTTTGCAATGCAGAAGCCGCTTGCAACTCAGTTTACGCTTGAGGCGAAAGACGCAACAGAAGCAGCGACAGCTGTAGCCTATGCAATATTTAAAGATGGCACAATGATAACAGATAAGTAACTATCAATAATAGCAGACTAAATAACACAACAGGGGAGGATGGACGGAGTTCATTCTCCCTGTGTTATCGAGAACCCCTTTTCGAAAGGAGAAAACCTATGAAAAGATTATTATCCCTCATTCTTGCAACGGTAATGCTTGTTGCATTGTTGCCTGCTGTTCCGGTGACTTTCGCAGCAACGGGCGACGATATCGTTGTGGAATTTTCAAGCGAAACAACTGCGCTTGGAGCTACCAATGCAGATCCGGATAAATGGACAAAGCATGACGGCTATGAGGTAATTCAGGCAGAAAGTAACTACACAAGCGCAGGTATGGCGAGCGTTGCCGGAAGCGTTGAAACTCCCGATGGCAAGAAAGACCTCTTCAAGCTTATAACAAGCGGTAAAACAGCCTGGCCTGCAGGAGGCGCAAAAGAGCGCAGACTGTGGTTCACGTTTAAATTCAAGGTAGCGGAAGAAGGCTACTATGCAGTAAAGTTCCAGGGCGGTAAGTATAATCAGGGCGCAGAATATTTTCTTTATATCGGCGATAAGTTTGCCGGAGAATACAGCTGCTATGATGCCGATGCATCTTCTGTGAAGCTTGGCGAAGAAAAGCAGATGAACACTGTTTATCTCACCCCGGACGCTGACGGATATGTTAAGGCAACACTCCGCACATCGCAAAAAGCACCCGGGAACACAAACTTTTTAATTCCGTATAAGCTCACTCTTACAAAGAAGGATGCAGCACCGGAGTTTTCGGAATTTGTCAGCACAATCCCCGAAAGCATTGAGCAGGGCGAAGAAAAAGAAATTACGGTCTCTGCAAAAATGAGCGATGGTTCAATCTATTCTTATCCGACATACAAGCTTGATGGAACTGCGGATAAAACAGATTCACTTTCTGTTTCCGTAAGCGGAGATTCCATGCTTAAGGATGCTGTCGTGAAAGACGGCGTTTACCGCGCAACGCTTAAGGCGGGAAGCTTAGGAAGTTTAGCCGTTTCAATGCAGGCAACTATCGGCGGGGTGCAAACCCCTGTCACTACAAAGACCGTGGCTATTACCGAAGCAAGCGTGCCGCGCGAGATTTCAGCGCTTTTAATCCGCGATAATCTTATATTTAAAGACCAGAAGTTCGATTATAAAACTGTAGAAACCCGCGGCTTTACAATAGTTGAAGATAAGAGTACCATAAGAGCATCAAGCCGATGCCAGGACGGGCTGAGGCTTTCTATCGACGGAGTTATGACAAACTTCGTTGAAATGAACCTTGGAAGCAAAAGCGACGCCAACATATGGCCGAAGGGGGAAAATGCCACAAAGGGCAGCGCGTTTACCGTTGCACTTGATGTTCCCGTTGCGGGAAAATACAGCCTTAAGCTTCAGGCGATACAGAGGAACACTTCATTAAATTACTATGTATACGTAAATGATAAATACGCCGGCGATTATGAGTCTTTTTATGAAAATGCACCTTCGGCAGGATCGTTCAGGCTTGCAGATGAAAAAACTCTCAACACCTTTTATCTGAAAAAGGGGCAGAATGAGATTTCATTCCGCTTAAAGCAGGCACCGACAGACAGCAACGGTGTATCAATAATTCCATATTCAATCCGCCTTGTTCCGGTTGAGGATCAGACAACCGAGCTTAAACCCGAGAGCATAGAATTTGGCCTTCCTGCGAATCTCGCCCTCGGTCAGAGCCGTGATGTCGTTGCGAGAGTTAAGATGAATGACGGTTCAACCCGTCACTTCGGACTTGCGGGTGACGGAACGGTTGACGCGCAGAACAAGATTGATATTGAGATTATAAACCCCGACGGAATTGAAGTTCTCCAAAAGGTTTCTTCAACCTATAAAGACGGTGAGACCACATACACCCTTAAGGCAAATGCGTTAGGGCAGGCAAAGGTAAAGGTAACTGCTCTTGTGGACGGAAATACCGTTTCCACAGAAGAAAAAGTTATTGATGTTGTTGATATAAAGAGCGTAAATGTATCTTTTGGAAGAAATCCTCTCCCCGAAGGGTACACTTCAGAAGCAAAGCTGGAGATTATTCTTTCAAATGATGATATTTATTCGGGCGACTATACTGTTTCCTATGAGTCGTCTGACACATCAGTTATAGAAATTGATCGAGAAACCGGTGTTGCAACGGC
This sequence comes from Eubacteriales bacterium, assembly GCA_045537045.1. Classification (GTDB taxonomy): domain Bacteria; phylum Bacillota; class Clostridia; order Oscillospirales; family JAAYXM01; genus SIG480. Next base: position 15,726 of record JAZSOS010000013.1, read on the forward strand.
TGTGGCAAGTGAAGGTAGTGCTGAGATTACGGCTTATGTCGCGGTTAACGGAGCAGGAGAAACGGTTGGAAAGGTAACCCTTTACGCAACAAACGCAATGCCTCAGGAGGAGAAGGTTGTATACTTTACCGAAAAGACAACCTCTACAAACACAAGCGAAACATGGGTAAACCCGTATCTCTGGACAACTGAGGGTTACACCATTATCCGCGAAGAAACCCACGAGGATGAAAGCAGTGGAGCGGGAAGATATTACGGTGCGAAGGTAGTAACTCCCGAGGGACCCCTCAGCCTTATGCAGATAAGGTCCAAGGGTGGCAGAACCTGGCCGACAATCAATGACAAAACGGTTATGTTCACAATAACCGTTCCAATGAAGGCGAAGGGATATTACAATGTAAAATTCCAGGGCGGAAAGGCAAAATCTTTCTCTGACTACTACATATATGTAGATGGAAAGTATGCAGGAGAATACAGCTTTTATGATGCAACATACGGCACAGCAGTCCTCGGCGAAGAGAAGCAGTTAAACACACTTTATCTTGATCCGGGAGTAAAGGAATACGTCAAGGTTTCCTTCCGTGTTGCGAAAACGCATTATGACACAACATATATGCTTCCGTATAAGCTGACCTTTACTCCCGTTGCAGAAAAACCTGTGATTTCAGAAATTGAAAGTGAGATACAGAACGAGTTTGTACCGCAGGAGGATATGGTAATAGAATCCCGCGTTAAAATGAGCGATGGCTCCTATCATTATTTTGGCAAGTATGATGGTTCGGGTGCTGCGGCAGCAATAGGCTTTACCGTAGAGTCAAGTGATACTAATACAGCCGAGGTTACGAAACCAACGCTTGCGGGGGATGACTCGAGCACATTCAGCTTTACCATCAAGCCGAAAGCTGCAAAGCAGGAAACTATAAAAATCACACAGACGGCAAAGCTGGACGGCAGTGAAAAATCCTTTGAAAAGAGTATAACCGTTGTAGATGATCCGCTTGACAGAATACAAGTAAGAACAGAAGCAAATGAAGTTCTCGAAGGCGATAAGACAAAGCTTATAGTCAAAAATATCCTTAAAAGCGGAAGAGAACTCGGAAACACTGCAAACGCAGTAACGACATTCACTCCGTCAGAATTGACACTTGACATTGCAGATGTAAAAGACGGAGTTCTTGAGACGTACAAGTCCGGAACTGCGACAATAAATGTTAAAACTGCATTTGCGGGGCAGGAAAAGGACGTTGATTTTATTGTCGATGTTCTTCCGGAGGGTATGACATCTGTCAGCGCAACCGCGGGTGGTTATACCAACATACGTTTCACGGGAAAAGGAGACGACCACGTTCCGTTCTATGTGCAGGCGATAAGCAACCTCGGAAAAGAATTGGATACATCGGACGCAATTATTGAAGCGACGGCACATAATCCCGAAATTGCAGATTTAAATGAAACCCGTGATACGATTATTCCGAAGGCTTGCGGGGACGCGAAATTTACAGTTAAGGTAACTCTTGACGGAAGAATACGTGAGACTGAGGCAACGTTTACCGTATCTCCGGCAAAGCGTGGTTTCACGTATATAACCAAAGAAAAACGCGAATTTGCAAGGGCGAATATCAAGAAATATGACTGGGCAAAGGCTGAGGCAGAAAAATACAAAACATTAGCGGATAAATATATAGTCAACGTTGATGCGCTTTATGACCTCATAACCTCGCAGGGACTTCTCAGAAGTATGCACGTTGGAGAGGAATACGATTCAAAGGTTCTTTACTGCCGTTATTGCGGCATCAATCTCGGTGCAACATACGGAACATTCCCGTGGGTGTTTGATCCGATAAACCGTCCGTGGAAAATCCAGTGTCCGGACTGTAAGCGCGTTTTCCCGAGTAATGATTTCGGAAGCTTCTATAAGCTTGGGCTTAATGAATACGGTGAGTTTGACCGCATGCGTGCCCTCCAAGCACACCGTGAAATGCTTCTTGCAAAGAATATAGAGTCAGTGACGCAGAAGCTTATGAGCGTGGAATCTCCGGGTAAGGAATATACGAATGAATGGTATACCTACTATGGCTATGGGGTAAAGGAGGGTTATTTGTATAACGAGCTTTATCCCGAGGTGGGAAATGCAGATTGCCCGGTACAGCTTGCCGCATCTGAAACGAAGGAGCGCTGGGGCGTTGACGATAGTTACGGTTACTATTCGGGCAAAACAAACGCATCCGCAGGAAACAATGACCGCCACACGTATATAGGAAGCTTTGTGGCCTCCGGTCTCTGGCGCTCGGACGGAAAAACGGGCAAAGCTATTGCTGATGCAATACAGTCCTTGGCTTATGCATATGTTTATACCGATGAGGAAAAGTACGGAATAGCTTCGGCAGTTTTGCTTGACCGCTTTGCTGATTTCTATCCTGATTATAATCTTGAAGCGTATGATCTTATTGCATATAACGCCCACGGCGGAGGAGGTGTAGGCGGACTCCTCGGCTGTATTGCAGAATCGCAGATTGCAAGGATATTCCCCGAAGCATACGATATGATTTATGACATTTTTGATGACCCGGCAGTAGTGAACTATATTGCCGGAAAGTCAAAGAGCGTAAAGTTCCGTCACGCTAAGGAAACCCCCAATCAAATAAGGCATAATATTGAAAACGGACTTTTGCGTGGAATTCTTAACAACGTTGCTGCGGGAAAAGCTGCGGGTAACTTTGGATTAGCGCAGGAGGCAACTGCTCTTTGTGCAGTAGTTCTTGATTCAAAGCCGGATACAACAAAATGGTTGGATTTCCTGTATGCTTCAAATGAAGGCTCGACGAAGAATGAGGTTCTTGGCGGAGGAATTGATGATTACCTTATAAGCAGAATAGACTCTGACGGTCAGGGCGATGAAGCATCAACATACAACCAGATGTGGATTGACGGAATGCAGCCTGTTGCAGATGTTCTTGACGGCTACGACGGCTATGAAGGAAAGAAGAGCCTGTACGATGAGCCTAAGCTCAAACGTATGTATTATTCGGGAATTGCTATGATGATAGGTGAGTACTCACCTACCATAGGTGACTCATTAAGAACAGGGCAGAAGGGACATTGGACGAGTAAAGGACGGATGCTTAACGCGTATGATAAGTTCAGAGATCCCATTTTTGCCCAGGCGGCATATGAGCTTAACAAACGAAGTGTGGACGGATTCAATACAGGCATCTGGACAAACGACCCTGAAAAAATTCAGGACGATATTCTTGATGTAATAGAGGAACACGGAACACTTACGCTTAAAAGCGATATGCTCGCCGGGTTTGGCTTGGCAATGCTCAAAAGCGGCGGTGACTATACAGACAGTACAGCGACGACGGCGTTGGATACAAGAAATTCGACGTGGATGTATTTTGGAACAAACGGAAATCCGTACTCATCACATCCGCATAAGGATACATTGAATATAGGACTCATTGCGCTTGGGCTTGAGCTTATGCCGGATCACGGCTACCCGGCAAAAACGGGCAATGATCCGGAACGCTATCAGTGGACTAATGTAACTCTTTCACACAATACGGTGGTGGTCAACGAAAAATCACAGCAGGATCAGGATTCAAGAGGCGATGCAATTCACTTTGACGAAACGGAAATGGTCAAGGTTATGGATGTATCGGAGCCTAATGTTTACAATGAGGTTTCGGAATATCGCCGTTCTGTTCTCAATATAAAGATTGACGATGAGAACATGTACGCGGTGGACTTTTTCAGAGTTCTTGGCGGTGATAATCATATTTACAGTATTCACGTAGCAGCAGACAGCATTGCGGAAACTGTCAATATGGGAGAAGTTAAACCGCAAACAGATGATAAAGGAAATTACGTCGGCTCATATGCCGGAGCGGATGTACCTTTCGGAAATGATCCGAATTCCAATTCAACAAACTCGGCAGTCCTTAAGTATCCGAGAGGTTATACATGGCTTGATACTGTTGACCGATATAGTAATACAGAGGACAACTTCGCGGTTGACTTTAATATCAAGGATTGGAGAAGGTATCTCAAAGACGGCAAGGACCTTCATCTGAGAATGACGGTGCTTGACGGGGAGAACCGGAAAAACGGAGCAGAAACCTCTGTGGCAATTGCAAACGGGTATCCACCGGGAAAGGCGGAAAATAAGGAAGTCAAGTATCTTAAGTACTTCTTGCTTGAGCATAAAGGCGAAAATCTTGATGCGGTATTTACATCTGTTTTCGAACCCTATAAGAAGAATCGGAATCTTGCAGAGATAAAACCGATGACTCTTGATATTGTGGTGGGGAATGAGCTGTCTGCGGATGTTCACCGTGCATTAAAGGTAACACATGTTGACGGAAGAATTGACTATATCTTCTATGCGACCAACAACACTGTTACATATAAGGTGGAAGATAGCGGAAGAACAATTTACTTCAGAGGATTTGTAGGCGTATACACCCTCGGAGATAAAAACGGAAGCCTTGTAAATACCTATAAGTACAACCTCGACGGTGATATTATCGGCGAAGTGTTGGAAGAAGAGGATACCGCTGTTGCAGTAACGGGTAAAGTGCAGTCTTTCACAAAGGTTGTTTCCGCTGAAAATGAAATGACGATAGAGCTTGATGAGGATATATCGGAAGAAACACTTAAAAAGCTTAACGATAAGTATGTTTTCGTAGACAACAGTGGCCAAGAGTATGCGCGCAACGGCGCATACCGTATAGAAAATGCAGAGCTTGACGGAAAAATACTTACTCTTGATGTCGGAGAAGTAACCTTTATCAGAAAGTATGAAGACTCAACCAATCCGGAAGCAGGATATGTATTCAACATAGAAGAAGGGCAATCAGCCCGTATCCCGCTTTCCTACAGTGAGGATTTCTCACCTGAGTTTGAACCTGTAAGTGATTCACTGTCGGTTTCTGCAGGAAGCTCAATTTCCGTAGCCGTAAAAGCGACAAGCGAGCTTTCAGAGAGTGTGACCTATTCGGCAAATACTCTCCCGCGCGGTGCAAGCCTGAATAGTGTGACAGGAACAGTTACGTGGAGGCCGGACAGCTCTCAGGTTGGCAGAAACCACTTTGCAGTAACGGCATTTGATGAATCGGGAAGACAGTCAACCGTCCACTTCTTTGTGACGGTCTACGGCTCGACCATCGGCGGAAGCAAAAATGAAGAGACTGAAACGCCTGAATCAGGAAGCACCGACACACCTGCGGGTGGCGGCGGTGGAGGAGGCGGCGGTGGCGGTGACGCACCGACCGACAAACCCGATGATGAAACAAACACTGACAGCGAGGAGACTACCGACGACACTGAAAACGGAGAAACAGAAAACGCACCCGATACCTCGGGTGAAACGGATAGTATTCGTTTCGCAGACATTGGTAACCACACATGGGCGGCGGATGCAATCAATACCCTTGCAACGGATGGTATAATCCGCGGAACAAGCGAAACAACCTTCTCTCCGGCAAGCAACATAACCCGCGCAGATTTCGCGTCCCTGCTCGTCCGTGCATTCAAGCTTGAGTCTGACAACACCGAGAACTTTGCAGACGTATCTGCATCGGATTACTTCGCAGCCGAGCTTGCAACAGCTCGTAACACAGGCATCGTAAATGGTATCGGCGATAACAAATATGCTCCGCGTAATACCATCACCCGCCAGGATATGATGGTGATAGTGTATAGGGCGATGCAGAAAATGGGTGTGGAACTCGTAGCAAAAGACGGCTCCGAACGCCCGTCGGCTGATACATATGCAGACTTTGCAGATGTGGCCGGCTACGCGAAGGAAGCAGTCGCGGCACTTATCAATGCAGAGATTGTCAACGGTAAGAGTGGCAAGCTTGCGCCAACTGATTGCACAACACGCGCAGAAGTTGCAGTGCTTCTTAAGAGAGTGCTTGAAGATACCAAACAGGAATAAAATTTGATGTGGGGGCGGACAATCTCCGCCCCCTGCGTGAAAGGAAAAATGAAAATGAGTGTTTTTAAACTTTGTGCTTTCGCAGATGAAGCGGATTCAGCAATTTCGGGGCAGATAAAGGCTCTGCACGAGAATGATATTGACCTTCTTGAAATCCGCGGTGTTGACGGCAAAAATATCACAGAGCTGTCTGTTGATGAAATGAAAAATCTTCGCAAAAGGCTCGATGATGAGGGTATAAAGATATGGGCAATCGGTTCTCCCATCGGAAAGATTGAGATTGAGGATGATTTTGAAAAGCATCTTGATGTATTCCGCCATACCCTTGAGCTTGCAAGCATCGCAGGGGCTGAGCGCATGAGAATCTTCAGCTTCTTTATGAAGAGCGAGGATGCGCCGAAATATAAGGATGAAGTAATTGACAGAATGGGAAGATTTCTCGATGTGGCAAAGGGAAGTGGTGTTTCTCTTTGTCACGAAAACGAAAAGGATATTTATGGGGATATTCCTGAACGTTGTGTTGATATCCACAAGGCACTTCCGGAAATCTCTGCCATATATGATCCGGCAAATTTTGTCCAGTGCGGATGCGACACCCTTAAAGCGTGGGAGATGCTCGCACCATATATAAACTATATGCATATGAAAGATGCAACGGCTAACAAGATGGTTGCACCGGCAGGCAAAGGAATCGGAAACATTCCGGAGCTTCTCACGAAATATGCCGCACTTGGTGGCGGTGTCATAACTCTTGAACCGCACCTTTATGAATTTATCGGGCTTTCCGACCTTGAACGAGAGGGTGCAAAATCCGTTATCGGAAAAGGCTATGAAACAAGACGCGAGGCATTTGATGCAGGCGTTAATGCTCTTAAAGCACTTATATAAATTTATATTTCTAAAAATTTTTCGGAGGTTGAGTATGAAACTTTCTCTTTCACAGATTAAAGAAATAACTTTGGGGGCTGAAAGGATTTTTGAAAAAAACGGAGCTGTTTGCTTTTCTCGTTTCACTGAGCGTGAAGAAGCTATTTACTCCGCAGAAGAGGGAAAACGTCTACGCGCCGTTTCCACTCCGGGAATAAGACTTGAGTTTAAAACAGATGCAGAAAAGTTAAACCTCGGCATCAGGGTGGAAGAGCGCGCACGCCCATATTTTTCCGTTGAGGTGTTTGTGGATGAGAATTATATCGGCGAGATAAAAAACTATCCGGATGACCTTCCAAACGGCAGATATCCAGCAGACGATTTTCCGGGCGGCGAGTTTGAAAAGAGCTTTCTGCTCGGTAGCGGAGAAAAACACGTCAGAATAATTCTTCCGGGAACCGTAAAGCTTGAAATAAGCTCGGTTGAGCTTTCCGGTGCAAGCTATGTTACGCCTGTGCGTTATGACAAGAAAATCCTCATTTACGGAGATTCAATCACTCAGGGGTTTGATGCGCTTTCTCCGTCAAGGGTATACTCTGTAAGACTGTGTGATTATCTCGGCGCAGAGGGAGTAAACAAAGCTGTGGGCGGCGCGGTGTATAATCCGGAGCTTCCCGCGGCAGAGACCTATGACGGGGTTGATTACATCATCGGGGCATACGGTATAAATAACTGGCTGCTTAATCAGAAAAAGGAAGAATTGGTTGAAGACTGTCGCCTTTTCTGGGAAGAAATATGCCGTAAGTACCCGTCTGCAAAGAAAATCCTAATAACGCCGATATGGATAAGAATATGGGAAGATGAAAAGATGATGGGCGATGCATCAAAACTTCACAAGCTTATGGAAGGTGCAGTTTCCGATCTTCCCGGTATAACGATAATAAACGGGTGGGAGCTTGTGCCTTTTGATAAAAATCTTTACGGCGACGAAACAACCCATCCGAACAGCCTCGGTTTTGATAAATACTTTGAAAATCTTATAGCAAAGCTTGGAGTGGACCGGGCATAAATCAAAATAAAAGAATAACGGCTTTGTGAAAAAAGAAACGGGTTTTGAGGTTAAAGCCTCAAGTCCCGCTTCTTTTTTGTGCAAAAAATGTAGAAATAGGAAGAAATATGCAAATTCACATAAAATTTTGGAGGTGGAGGAAATGCAGACGATAGATGAAGAAACAGTGTGCAAACCGTTATACAAAAGAAATATAAATTGGCGTGGCGTATCCGTCCGCGTATAGGTTTTTCGCTGCTATTGTGCGGCGGATAGCCGTGCGGTAGGAGTGGGGACACTCTGACCGTACAGCCAAAGTAAACTCTTATGGAGTTGCTTTTGGCTGTTTTCTTTTAGTCAAAATTGAATATCATTGCCGCTCCCCTCCTCTTTCAATTGGAATTTTAAAAAATTCTGATTGAAAGGACGGAAGGTAATGAAAAAAATAAGATTAAAAGACGAATACCCGTGGCTTTCAGGTGATGAATACATAGAGATAACCGATGAAATAGCGGAGGTGTTCGCATAATTTAACCGCAATGAGAAAAATCATACAGAGAAATTGAGGTATCACAGAGCATTTTATTCACTTGATGCTGATAACGGAATAGAAAAAAGTATTTTATTTGTATCAGCATCACCTCAAGAACTTTATGAGCGAAAGGTAACGCAGGAAGAGCTTTATCATGCAATAAATCAGCTACCCGAAAAACAAGCCAAACGCATTTATGCCCACTTTTTTCAGGATATGACAATGACTCAAATCGGACGCATTGAAGGTGTAAGTAAAATGGCGATAAGCAAGTCTATAGAGTCAGGGCTAAGAAAAATTGAAGAAATTTTGAAAATGGGGTTTACAAAAGGCTGATTTTTCTGGTTACTTATGAAAGGGTTTCATAACCCCTTCCCCAAT
>JAZSOS010000030.1:0-8521 GCA_045537045.1 Eubacteriales bacterium
TGTTGAGGATGTTCAGCTTACCGATTTGCACATTGCAGTGACGGAAGAAAAAGAATAATTCACAATTATTTAACCAAAAGAGCGCGCATTTCTGTTATCTTATTTATTATGTACGATATACGCCCGCGTCCTTCGGGCGCGGGCGGAAACTTTAATTTACCGGGAGTTTGTGAGAGTATGATTAAGATTACAAACCTTACCAAACGGTACGGACCGAAAGAAGCGGTCCGCGGAATATCGTTTGAGGTTCAGAAGGGAGAAATTGTCGGTTTTCTCGGCCCTAACGGCGCGGGAAAATCCACGACGATGAATGTACTTACCGGATATCTTTCCGCAAGCGGCGGAAGCGCATCCATCGCGGGCTTTGACGTGCTTGACGATGCGATTGAAGCACGCCGCCACATCGGTTATCTTCCCGAACAGCCACCGCTGTATTTTGATATGACGGTTGACGAATATCTCAATTTTGTGTATGAGCTTAAGTCCGCAAAACAGCCGAGAAAGCGCCATCTTGACCACATCTGTGAGCTTGTGGGGCTGTCACATGTGCGCCGCAGACTTATCAAAAACCTCTCAAAGGGATATAAACAGCGCGTGGGTATTGCGCAGGCACTTGTCGGCGACCCGGATGTGCTCATTCTTGACGAGCCGACCGTAGGTCTTGACCCGAACCAGATTATTGAGATAAGAAATCTCATTAAAAATCTCGGAGAGACGCGCACGGTTATCCTCTCAACGCATATTATCCCTGAGGTTGCGGCGGTGTGCGAACGCGTTATTGTCATCAACGACGGTCTTATCGTTGCGGATGACAAGACAGAGAACCTTATGCGCAATATCGGCGGCGAGAACAAGTTCTCCGCACAGATTGACGGAGACCCGGCAAAGATAGTCGATGTTTTGCGCAGCGTTGAGGGTGTTACGGATGTAACTTATGAAGACGGAAGCTTTATTCTTACTGCAGACGAGGGCGCGGATATCCGAAAGAACGTTTTCTATGCCGCGGCAGAGGCAGACCTTCCGCTTCTTTCCTTTGCACCGGTTGACGTATCTCTTGAGGCGGTATTTGCACGCCTTACAAAGAAAGGAGAGGAGAAGTAATGACAGCTATATACAAGCGTGAGCTGCGCTCGTATTTCACCGGCGGTATAGGCTATGTTTACTGTGCTGTTTTTGCACTGGTTATGAACATTTTGTACTGCCTTAACAGTATCGGCTATTACCAGAGCGGCTTTCTCTATATCTTCAATATTATGCTCATTGCGATGATTCTTCTTATCCCCGTTATGACCATGCGTATATGGAGCGAGGAAAAAAAACAGAAGACAGACCAGCTTCTTCTTACCGCGCCTGTTACCACGATGCAGATTGTGCTCGGTAAATTCTGGGCGGCAATGACGGTTTTCCTCATCTCTCTTGCGCTTACGCTCGTCTATCCGTTGCTTGCGTATCTTTACGGTACGCCCGAGCCTGCGATAACGATAGGAAACTACATTGCAATCATTCTTGCGGCAGGGGCATATATCGCAATTTCCCAGTTTATGTCCTCGCTTACGGAAAGCCAGATTGTATCGGCGCTTTTGTCTATGCTCACGCTGTCTTTATTCTTCTTTTTAAATCTTATATTCACAAGCACAAATATTGATTTTATTTCCAAAATCGCATCGTTCCTTTCAATTATCACACGCTATGTAAACTTTTACAGAGGGATATTCTCCTTCTCTGATGTGGTTTACTTTATAAGCCTTACGGCGGTATTCCTGTTCTTTACGTCCCGCGTAATAGAGAAACGCCGTTGGAGTTAAGGGGAGATACAGCTATGAAATTTGATTTTAATATGAGAAAATTCAAATACGGCTCGGCATCCACCGTGTATATCGCACTGTTTGTGGCGATTATCATTGTGGTAAATATATTTGCTCAGTTTCTTACCGACCGTTTTTCTCTAAAGCTTGACCTTACGACAACGGGTGAGTTTTCGCTCTCCGAGGATACGAGGGAAATGCTTTCGGGAATAGAGGATGAGATTAAAATTTACATCCTTTCCACTCAGGCAGGGATGGAAAAGAACGAGCAGGCAACCCGCACGCTCGAAATGATTCAGAGATACAACACTCATTCCGGCGGCAAGGTAAAGTATGACTTTATCGACCCGAACAAGAACCCGCAGTTCTTTGAAAAGTACCCAAAAGCACGCAATTCTCAGGCGCGCGCACTTGTTATTGAGGGGCCTGAGCGATACACCGTGGTTGAAAGTGCAGAGTTTGCATATACCTATGGTGAAAACAACACCAATAAAGTGTATTATCAGAGCGAAGAAAAGCTCTCAAGCGCAATTCTTTACGTTTCATCGCCCGAGGTTTCAAACGCAGGCTTTGTAACAGGGCATAACGAAGCAGATGTAGCGGCACTTGAAACCATATTCAAGGGCAATAATTTTGACACGCGCGACGTTGACCTTCTCTCCGGCGTACCAGCTCAGGTCAATAACCTTGTTATTGCGGCACCGACTGCAGACTTCACGGCAGAGGAGATTTCCGCAATTGAAAGCTTCCTTTCAATTGACGGCAATAATCTTTATGTTTTCTGGGGAATGCAGACACCGACTCTTCCGGTGCTTGAGCGTTACCTTGCAGAGTGGGGCTTTAAGTTCCCTGCATATCTTATCTGCGATGAGAGCAATGCATATATGACGCCGGCATTCCCGGTGGGTGAGACGGTAAAGAACGACCTTATCGACGATGCGGCGCAGGGACAGCTTATGCCGATATTCCCGCGCACGCGCCCCATTGAGCTTATCTTTACGGAAAAAAGCTATATGCGCACAGTCCCGCTTTTGCAGACGCAGAAATCCTCATATGCAAAGCTTCTTTCAACAGATAAGCCGATAGAGGTGCTTACGCGTGAGAGTGGTGACGTGTCCGGTCCGTTTACCGTTGCGGCAATAGGTGAGCGTGCTCTCGGCAACACCGGGAATGAGGGTATTGCAAGGGTATGCGTGTTCGGAACAGAGGGATTTGCTGATGAAGAGGTTGTTGCAATTACACGTGCGTATAACAACACGTTCCTCTCACAGCTTGTTACGTATTCAAATCCTGACACACTCACTATGGCGATAAAGCCGAAGGTTGTTTCAAGCTATGACCTCAATATAACCGAATCGGGTGCGAAGGTACTCAGAATAGTTCTTATCGGTGTTATTCCGCTTCTTATAATCGCCATTGGTATATTCGTATTCATACGGAGGAAAAACAGATGAAGCAGTTTCGTCCTGTTCTGATATCCCTTGCCGTGCTTGTAGTTGTTGCGGCGGTTGCTTTTGCGGTTATAAAGCTGTTTCCGCAGATAAACGACGATATCGGAGATCCGATAAACAACAATGTTTCAAGCTCGCTTAACAAAATAATAGACCGCTCGTCAAAGGATGTTGCATCCGTTGAGATTACCACGGATTCCGGTGAGAGCTTTGCCATAGATTACAGTGAGGATTCTATCGGCGCACAGACCGCAACAATGAGAAATGCAGACCCGCTTCTTGCTTATAACGAGAGCGATATGACAACTCTTTCGGGATTCGTCGGGCTTTTGGTTGCGCTTGAAGAAGTCGGCACGGGCGAGGACTCAATGTTCGGCTTTGACAAGCCGCAACGCACGATAAAAGTAAACTTTAAGGGCGGCGAGCCGGTAACGCTTCTCATAGGAAGTGAAACTCCGCTCGGTACAGGCGTGTATATCCGCCGTACAGACCGCGACGCGGTCTACACCATCGGCGGAAGCACAACAGATATCCTTATGATGACGAAATCCGATTACCGCGATGTCAAGCTGTTTGATACGGTATCGTCCGTTGACCTTCTGACAGAGGTTACGGTTTCGCGTCCCGGGAAAGCAGATATAACCGTTGTACGAAAAGAAGATGCAGGAAAAGTGCCCGAGGATCAGGCGGAGGCGGTGCTTCATACCGATTATAAGCTGACAAGCCCCGTAAACCGTGATGCAAACCCTGATACGATAAACGGTATGCTTCTTGAAAAAGTTATCGCGGTAAAGGGCGAGAGCCTTGTGGAGGATTATCCTAAGGACCTTTCAAAGTACGGACTTGCAAGTCCTGTAAAGCTTAAGTTCAAAACGAGCGAAGACCTTTCTGTTTCGCTTCTTATCGGCGATAAAACGCCAAGTGGCGGAAGATACGTAATGCCCGAGGGCGTTCCGACCGTCATTGCAACGGAGAGCGATATTGACCTTACCTCTTTAAGCCATGCGGATATTATCATGCAGCTTATATGGTTCTATAACTCTGAGGATATCGATACCGTCACATATTCGCTTCAGGGCGGGGAAACCCACACAATGAAGCTTGATGTAAAGGACAACAAGCTCATCGGAACTTATGACGGAAAGACGATGCAGAATAAAAACGCTACGAACCTTTTCCTGCGCACAGTTCGCTTTACCATTGCAGGCGAATTTGCAAGCGGTATGCAGAAGGGCGAGAGCGTTATAAAGGTGCAGATGAAGCTTAAATCCGGCGCAACAACCACCTTTGAGCTGTTCTACGTCAACGAGCGGCAGTATGCCGCATCGGTAGACGGAAAAGTACCGGAGTATGTTGTGGGCGTTTCCGAAGTACGCGAGCTTTTAGAAAGCTTCCAGATTCTCTCCAGAAACGAAGATATTCCCGATATGTTTTAGATTTTGTTTTCGTAAAGCAAAGAGCACGGTTGATGTTTCGGTTCAACCGTGCTCTTTGAATATATTCTACATTTCCTTTTTCATAAAATCAAAATAACCCCATTCGTAAAACTGCTTGATAAGCGCAATGGGAATTGGCATGAACATACCTATAATGCCGAACATTTTAAGTCCCACATACATTGCAATGAGAGTAACGAGAGGGTGAAGCCCTATGTGCTGCCCTACGATTTTCGGCTCCACCATATTTCTTACAACGAGGATTATGGCGTAAATAACGGCAAGGCCGATTGCGCGGAAATAATCCTTGGCAAAGAGACATATTATTGCCCATGGACCTAAAATCCAGCCGGTTCCGAGGATTGGAAGCGCGTCGATTATAGCCGTGACTGCCGCGATAAGAAAAGAGTTCGGAACTTTTAGCACGGCAAGACCTATTGCAAGCTCCACAAAGGTTATGCAGATAAGCACAAGCAGAGCGCGAAGATAGCTGACAAGCGTGTTTGAAACCTGATCTCTTGTCTGGCGATAGCGCAGTCTCCATTTCATCGGAGTTATCTCCGCAAGCTTTGCGTGCAAAAGTGCATAATCACAGCTTAAGAAGTAGGTTGAAACGATTGTTGCAATAACGAAAAGCAGGATAGACGGCATCGCAGTGGCAACGTTTGTGGCAGAAGAAATAACCGGCCCGATAAGATTCTGAAGTGCGGATACAAGGTTTGAAAGCCAACCCTCGACATTGCTGTAAATAAAGTCCTGGGTTTCGAGCGGAAGACGCGAAAGAACATCAATAAAAACTTCGTTGAGCTTTGCAACAACAAGGTTTATATCAAGATTGCGCAGCTTTTCAAACAGCACAACAAGCTCTTTTATGATTGCCGAGAGAGAAAAGTAAAGCACCGTGCCGATAATTCCGTAAAACAGAACGGTAAAAAGCCCTGCCGCAAGCGGTCGCGGGAAGCGGAGTTTTTCCTTTAAGAGACTTACAGGCCGCTCAATAATGCGCGACACGATAAAAGCAATTATAAACGGAGCAAGCCAGCCGAGCGCGTAGTTGAACACAAGCCACAGAGCGAGAAGCGCCAGTGCAATATAAAAAAGAGATAAAAAAAGACGAAGATGCCTGTTTTCCGGCATATCGGTCACCTGCCTTTGGTGTATTTCTTTCATTATTATATATCATTTCGCGTGCAAATAAAAGGATTTTTTTGGCATATTGATGAAAATTTAAAAAATCGTCAAAAATTTGAGATTTTACTTGAATTGCGAAAGAAAATATGGTATGATAATATCCATGCTGCGAAAACAAATGACCGCGAGAGGGGGATTTGAGTGCAGGATAATCATAAATATTATATTGTAGAAGATTCCGCACTGCCGGAGGTTCTTATACGCACCGTAAAGGCGAAAGAGCTTCTCTCCCAGGGGCGGGTAAAAACGGTGAATGAGGCGGCAACGCTTGCGGGGGTAAGCCGAAGCGCGTTTTATAAGTATAAAGACCTTATCTCTCCGTTTAATGATATGTCGCTTGGGCGCATCATCACGTTCAGTATGCTGCTGCGTGATGAGCCGGGGGTGCTGTCGCGCATCCTCACCCATTTTGCCGCAAACGGCGCGAATATCCTTACAATATATCAGACTATACCGAGCGGAGGCCGCGCGCCGGTTACGATATCGGCAGAGACGGAAAATATGAAAACGAATATGGACGGCTTTATCGAACAGGCGATGGAGCTTCCGGGCGTTATTTCATTCGGGCCTCTTGCAGGACAATAAGAAAGGAGATACATCATGAAAAAAATTGCTGTTTTAGGTTATGGCACGGTTGGTTCCGGTGTTGTTGACCTCTTTGAAATAAATGCAGCGTCCATTGCCAAAAAGGCAGGCGAGCCGATTGAGGTAAAATACATCGTTGATATCCGCGATTTTTCGCAGGACAAAAACGCAGAGAAGTTTGTAAAGGACTTTTCTATTATCGAAAATGACCCGGAGGTATCCGTTGTTGTTGAGACTATCGGTGGCACAAATCCGGCGTATGATTTCACAAAGCGCGCTCTTCTTGCCGGAAAGAGCGTTGTAACCTCAAATAAAGAGCTTGTTGCAAAGCATGGCGCAGAATTCTTGCAGATTGCAAAGGAGAAAAATGTAAACTATCTTTTTGAAGCATCTGTCGGCGGTGGTATTCCGGTTCTCCGTCCGATTGCACAGTGCCTTGCTGCAAACGAAATTGACGAGATTTACGGTATTCTCAACGGAACCACAAACTACATCCTCACCCGTATGATAAAAGTGGGGCTCACGTTTGAGAAAGCGCTTTCCGAGGCTCAGGAAATGGGCTATGCCGAGCGCGACCCGAGCGCAGATATAGAAGGCCACGATGCATGCCGTAAGATTTGTATTCTTGCTTCCCTTGCATTCGGCCGCCATATTTATCCCGATTATGTCAAGGCTGAGGGCATCACTAAGGTAACGCTTGATGATGTACGCCTTGCAGGAAAGGCAGATATGGTTATCCGTCTTCTCGGAAGAACAAAGCTTTCACCGGACGGAAAGGTCTTTGCATACGTCGGTCCGCATCTTGTTCCGAAGTCATCCCCGATTGCATCTGTTGAGGATGTTTTCAACGGTATTATGGTTCACGGCAATATGGTGGGTGACACCATGTTCTATGGCCCGGGTGCAGGTAAGTACCCCACGGCGAGCGCGGTTTCCGCAGACGTTATCGACGCAGTTGTTCACGCAGATAAGCGCCGCGATATCGGTTGGGAGGATGCAGGTGCTGAAGCTGTTGCCGATATGTCCGCATTCACTTCAAAATACTATGTCCGCATAGAGGGCGAAAGCGCACGAAGCGCCGCAACCCAGAGCTTTAAGAATGTCCGCTTTATTGATGACAGCAACGCAGTTGCATTTATCACCGAGGAGATGTCGGAGGCAGATTTTGAAAGAAAGCTTTCAGATCTCTCGGGAAGAAGCGAAGTTTTGTCACGTATGCGTGTGTTGTATTAATATAATATAAAAGAAATCCTGAAAGGAAGAGATATAAATGAGTCTTATAGTACAGAAATTTGGCGGCTCATCGGTCGCTGATACCGAGCGCTTGTTCAACGTTGCGGATATCGTAACAAGCACATATGCGCGCGGTGACGATGTTGTTGTTGTCGTCTCGGCTCAGGGCGATACGACGGACGATCTCATCGAAAAAGCAAGAGAAATCAATCCCAATCCGTCAAAGCGTGAGATGGACGTTCTTCTTGCAAACGGCGAGCAGATTTCAATTTCCCTGCTTGCAATGGCAATTGAAAAGCTTGGATATCCCGTTATCTCCCTCACCGGTTGGCAGGCTGGCATCCATACGGGTATGAACTACGGCGCGGCGCGTATCAAGAAGATTGACACCGAGCGCTTAAAGCTTGAGATATCCAAGAGAAGGATCGTAATCGTTGCGGGTTTCCAGGGTATCAACCGCTTTGATGACATAACAACTCTCGGACGCGGCGGCTCAGACACAACGGCTGTTGCTCTTGCGGCGGCACTGGGTGCAGACCTCTGCCAGATTTACACCGACGTTGAAGGCGTTTACACAGCAGACCCCAGAAAAGTTCCCACTGCTTTAAAGCTTCCTGAAATCTCTTACGACGAGATGCTTGAGCTTGCATCCTTAGGTGCACAGGTTCTTAACAACCGCAGCGTAGAGCTTGCAAAGAAATTCGGAATTGAGCTTGAAGTACTTTCAAGCTTAACACATAAACCCGGTACAATAGTAAAGGAGAAACCTAAAATGGAAAAAATTCTTATCAGCGGTGTAGCTAAAGACACCGATATAGCA
>JAZSOS010000042.1:0-63042 GCA_045537045.1 Eubacteriales bacterium
CGGATAAATGGGGAATTTCTCAAAGACGAGTTGCGGTACTTTGCTCTGAACACAGAATTGCTGAAGCAACTATGGTTGGTAATATGTGGATTATACCTGCTTCGGCAGAAAAACCGACAGATGCAAGAAGTACACGATACAATAAATCTGAAGAAAAAACAGTCAAACCTTTTTTGAAGTGGGCAGGCGGTAAAGGTCAGCTTCTTAAAGAAATTGAACACTACTATCCTTTTGATAGCGGAAGAATGACAAAATACGCTGAACCATTTGTTGGTGGTGGTGCTGTTTTGTTTGATATTCTCAGCAAATACGATTTGGAAGAAGTTTATATCAGCGATATTAATGCTGAACTTATCAATACGTATCGTATTGTTCGTGATGATATTGAGACGTTGGTAGAAATGCTTTACGCTATGCAAAAGAATTTTATTCCACTTAATACTGATGAACGTAAAGTATATTATACGCAAAAGCGTGAGCGTTTTAATGATTTGAAAGTCAATGGAAACGAAACTGAAAATATCGAAAAAGCAGCACTGATGATATTCCTTAATAAGACTTGCTTTAACGGTCTGTTTAGAGTTAATAAAAAAGCACTTTTCAATGTTCCCATGGGTTCTTATAAAAATCCTCTTATCTGTGATGAAAAAAATCTTCGTGCAGTAACAGAAAAACTTCAAAATGTTGAAATCGTTTGTGGCGATTACAGAGAATCGGCAGAATTTATTGATGAAAATACCTTTGTGTATTTTGATCCGCCATATAGACCGTTGACTGAAACCGCAAGTTTTACCGCATATACAGAGAATTTGTTTAATGACAAAGAGCAAATTGGACTTGCTGAATTTGTTGAATGTATGCACAAAAAGGGTGCTAAGGTGGTTGTTAGCAATTCCGATCCAAAAAACTCTAACACGGAAGATGATTTCTTTGATAATATCTACGCTGCATATAAAATTAAAAGAGTTGAAGCTACTCGAATGATTAACTGTAACAGTGAAGCGAGAGGAAAAATCAAAGAACTTTTAATATCGAATTTTTAAGGAGTTACGAATATGGCAAATAGAGATTTTATGACTTGGCTATCAGGTTTTCGTGATAGCATAGCAGATTATGGCTATTATATTGATTTTGAAAAGGTACACAGAAATGTTGAGGGAATAAAAGTAGAGCTTAATATATTAAATTCCCTTATCGGCTCAAAAAATATTGAAGCTGATTTTGAAGCCTTGCTTGAAAAATATCCCGAAATATTAAAATGTATTCCGTTGCTTTTAGCGGTCAGAGCAAATGAAATTTATGCTATTGACGGTGATGGAGAATTTACATATGAATTTAAGAAGCCTAATTTGTCCGCTGAACAATATAAGGTGTTTATGCGTAAAACAGGATTGTTTGATTTAATGGCTAATCACATTGTAAATAATCTTGTTGATTATGCTACCGGAGTTGAAACAGGTCTTGATTCAAACGGCAGGAAAAATCGTGGCGGTCATTTGATGGAAAATTTGGTAGAGAGTTTTATTAAGAAGGCAGGATTTATCAAAGACGAAACTTATTTTGAGGAAATGTATATCCATCAGATTACAGAAAAATGGGGCATTGATTTATCGGCACTTTCAAATCAAGGAAAAATGGAAAAGCGTTTTGATTTTGTTATCAAAACAGACTATATGATATATGGAATTGAAACAAACTTTTATGGCAGTGGTGGCTCAAAACTGAACGAAACTGCTCGCAGTTACAAAACACTTGCATTGGAAACTGATACAATAGACGGATTTACATTTGTTTGGTTTACTGACGGAAAAGGTTGGACAAGTGCAAGAAATAATCTCGAAGAAACTTTTGATGTTATGGAACACATTTACAGCATTAAAGATTTAGAAAATGGGATAATCAATGAGGTTTTCAAATAATGGCTGAAAAGAAAATTAAAAAATGGGAGCCTGATGATTTTGAGCTTGAAATGACTACGCATTGGTCTTTTCCGAAGCGTGGGGATTGGGCAACTCACGATGCAAAATGGCGTGGAAATTGGTCTCCCTATATACCGAGAAACATTATATTAAGATATTCGCAAGAGGGAGATTTAGTTCTTGATCAATTTGCCGGTGGTGGCACTACTCTTGTTGAAGCAAAACTATTGAATCGTGATATTATTGGTGTAGATGTGAACGATGTTGCACTTGAACGATGCAGAGAAAAAACAGCTTTTGATATAGAGAGTGCAAAGGGAAAAGTATATATCAAAAAAGGTGATGCAAGAAATCTTGATTTTGTGCCTGATGATAGTATTGATTTGATATGCACACACCCACCTTATGCAGATATTATCAAGTATAGTGACGGTATAGAAAACGACTTGTCGCAATTAAAAGTAAAGGATTTTCTTGAAGAAATGAAAAAAGTTGCCACAGAAAGTTATCGTGTGCTTAAAAAGGACAAGTTCTGTGCTGTGCTTATGGGAGATACAAGGCAAAAAGGTTATATGATACCTATGTCGTTTGATGTTATGCGTATCTTTGAAGATGCAGGTTTCAAATTGAAAGAACTTATCATAAAAGAACAGCATAATTGTAAAGCAACGGGATATTGGAAAACAAATAGTGTGAAATATAACTTCTTGCTTATAGCGCATGAATATTTGTTTGTTTTTAAAAAGTAACGTCCGGAACTGTAACAAGCAGGGAATATGTGTACCATATTCCAAACATTTAGGATGTCCTAAAACCTTATGATAAAAGGCTGAACGAGATTTTTCGTTCAGCCTTTTATATTACTGTCCTTTAGAACACTCGGCATACACGGTGAGTTTTTTGTTTGGTGGAGGAGGGTGGATTAACGGGTCCGCGCTCCTGCAAACAGTCCACCGGACTGTTTGCTCCGCCTGCGGGCGGATGTCGCTGTCCTCATCTCACCCTTCTTTGCCAAAAACAAAAACGACTGTCGGGACACGACAGTCGCTTTTGTTTGGTGGAGGAGGGTGGATTCGGACCACCGAAGTCGAAAGACAACAGATTTACAGTCTGCCCCCTTTGGCCACTCGGGAACTCCTCCATATAGCTGGAGCTGGTAATAGGACTTGAACCTACAACCTGCTGATTACAAATCAGCTGCTCTGCCAATTGAGCTATACCAGCATTCGTAACAGCCTATTAATTGTATCAAAAACAACTGCGTTTGTCAAGTGTTTTTTTAAAAAATTTTTCTGGTAAATTTGAAAAGCAAATTTTGCAATAATTCTGAGAGAAAATCAGCATATCCGCGGCAGAAGTGCGCCGGTAAGCTTTGCGGCGATGCGCGTTCCAAGCTCGCCGTGGACAAGCACGCGCCCGGTACGCGATGCCGTTACCTCACCGATTATTGCCGCATTTCTCCCCTCTTCGGTGCTTCTCATAATCGAAAGCGCCTCGTCTGCACACTCGGGAGATACAACGCACAGCATTTTTCCCTCACACGCGCAGTAAAGCGGGTCAAGACCGAGAATCTCACACGCCGCCAAAACATCCTCACGCACTGGGATATCCCGCTCGTAAAGCTCTATTGTAAGGTCTGTCCCTTCCACAAACTCACAAAGCGTTGTTGCAACGCCGCCACGGGTTGGGTCACGCAGAACGCGGAGATCCTCTCCTAACGGATAAAGCTTCTCGGCAAGGCAAGCAAGCGGTGTGCAGTCAGATAAAATCTCGCTTTCCACAAGGTTTTCTTCACGTGCGAGCATTACCGCCGCGCCGTGATCTCCCGCAGTGCCGGAAATGATAACCTTATCCCCCTCGCGGATATTCTGGGGGGAGAGATTGTTATGAGCAAGAAAGCCAATTCCCGCTGTGTTTATATATATTCCGTCACCTCGTCCGCGCTCGACAACCTTTGTGTCGCCTGTAACTACGGAAACACCCGCTTTTTCGGCGGTTTTTTTAATGGAAAGAATTATTTTTTCAAGGTCACTTGTTGCAAAGCCCTCTTCTATAATAAAAGAAAGGCTTAAGTATTTCGGAATGCCTCCCGACATTGCAACATCGTTTACCGTACCGCAAACGGAGAGCTTTCCGATATCTCCGCCTGGGAAAAAACAGGGTGACACAACAAAGCTGTCGGTGGAAAAAACAAGCTTTTCCGCACCCTGAAGCACCGCGCCGTCGCCAAGGGCGGAAAGCGCGCTGTTGCTTAAGTTTTTTACGATAAGATTATCTATAAGCTCGGAGGTCTTTTTGCCGCCGCTGCCGTAATCCAGAGTTATAATTTCATCCATGGTTTTCGCTCCGTTTCTTTTAATTATGATATCCTCCGGCAAGCCTCAGGATGACGCGAGAGGCAGACCTTTTGTTATTTCTCATGTGCTACATATACTTATACATAGCAGCGCACGCACCCTCACCCGATACCATACACGGCCCGACCGGATTTTCCGGCGTGCATGCCTTTCCGAACATCGGACACTCCTGCGGCGAAAGCCGTCCGCAGATAACGTCTCCACAGCGGCACGCGCCCGTGTCCTCTGTGTTTTTATAGGTAATTGCAAATTTGCGCTCCGCATCAAACTCTGCATATTCTTCGCGTATACACAGACCGCTTTCCGGAATTTCGCCGAGACCTCGCCAGATGTCTGTTCGCGGCGTAAGATACTTTTCCATAATTTTGCGTGCAAGCGGGTTTCCCTCTGCCCTTACGGCAGTTGGATATGCATTTTCAAGACGCGCCACGCCCTTTTTTATCTGCGTCAGCAAGCGGTAAACCGCATCGAGAATCTCCCTCGGCTCAAATCCGCCGACAACGCATGGTATGTTATATTCGTCTGCAAGGAAGGAAAACGCATTTGCACCGATAACTGTTGCAACGTGTCCCGGGCAGAGAAATCCCGAAACGGCAAAATCCTCCTGCGCGATAAGTGCGCGAAGCGCAGGCTCTACGGTTTTCAGCATAGACAGCACGGAAAAGTTTTTCACTCCCCCGTCCTTTGCAGCGCCGATTGCCGCCGCCGTGCCGGGTGCAGTCGTTTCAAATCCCGCGCCGAGGAAAACGACCTCATCTCCCGGATTCTTTTCCGCAAGCAAAACTGCATCCAGCGGTGAATACACCACCTCAACACGCGCACCAAGTGCGCGAGCACTTGCAAGGCTTTTTCCGTGAACGCTTCCGGGTACCTTTATCATATCACCGTAAGTAGCAATAATTATATTACTTTTTTTCGAAAGCAATAATATTTCATCAATCACGCCTGTTGGTGTGACGCACACGGGACACCCCGGTCCGGAAAGAAGCTTTACATTTGCGGGAAGCGATGAACGCAGACCTGATTTTGCGATTGCCATTGTGTGCGTTCCGCAAACCTCCATAAGGCTGATCTTCTGTAAATCCATCCTTGAGATTTCGGAGAGAATTTCTGCCGGATTAAAGTTTTCCAAGCTCATTTTCTACCTCCTCGGCGGCGCGGATGCTCTTCTGCGCCTGCTCTGCGCCAAGGCGCTCTATCGCAAATCCGGCGTGGACAATTACATATTCTCCAAGCTTCGGATTTTCTATAAAATCAAGACGGATTTTTCTCCGCACGCCGCTTCTCTCTCCCACGGCTTCGTTTCCGCTGATTTCTGTTATTTTAAGGGGTATCGCAAGACACATTTTAATTTACCTCTTCTTTTTTACTTTTATCTTGAATGCGCGGCAACAAGTGCCTGACCAAGGCTTATCCCCTCGTCATTTGCCGCCACGCGGTGATGTACAAGAACATTAAAACCTGCGCTTCGGAGTGCCGGATGAAGTCTTTCCAGCAAATACATATTCTGAAACGTTCCGCCGGACAGCGCAACGGTGCGCAGTCCCGTATCCGCCGCGATTTTTGCGGTCATCTCCACGGAAAAAGCAACGAGCGTGTTCATAAACGCCGCGCATATTTTGCCGGTATCGCGACCATCATTTTTGTCGCGTACAATCGCGCGTATCATTTCTCTCCAGTCAAAAACATACATCCCGTCTTTTTCTGTTATTTCATACGGATAAACGCTCCGCTCATTCTCATCTGCCTCCGCTTCAAGAAGCGTTGCTGCCTGCCCTTCGTATGCCGCTCTATCCCGTATACGTAAAATTGCGGCAACTCCGTCAAAAAGCCGCCCCATGCTCGTTGCCTCGGGGCAGTTTATTCCGCTTTTAAGTATTCTTTGCGCGGTATTATCCTCGCACGCAAGACCGGCCGAAAGCAAAAGCGACGTGGCAATGCGGGAGATTTCTTTCGCGGCACGGTCGCCTCCCGGTAAGGCTATCGGACAAATGCTTCCAAGCCGCCTGAAGCCCGAAAAAGAGCCGGTCAGAAACTCCGCACCCCATATTTTGCCGTCGGTGCCGTAGCCTGTACCGTCCCAGACGATGCCTATACATTCGCCGTCAAATCCGTTATCCGCCATACAGGAGCACATATGCGCATGGTGATGCTGTACGCGCACAAGCGTAATTTTTTGATTTTCGGCACGCTCCTGTGCATACACCGATGACATATAATCGGGATGCATATCACACGCTAGAAGGCTCGGTTTTGTATCAAATATATTCTCAAAATGCGCTGTCTGCTCTTCAAAATCATCCAGCGTTTCAAGATTTTTAAGGTCACCGATGTGACGTGACGGAAACGCGTGGTGTCCACGCGTAAGCGTAAACGATGCTTTCTGCTCTGCCCCGCACGCGAGCACGGGTGGAATCTCCTTCATAAGCGTTACGGGATACGGGACATAACCGCGGCTTCGCCGTGCGAAATACGGCTCTTTATCATACACCCACATAAGCGAATCATCACAGCGCGTGTGAATCTCGCGGTTATGCAAAAGAAATGCATCCGCAATGCCGGAAAGAGCTTTTTGCGCATCATCGTCTTTATATACAATCGGAAGGTCGGATATATTTGCACTCGTCATCACAACGCAGGAAAGCTTATCCTCAAGCAGAAGATAATGCACCGGCGTGTAGGGAAGCATAATTCCAAGGCGCGCATTTTCGCTTATATGCAAAAATTCGCTCTTTTCTTTCTTTTTAAGAAGAACAATCGGTCGCCGTGGCGACGTGAGGTGTTCTTTTTCATCCTCGGAAATTTCAGCAAATTTTAATGCTGTTTCCACATCACGGCACATTATGGCAAACGGCTTTTCATCGCGCCGCTTTCTCTCCCGCAGACGTCGCACCGTCTGGGCATCGTCTGCACGGCAGGCAAGATGATACCCGCCAAGACCTTTAACCGCAACAATCTCCCCGCGCAGTATTCTTTCTCTTGCTAGAGAAATTGCATCGCCGGAAATCTCTTTCCCGTCACCGTCAAGAAGGAAAAGACGAGGCCCGCATTCCTCACAGCAGTCCGGCTGAGCGTGGTAACGGCGGTTTTCTATATCTCCGTATTCCTTTTCACACTCCGGACACATCTGAAACCGAGCCATAGTAGTGTTTTTGCGGTCGTACGGAATATCGCGCGTTATGGTAAAGCGAGGCCCGCAGTTTGTGCAATTGATAAACGGATACCGGTGTCTGCGGTCGGATTTGTCATAAAGCTCGCGCAGGCAATCATTGCACACGGCTATATCCGGGCAGATAAGCGTTCTTCGCGCCTCTCCCCTTTCACTTTCAATAATGCTGAAACCGGAAAACCCGCAAAGAGTATCACTCTTCTTTATATCTACCTCTTCTATAAGCGCAAGCGGGGGTGCATCTCTCTTTACGGCACTGCAAAAAGCGTCTATATCTCGCTCGTTCCCCTCACAGACAACCTCTGCTCCAAAAGAGGTATTGCATACCGTACCGGAAAGCGAAAGCCTGCGCACGGTTTTGTGGACAAACGGACGAAATCCGACGCCCTGAACTATTCCGTATATTCTTATGTCAGCATGAATTTTTTTCACGTTTGTCTCCAAAATTTTTTTTTTTAGCTACTGGACAACATTTCAAATATATGATATTATATTTTTGGTCAAAAGTAAATACCAATTTTCATTTTGAGAGGAGTTTTTATCATGAATTTAAAGGGTTCAAAGACAGAGGCAAACCTCTGGGAAGCATTTGCCGGAGAAAGCCAGGCAAGAAATAAGTATACATACTACGCTTCCAAAGCAAAAAAAGAAGGTTATGAGCAGATTTCTGCTATTTTCACAGAAACGGCAAACAACGAAAAAGAGCATGCAAAGCTTTGGTTTAAGCTTCTCCATGATGAAGAGATCCCCACAACAACGGTAAACCTCAAGGACGCTGCAGACGGCGAGAACTATGAGTGGACCGATATGTACGCAGGCTTTGCAAAAACTGCAAAGGAAGAGGGCTTTGACAGAATTGCATACCTCTTTGAAGCAGTAGGCAAAATTGAAAAAGAGCACGAGGCAAGATACAGAAAGCTTCTTTCTAATGTTGAGACAGGGGCTGTATTTTCCCGCGAGGGTGACGTTGTATGGCAGTGCTCTAACTGCGGTCACATCCATGTTGGTAAGGGCGCTCCCCAGCTTTGCCCGGTTTGCGCACACCCGCAGGCATATTTCGAGCTTTTAAAGACAAATTATTAATTCAACATTCTTTTGATTACAAAACCGTCGGAGAAAACAATCCCTCCGGCGGTATTTTTTATAAAACTGCGAAAAATGGCGGTTTTTGGCTATTAAAAAATTTGTAAACAATACCAAAAAGGGTTGACATAAAACAAAAAGTACGCTATAATGTAATTACTTTGTAACCGGTTTGTAACCGATATATTTATGTTTAAAGGAGTGAGATGCTTGGAAAGAGATGCACA
Organism: Eubacteriales bacterium; assembly: GCA_045537045.1. Lineage (GTDB taxonomy): Bacteria > Bacillota > Clostridia > Oscillospirales > JAAYXM01 > SIG480. Next base: position 8,756 of record JAZSOS010000042.1, read on the forward strand.
GCAGTGCGCGGACGCAGCACTTTGCGACAACCCGTCTGTACCGTCGTTTGCGTCGCAAAAAAACAAAATAACAGATTTTCTTCTGGGCATTCTCGCCGTTTTATATGAAGCTTTTTCCTTTGCTTTTTCAAAGGTTATCCACGCTTCCGTCATTTTCTGGACGTTTTTCCTCTCGCGCGTGCTCTCTCCCGCCTCTGTTTATGCTGTGGCGGCAGTAAGCGCGGCGTACGCCTTTCTGGGCGATGCACGGATTAAGTTTCGCTGCTTTTCACACCGCGCAACCGTTTCGCTTAAACAATTCCGTGCAAATCGTTTTGCACTTGTCTCCGTTGTTCTTTCGGTAACATTTCTTCTTATTGCATCTACGCTGTACAGTGTTGGTGTGAAAATTACCGTTGACGGCAAGGAGCTTGGCTATGTTTACAGCCGTGATGAATACAATGCGGCACTCTCTTTTGTCGAAGAGCGCGCAAGCGAAATACTGGAGCGACCATACAGCGTTTCGTCAAACGTCCGCTTTGAGCTTGGCGTTGTTCCACGCGAAAAGGTTCTTTCTAAACAGGCGCTAAGCTCGTTCTTCTTCTCAAACATCAAAGAAGTTTCGGAGCTGTACGCTCTCACCGTTGACGGAGAGGTTGTCGGCGCAAGCCGCAATCGTGAAACGCTTCAGAGCATGATTGACGAGCTTCTTTATCAGAACGATCCAAACGTACGCGCTCACTTTGCACAGGATGTAAGCATATCAAAAAGGTATGTAGATGCCTCAAAGCTCATTTCTTATGATGAAATCCGAGAAAAGCTTACCTCCAAAATCCATTCGACGCGCGAATATTCCATAGAATACGGCGACACGCTTGACTCTATCGCAAAGAAGAACGGTATGACGCGTGAAGACCTCCTGGAGCTTAACCCGAATCTTCGCTCCGGCAAGCTGCGCGCGGGAAGAAAGGTAACGGTCGGACGTGAAATTCCTTTCCTTTCCGTTGAAGCGGTAAGGCGCGTTGAATATACCGAAACAATCCCGTATGAAACAAAGACTGTTGAAACAGATTCTCTTTACAAGGGAACAACAAAGGTTTCAACGCAAGGTCGCGTCGGTACGCGCAAGGTTGTTGCCGATGTAACGTATGTAGATAACAAGGAAACCAAGCGTGATATCATTTCAAGCACGGTAACTCAGCAGCCGGTGACTAAGGTTGTTCAGGTCGGAACAAAAGCGCGTCCGAAGACAATGGCAACCGGCAAGCTTTCCCGTCCGGTACGCGGTGCGATTATTTCTTCAAACTACGGTATGCGTCGCGGCAGCATGCACAAGGGTGTCGACTTTGCGGCAAAACGCGGCACGCGTATTTCCGCGGCAGACGGCGGCACGGTAACGTGGGCAGGCTGGAAGCGCGGCGGCTGGGGTTATCTCGTTGTCATCAACCACGGCAATGGAATTGAAACCTACTACGCACACAACTCAAAGGTTCTTGTTTCCGTCGGTCAAAAGGTCGCAAAGGGCGAGCAGATTGCAAAAATGGGAAGCACCGGTAACAGCACCGGCCCGCACTGCCACTTTGAAGTTCACGTAAACGGCAGATACACCAACCCCTGGAAATATATATCCTAAAGAATAATTTAAACTCCCAACTGCATTTAACGGTTGGGAGTTACTTTTATTCTATTACACACACATTCTTCTCTTTGTAAAGCTTTTTCTTGATATGCAACAAAACGTATGTTAAAATATATGTGTCGGATTTTTCCGACAGGCTACCAACATACGGTAGGCGGTTAACTCTTGCCCTCTGAATGGAGGGATGTCAAATGGAGTACATAACAGTAATTTTGATTATTGTTTTTTATACTATCATTGCAATAAAAAAGAATTAGACCGCCGAGCCTGTAAGCAAGCGGTCTAATTCTTTTAGATTAGTTTAATTCTGAGGGCTAACCGTCTGCCGGTAGCCTTTTTCTATTTTTAGTATACCATATTTTCGGCTTTTGTCAAGCACGAAATTTATTTATTGTGTGCGCAGCAGTTTTCGCAGTTTCCGTCACAGAGACCAAGCTTGCCCGGGTCTTTTCCCTGACGCTTATAATAATCTGCGATCGCAGACTTTATTGCCTCTTCTGCAAGCACTGAGCAGTGAAGCTTCTCCGGCGGAAGACCGTCAAGTGCCTCGGCAACAGCTTTGTTTGTAAGGGTAAGTGCCTCTTCGATGCTCTTTCCTTTAACCATTTCGGTTGCCATAGAGCTTGTTGCGACAGCCGCGCCGCATCCGAAGGTCTTAAACGTTACATCAGTAATGATGTCGTTCTCATCAATCTTCATATACATTTTCATAATATCGCCGCACTTTGAGTTGCCTACCTGCCCGATTGCGTTTGCTCCCTCAAGCTCGCCGACGTTGCGCGGATTTGAAAAATGGTCAAGTACCTTTTCACTGTACATAATAAAAACTCCTTTCTTAATCTTCCCAAACCGGTTTTCCGTTTTCCCAGACCGGACTCATTGCACGAAGCCGTGCGGAAACCTTTTCTACTGCCTCGGCAATCTTTATTTCATCACCGTCTGCATTATCCTCACCGAGAGAGAGACGAAGCGAACCATGCGCAATATGATGCGGAAGACCGATTGAAAGCAAAACATGAGACGGGTCGAGTGAACCGGATGAGCAAGCAGAACCTGAGCTTGCGCATATCCCCTCATTGAACATATTGAGAAGCAAAGCCTCGCCCTCAATTCCTTCAATTACTATGCTGCAAAGGCCGGGAAGCCTGTTTGTTGGATGTCCGGTAAGTCTCGTATACGGAATTTTGAGTACACGCTGGATAAGCGCATCGCGCATCTTTGTAAGCCGTTCGATATTTTCACTCATATGCTCATTTGCAAGACGCGCCGCCTCACCAAGTGCAACGATATAAGGAACGTTTTCCGTTCCTGCACGGCGTCGCTTTTCCTGACCGCCACCAAAGATTAAGTTATCAATGCGTATTCCTGAACGGATATACAGTGCGCCGATACCCTTTGGTGCACCTATTTTATGTCCCGAAAGCGAAAGAAAATCAATGTTCATTTCATTAATATCTATCGGAATATGGCCGTATGCCTGAACTGCATCGGTGTGGAAAAAGATTCCCTTTTCCTTTGCAACAGCTCCGATTTCGCGTATCGGCTGAATTGTTCCTATTTCGTTATTTGCAGTCATAATTGAAATAAGAATTGTTTCATCACATATCGCTGCCTTTAAATCCTCAACCGAAACCGAGCCGTACTCATCAACCGGAAGATAAGTAACTCTTACGCCGTTTTTTTCAAGGCTCTTGCAGGTTTCCATAATTGCCGGATGCTCAATACAGCTTGTTATTATGTGATTTCCCTTATCACGGAGCTTTGACGTAACCCCGCGCAGTACCCAGTTATCAGATTCACTTCCGCAGCTTGTGAAGAAAATTTCTTTTGCGCGGGCACCGATTACCTTTGCCACCTCTTCACGTGCATTCTCCACAGCGCGCTTTGCGTCATACGCAAAAGCATAAAGGCTTGACGGATTACCGTAATGCTCGGTGAAATACGGAAGCATTTTATCTAAAACTTCGGGCTTCGTCCTCGTTGTAGCCGAGTTATCAGCATATATCATTTGTCATCCTCCTTGGGGATAATTATTTACTGAAATTTTTGCTCTGTGCAACCGCAAGCTCATCACAGCGGTTGTTTTTTGGATTTGTTGAGTGTCCTTTTACCCAGTTTAATGTTACGGAATGAATTTCAAGCAAATCAAGAAGCTTCTGCCATAAATCGGGATTAAGTGCTTTTTCTTTTTTGTTGCGCATCCATCCTTGAGCGCGCCATTTTTTCGCCCAGCCCTGATTTATTCCGTCAACAATATATTTGCTGTCGGTAAAAAGAGAAACCTCGCACGGCTCACGCAATGCAGAAAGTGCGGCGATAACGCCGGAAAGCTCCATGCGGTTGTTCGTGGTATTTTCTTCTCCGCCGGAAAGCTCTTTTTCTATTCCGTTGTATTCTAAAATCGCACCCCAACCACCCGGTCCGGGGTTACCGGAACACGCACCGTCGGTATAGATTGTTACTTGCTTCATAAGTTTATTCCTTTTGAGATGAAAATCAACCAAAAGGGGTTCTCTTGCGAACCCCTTTGAAACCCCACGCTTTTGTCGCTGCCCGCGCAGCGGATAAATTATCGCGCTCATCACAGAGACTTGCGCTAATGGCAAAATTAAAATTTTGCGCGCTCCGTCTTATCTGTGATTTCGCTGTAATTTATAACCGCTTGGCGCGAAAGGCGACATATTTACTATCCCGGGTCATTAGTATATTTCCGGGTGCAGGGTCGCAACCCTGCTCGTTTTAAGGGGATTTTTAAGGGGGAAATCGAAATCCCCCTTAAATTCGGTTTGCTTCTTTGGCGAAAACCAAAGAAGGCCCGCCCGGCAGGGCAAGTACTTTGCGATCTGCCGCAATCAAAAAATGATTTATTATTCTTCTGTTAAATTTTCAGTAGCTTCTGTTTCGGTATTTTCGGTGACGGATTCACCGTTTTCAGCGATCTCTTCATTTTCTTCCTCGTGCGGTGCGGCAGCGACAGAGATAACCTTTACATCTTCTCCTACGCGCATAAGGATAACACCGCGTGTAACGCGTCCAAACGTGCTGATTGTTTTTGCCGGCATTCTTATTATAACACCATCGTCAGATATTATCATAGCATCGTTGGTATCATCAACCATAATAACGCTTGCAATCTCGCCTGTTTTATCTGAGATGTTATAGTTCATTATACCCTTTCCGTAACGGTTCTGCAGACGGTATTCTTCCGCAGCAGTACGTTTGCCATAGCCCTTTTCGGTAACGGTGAGAACATCCTTGCCCTCACAGATAACCTCGGCACCGATGAGATAATCTCCCTCAGCAATGTCAATACCGTAAACACCGCCGGCATCGCGCCCTGTTGCACGGATATCGCTTGCACGGAACTTAATTGCCATACCGCGACGTGTTGCAAGGAATACCTCGCTGTTCTCAGCAGCAAGCATTACGGAGATAAGCTCGTCATCATCATCAAGACCTATTGCGCGTACACCTGCCTTACGGCTTGAATCAACACGGGAGAGGGCAATACGCTTAACGATGCCAGCGCGTGTTGCCATAACAAGGTAATGCTCATCGTCAAATTCTTTTATTGAGAGCATTGCTGTTACCTTTTCATCCGGCTCAAACGCAATAAGGTTTACTATGTTCATACCTACTGCCGTGCGGCTTGATTCAGGTACCTGATAGCCCTTCATGCGATACATTCTTCCGCGTGTTGTGAAGAAGAGAAGCCAGTCGTGGCTTGATGCGGTAAACATCGTCTTAACGAAGTCCTCTTCCTTCTGCTTCATGCCGGAAACACCTCTGCCACCACGGTTCTGCGAACGGTAAGTAGAAATCGGCATACGCTTTATATATCCGCGGTGAGTGAGCGTATATGCGCAGTCCTCAACCGGAATAAGATCTTCAATATCAATTTCATCGTCAATCGGAACGATTTCTGTTCTTCTTGAATCGCCGTATTTTTCCTTAATAACGGTAAGCTCATCCTTTAAGATTCCTGCAACAAGAGCATCAGACTGAAGAACCTCTCTGCAGAATGCAATTTTCTTCATAAGCTCATTATACTCATTGTCAATCTTTTCGCGCTCAAGTCCCTGAAGACGTGCAAGGCGCATATCAAGAACAGCCTGAGCCTGAACATCGCTCATACCAAAGGTTTCCATAAGACGCTGCTTTGCATCGTTATAGCTTGTGCGGATAATTCTTATAATCTCATCAATATGGTCAAGCGCAATGCGAAGTCCTTCTAAGATGTGTGCACGCGCTTCTGCTTTTTTAAGCTCATAAGCCGTTCTTCTTCTTATAACGTCCTTCTGGAACATTATGTACTGATCCAGAATATCGCGGAGCGAGAGAGTTTTCGGCTTGTTATCAACAAGGGCAAGAAGAATTACGCCAAAAGTAGATTGCATCTGTGTATGCTTGAAAAGCATATTGAGAACAACCTGCGGGTTTGCATTACGTGAAAGCTCGATAACAACGCGGATTCCCTCACGGCTACTCTCATCCTGAATGTGTGTTATTCCTTCTATTACTTTATTCTTTACAAGGTCAGCAATATGCTCAATAAGGCGTGCTTTATTAACCATATACGGAAGCTCGGTCGCAATAATACGGAAACGTCCGTTGTCAAACTCCTCAATCTCTGTCTTTGCGCGCACCTTAAGGTGACCCTTACCGGTGGAATATGCCGCGCGGATTCCCGCCATACCCATAATAACACCTGCTGTCGGAAAATCCGGACCTTTTATATGCTCCATAAGGTCAGAGAGTGTTGCCTCAGGATTGTCTATAACCTCAATCGTTGCATCAATAACCTCCGAGAGGTTGTGCGGTGGAATGTTAGTCGTCATACCGACGGCAATACCGTTACTTCCGTTTACAAGAAGACTCGGTATACGAGAAGGCAGAACAGACGGCTCCTGATGATATCCGTCAAAGTTCGGTTGGAAATCAACAGTTTCCTTCTCAATATCCGCAAGCATTTCCATCGCAATTTTAGAAAGACGTGCCTCTGTATAGCGGTATGCAGCTGCAGGGTCACCGTCAACCGAGCCGAAGTTTCCGTGTCCGTCTACCATCGGGTAACGGAGCGAGAACGACTGGGCAAGACGTACCATTGCATCGTAAACCGAGCTATCCCCGTGCGGATGATAACGTCCAAGCACGTCACCGACCGTGGTCGCACTCTTACGGAAAGCCTTATCCGGAGTAAGTCCGTCCTCATACATCGTATAAAGAATACGGCGGTGAACCGGCTTTAAGCCGTCACGTACATCCGGAAGCGCACGTCCGACGATTACCGACATTGAATAATCAATATAGGCACGCTTCATTTCAGAATTAAGCTCGACATCTATGATTTTTTCTATTTCAAGATGATTAAGCGGTTTTTCTTCTCTGTTATTTTTAGCCATAGGTGATTTACCTCACTACACATCTAAATTGGTTACATATCCGGCGTTCTGCTCAATAAATTCACGTCTGGGTTCAACCTTTTCACCCATAAGGAGAGTGAACGTTTCGTCCGCAGCAATTGCGTCTTCAAGCGTAACGCGGGCAAGCACACGGTTTTCCGGATTCATTGTTGTTTCCCAAAGCTCTTCCGGATCCATTTCACCAAGACCCTTAAAGCGCTGAATCTTTGCATCCTCGCCAATTTCCTGGAGTGCAACGGCGAGGGCATCGTCATCATAGCAATACTTCTCCTGCTTGCCTTTATATACCTTATAAAGCGGCGGCATTGCAAAATAGATATGTCCTGCCTCGACAAGAGGGCGCATAAAGCGGAAGAAGAACGTTAAAAGAAGTGTTCTGATATGAGCACCGTCAACGTCGGCATCCGACATAATAACAACCTTGTGATAGCGAAGCTTTTCAAGGTTACAATCTGCCAGAATTCCCGTACCGAGTGCGGCAATAACAGGCGATAACTTATCATTATTATAAATTTTATCTGCGCGTGCTTTTTCAACGTTGAGCATCTTTCCCCACAGGGCAAGGATTGCCTGGAATCTTCTGTCGCGGCCTTCCTTAGCCGAACCTGCTGCAGAATCACCCTCAACGATGTATATTTCGGAAAGGCGTGGATCCTTAACCTGACAGTCAGCAAGCTTGCCGGGAAGAGAAAGTGAATCAAGAGGCCCTTTTCTTCGCGCATTTTCCTTTGCACGGCGTGCGGCTTCTCGTGCGTGAGCAGCATCTATTGTTTTTCCTACAATTGCGCGCGCAACCTTCGGATTCTCCTCAAAGAAGGTTGATAGCTTGTCATTTACCATATTTGTGACAAGAGTTCTTACAGCTGCATTTCCAAGCTTTGTTTTTGTCTGCCCTTCAAACTGAGCCTCAAGAACCTTTACGGAAATTACGCAGGTAAGACCTTCAAGCATATCCGTTCCTTCAAGCTTCTCATCTTCTTTTATCATTTTGTTTTTGCGTGCATATTCATTTATAACACGGGTAAGAGCGGCCTTAAATCCGGTTTCATGCATACCGCCTTCGGTTGTGTTTATATTATTTGCAAATGAAATAATATTTGCGTTATAACCGTCGTTATACTGCATTGCAACTTCTGCAATGTTGTCATCCTTTGTTCCCGTAACATAAATAACCTCAGGATGAATAACCTCTTTCTTTATCTTTCCGTTTAAATACTCGACAAAAGTACGGATACCACCCTCATAGCAGAAATCATCACGTTTTCCCTCAGATCCGTCCTCTGTCGGACGAAGATCTGAAAGCACAATGCGAACACCGGCATTGAGAAATGCCTGCTGCTGAAGACGCTTCTGAAGGATTTCATAGCTGAATACCGTTGTATCAAAAATCTCACGGTCGGGTTTGAAGGTAACCTTTGTTCCGGTCTGCGTTCCTTTACCTATAATTTTTATAGGAGTTTCTATATCTCCGCGGCAAAAACGCATATAATGAACATTCTCACCGTCACAAACCTCAACCTCAAGCCACTCTGAAAGCGCATTTACAACAGAAGCACCAACGCCGTGAAGACCGCCGGAAACTTTATATCCGCCACCTCCGAACTTTCCGCCTGCATGCAAAACGGTGAAAACAACCTCAAGGGCAGATTTTCCGGTTGCGTGAGTTCCCGTAGGAATACCACGTCCGTTGTCGGTAACGCTTATTATATCTCCATCACGGATATCTACGTTAATGCATGAGCAGTGACCAGCAAGCGCTTCGTCGATTGAGTTGTCAACAATTTCATATACAAGGTGGTGAAGGCCTGCCTCGGATGTTGAACCGATATACATACCCGGACGGCGGCGTACCGCTTCAAGCCCCTCAAGCACCTGAATATTACTTTCATCATAGCTACCGTTTACAACGGTATCTACTGTTTCTACTGTATCTGCCATATTTAAAAAAACCTCCGTCGTTTTTTCTTTATTATTCCTGAATAATCTCTTCACTTCTCTTCTGCAATGTCTGCGGAGAAATCTGAGATATATACACACGCTCACGGTTACCGTCACGCGTTACAATAAACGAGCGTGGAATATCATCACACACGTTTATTACATGGTTTGCTTTTTCCTTTTGTGCAAGAAATGCACGCGTTCTTTTTGACTGAGACGTTATCTCAAGATCAAAAACACCTATTATGCTTGATTTCGGAAGTAATTTCCCTCGTCCTATATGAAGAAACACCTATAAAATTCCTCCATCATTCATTATTCTTTTTATCTACAATCCTGCCGCCTTCAACCGTAAATATTCTTCCTTTTGAAAGCTCGGAAAACATACTGGGGTCACAGCCTGTTATTATGGTCTGACCGCGATTTACATCATTTAAAAGAAATGAGCGGCGCGAAGGGTCAAGCTCGCTTAAAACATCATCAAGAAGAAGAATTGGCGATTCCCCTGAATCCTTTTCTATCACAGCATGCTCGGCAACCTTAAGTGACAACACGCATGAGCGTATCTGTCCCTGAGAGCCGAAATCACGGGCAGAGCTTCCGTTTACGAAAACGGTAAAATCGTCTTTATGAGTTCCGACAAGACACATTCCACTTGCAAATTCTGCTTCTTTGCGACGTTTTAAATGCTCAAGAATAAGCTCAGCATTTTTTTTATCGGTATGACTGGAAAGTGCACTGTCAAAATTATACTTAACGGAAAGAACATCCTTTCCTCCGGATATTTTTTCCATTGTTTCACTGGCAATTGACGCAATTTTCTTAATGAACTCTCCGCGTTCATACGTTATATATGCCGCACATTTTGCAAGCTTTTCATTTAAAACATCCACATAATCATAATATATATGCCTGCTTTTTTCGTCTTTAAGAATTTTTCTTTTACTCTCAATAAGCTTGTTGTGCTCGGCAAGCGCTTCAATGTATGACGGAAGCATCTGGGAAAGCGCGATATTAATATATCTGCGCCTGTTTGCAGGACCTTCCTTTATAAGCTGAAGATCATCCGGAGAAAAAACAACTGTTTTTATAAGACCTATATGGTTGCGCGGACTTCTTTCCCTCACGCCATTCACAAAAAGCTGTCTTCCGGCACGCGTAAGAATACATTTTACCTCAATATCCCGCTGGTAAGCCATAAAGCTTCCTTTTATCTCTGCATATTCACGTTCTTTCATTATAGCATCCGCATCACGGCTTCCGCGAAACGGCTTTAAGCAAGAAAGGTAAAAAATTGATTCAAGAAGATTCGTTTTCCCCTGCGCATTTTCACCAAAAATAATATTCTGACCTTCTGAAAATTCTATTTCTTCATTTTTATAATTACGAAAATCAGAAAGCTTTAACTTTTTTATCTGCATTATTCTGCCTTAAGACGAACAGGAAGAATAAGATGGAGATATTCTCCTCCCTCCGGCGGAGTAATGAGGATAGGAGCAACATGTGTGTTAAGCTCAAGATCCAGCTCATCATCGGGAGATGCACGCAAAGCGTCTAGAATAAACTTATGATTAAATCCTATTTCAAGATTTTCGCCTTTGTTAAGAAGCGCACATTCGTCCTGAGAGCTTCCCACCGGCGTGCGGCAGGAAATAAAGAGTTTATTTTCCGAGAACTGTAAATGAATCGGATTTTTTATTCTTTCACTTATAAGAATTGAAACGCGTTCAATCGTAGTTATAAGATCACGTCGGTTTACGCGAACCTTGAATGTTCCGCTTTTTGGAACAGCTTTTTTATAATTTAAAAATTCGCCCTCCAAAATTCTTGAGATAATCATAGACCCGCCAAGGCGGAAAATGATATGTTTTTTACCAACGCAGATAGATGCTTCTTCATCAGACTCAGAACAAAGCTTTTCAACTTCTTTAAGAGTAAGTCCCGGAACAACAAAATGAAAATTCTCTTCTTCGCTTTCATTTTCGATTTCTGCCGTTCTGTAAGAAAGGCGGAATCCGTCAACTGAAACAACCGTTACACGGTTTCCTTCTACGTCGAAAAGTGAACCTGTGTGAACCGGCTTAGACTCATCTCCGCTTATTGCAAAAATAGTCTGTGAAATCATTTTTTTAAGGTCACCCTGACGGAGATTTAAGAAATATTTCTTTTCAATATCCGGAAGTGAAGGAAAATCCTTTGCGGAAAGGCATACAACCTCGTGGCGTACATTTCCGCAGGTAACGGTAGCCATAAGGTTATCGTCCGTTGTAAAAGTAACAGGTTCATCCGGAAGAAGACGAATAATATCTGAGAATATTTTTGCGTTTACAACAATTATTCCCTGCTCTTCAATTTCCGCCGGAACGGTTACGCGGATGCCTATTGAAAGGTCGTATCCCGTAAGAGTAAGCTCACGTCCGCAATTAATGAGAATGCCCTCCATTACGGGTACAGAGCTTTTTGCCGCTACTGCCCATGATGTTTTTGCAATTGCAGATGACAGAACTGATTTTTCACAAACAAATTTCATAACTGATTTTCCTTTCTGCGGAAATTTATAAAGTGTTTTTTTATTATGATATTTTTTATTTTTTAAAAAAGCGAATATTTTTCTTTCTAAAAGAATATAATATATATTTTAGTATTAATAGTAGGTGTTGTGGAAATTGTGGAAAAGTGTCCTTTTTGGCAAAATAAAGCGAAATTTTACTCCCACATTTCTTTTGGATAAAACATAAGGTTTTTAACAAGAGACCTTGGGATAACTTTTATCCCAACCTTTTCCCTGTGTAATCCACAGGATATCTGTGTAAAGCTTATGGAGTGAGGACTGAATTTTTAACATCTGCAATTTTTTCTTTAAGTGCCTGATCTGTTTTAAGCTGTTCTTCAAGTGAGTCGACAGCATATTTGATGGTAGTGTGGTCTTTTCCGAAAACCTTTCCCATCTTCGGGAAAGATTCATGCGTCATATGGCGTACCATATACATTGCAATTTTTCTCGGCTCGGAAATTTTTGATGAGCGGTCTTTGCCGAGAATGTCAGAAGCGTCTATTTCAAAGTATTTTGCAACAGCCTTGATGATAAATTCCGGTGTGGGATTAATCCACGGATTTTCGGCAAATATGTCGCGTATAGCGCGCTCTGCTGTCTGAAGTCCGTCTGTATCCTGAAGAAGGTCGCGATATGCCAAAAGCTTGTGAACCGCACCTTCAAGCTGACGGACATTTGCGGTGACGTTGTTTGAAATAAGCTCTTTCTGTTCAGTGGTAAGCTTAAGACCAATAAGGTCTGCCTTAAGGCTTACAATTGCCATTCGGGTTTCAAAGTCCGGTGGTTCGATATCTGCAAGAAGTCCCCACTCAAAACGTGTTTTAAGTCTTTCCTCAAGCTTTGCCATTTCTTTTGGCGGACGATCGGATGTAAGAACAATCTGCTTGTGTGATTCATGAAGAGCGTTGAAGGTATGGAAAAATTCCTCCTGCGTACTTTCTTTACCTGCAATAAACTGGATATCGTCGACCAGAAGAATATCAGAATTTCTGTATTTTTCACGGAACTTAGGAAGAGAACCGCTCTGTATTGCCGCTATAAGCTCAATGGTAAAATCCTCGCTCTTTATGTATGTTATTTTAGCCTTTGGATTTTTCTTTCTTATCGTTCCTGCAATAGCATAAAGCAGATGGGTTTTGCCAAGTCCGGAGCCTCCGTGAATAAGAAGAGGGTTATATGTTGTTCCGGGCATCTCCGCAACAGCTTTTGCCGCGGCGTGAGCAAATTTATTTGATGAGCCTACAACAAATTTTTCAAATGAATATTCATCATAGTTTGAAAAGGTCTGTGTTTCCGGAGAAAGAGAGCCTTCATATTCATCCTCGGTGTAGAGCGCAAATTTCATCGGAACCGAGAAAAGCGCGAAAAGAGCATCGTTTATTTTCTGAGTATAATATTTTTCAATGGTTGTTTTTTTAAAATCGGCAGGTGTTACGAGAACTAAGCAATCATCGCGAAGCTCAACTGCGCGTATATCTTCAAACCATGTCTGGATAGTAACTTCAAGTAGGCCGTATTCTTCTTTCATTATTTGCAGAACTCTCTTTAAGACATCTGCGGCATTATTCATAGGTCAATTTCCCCCCACTATAATTTTTACCTTACCATTATAACAGAAAACAGCTTTTTTGTAAATATTAATTTACATATTATAATTAAAGAAAATTGAATTATATCATTAAAATTTTAAAAATAATAAAAAAACAGTTGACAATTTGATATGATTTATTTTATAATAGACAATGACACTGTATCGAATAAGTGTGTCAAGGTATAAAACCTTACGCATCAAAATTATTATCGGAGGTGTAAAACAATGGTACGTACTTATCAGCCGAAAAAGCTTCACCGCTCAAAGGTTCACGGTTTCCGCAAGAGAATGGCAACCCGTAACGGACGCAAGGTTCTCTCTGCACGCCGCGCTAAGGGCAGAAACAGGCTTACTCACTAAGTCACAATACGTCGGAGCGGAAGAAATTTAAGAATGCTCCGCTCCGCAAAAAAAGATTTAGCTCATGACGCGTCCTGGATTTTTATCCCGTCCGGGCTTTTTCTTTTATATGGAGATATTTTTATGAAACAAACGGTTTCTATCAAGCTTAACCGCGATTTCAGAATGATTTATAAACGCGGAAAAAGTGCAGTGTCGCCCGTTCTTGCAGTGTATGCGAGAAAAAATAAGTTAAGCTCTAACAGAATAGGTATAACCGTAAGCACAAAGGTTGGAAAAGCCGTTGTGCGCAATCGCGTGCGCCGCCGCATCCGCGAGGCGTATCGGATAAATGAAGGTCGCTTTCTTACCGGACGTGATATTATTGTTGTTTCACGTGTCCGTGCTGCAAGTGTTCCCTTCTGTGAGATAGAGAAGAACCTTCTCAAGTTGTCCGGGAGTTTAGGGCTTCTTTCGGAGGAGAAGGAATGAAGAGTCTTCTCATATTTTTAATCAGATTTTACAGACGTGCCGTATCGCCAAACCGTATGCCGTGCTGCCGCTTTACGCCTACCTGCTCGGCATATGCGCTTGAAGCAATTGAAAAATACGGTGTCTTCAAGGGCGGATATCTCGCGCTGCGGAGAATTTTGCGCTGTCATCCGTTCTCTAAAAAATCGGGATACGATCCCGTACCGTAATGTATTCATTATCAAAACCGGAGGTTTTTATTTATGTTTACCGCATTAATAGTTGAGCCGTTCGGGTGGCTTTTGAAGATTTGTTATAATCTTGTCGGAAATTACGGTGTGGCAATAATCATCTTTACCCTTCTTTCAAAGCTTGTAATTCTTCCTTTCCAGATGAAGAGCAAAAAAAGCATGATGGAAATGCAGAAGCTTCAGCCGAAGCTTCGCGAGCTTGAAAAAAAGTATAAAGACGATAAGGAGCGCTATGCGCTTGAAACACAGAAGCTTTATAAAAAAGAAGGAGTTTCAATGTTCGGCGGATGTTTGCCGATGCTCATTACCCTTCCTATTATGATAGGGCTTTATTCCGTTGTACGTCAGCCGCTTACCTATATTTTTGACATTACCCCCGAGCAGATCGAGACACTTGCCGATGCTTTCCGCGCGGCGGGTGCAAAGATTACATCCACAAGCGGATATATGCTTCAGATTGACGTTTCTTCACTTCTTTCAAAGTATCCGGACGTTGTGGCAAGCATTACTCCGAATCTTACAAATCTTGATTTTAATTTTCTCGGAATTGATTTGTCTTTAATTCCGAATTTCAAGTACATCACAATTCTTTGGGTAATCCCTGTTCTTTCCGGTCTTACGGCATGGGTTTCAAACCTTCTTATACGTCGTAGCCAGGGAAAGCAGATTACCGAGCAAGCAGCTGCAACAAACGGCATGATGAACATTATGATGCCGCTTATGTCGGTCTGGATTGCATTTATGGTTCCCGCAAGTCTTGGTCTTTACTGGATTATTTCAAACGTTTTAACTGCAATTCAGGAGCCGCTTCTTACGGCATACTACAAAAACAAGGCTGAAAAAGCCGGGGAGGAAAAATAAAAGATGGCACAGAGTATTGAAATCAGTGCAAAGACAATAGATGCCGCTATCGAAAAAGGTCTTTTTGAGCTTTCGCTTCAGCGTGAGGATGTTACTGTTGAAGTTCTTGAAAATCCGAAATCCGGATTTTTGGGTATCGGTGCAACGCCTGCAAAAATTCTTATGACGGTTCTCGGCTCTGATGGGGCAGTTCCGGCAAAAAAAGAAGAGAAAAAGGCTGAAAAAGCAGAAAAAAAGAGTGAAAAGAAAGCTGAAAAGCAGGTAGAAAAAGAAGAAAAGAAGGAAGAAAAAAAAGAAACCGTTCCTGCAACGGGAGATGCTGCAGAGTTTCTTTCAAAGGTTCTTTCATTTATCTGTGAGGATGTTCACCTTGAGCAACATAAAAACTCAGATGAAGGAACGGTAAGCTTTGAGATTGTCGGCGAAAATCTCGGTGGAATAATTGGTCGTCGCGGAGAAACGCTTGATGCTCTCCAGCATCTTACGAATCTTGCAGTAAACCGTTCCGGCAAGGAAAAAGTCCGTGTTCTCCTCGATGCGGAAAATTACCGTGAAAAGAGAGAAGAGTCTCTTGCAAAGTTTGCAGACCGTGCTGCAAGCCAGGTTCTCAAATATAAGAGAAGCAAGGCTCTTGAGCCGATGAACGCATATGAGCGTCACATCATCCATGCTTCGCTTCAGAACAAAGAAAATATATCTACATCTTCTGTCGGAACCGATCCGAACAGACGTGTTATCATTAACTACACCGGTCCTGATGCACGTCCGTCACGTCCTCCGCGCAGACGTTATAACAATTACAATAAGTAATATAACTAATAAAAACAACCGTGTGTTATCAAAATACGGTTGTTTTTATGTTTACTGTGGAAATATTTATTTGGTTCATATTGCACAAAATCCCAACCGAAGTTTAAAGCGGTTGGGATTTTATTTTTGCAAATCTTCTCGGATAACGAGTAGGTGTTGGTTCCGTTTTACGGAAAATAAGAATAGTATGCGTTATATCAGTTGTCGGGATTGTATAATCAACGCGCTTTTCAAGCGTTGCGCCAAGTGTTTTAACGGCATTTTCCGCACTTTTTATCTCGTTATCACAGTCACGTGCCTTCATAGCCAGAAAAACCCCGCCAACTTTGACAAAAGGAAGCGTAAGCTCACATAACATACGCAAATCAGCAACTGCCCGCGAAACGGCAATATCATAGCCTTCACGGTAGCTTTCCTTTGCGGCAAGCTCTTCGGCGCGGGCATGAATACATTCTACATCCGAAAGAGAGAGACGGTCACAAACACCTTGTAAAAAGCCTATTCTCTTTGCAAGTGCATCAAGCAAAGTAAGAGAAATATCTTCTTTGGCAAGACGGAGAGGAAGCCCGGGAAAACCTGCTCCGCATCCGACATCTATCACGCGCTTATCTGAAAAATCATATGCCGAAAGAAGAGACAGAGAATCTGCAAAATGACGCAAATTGACTTCATAAGGGTCTGTTATTGCTGTAAGGTTCATTACTTCATTTGAAGAAAGAAGCTCTTCACGGAAAAAATCAAAGCTTTCCGTATCGGCACAAATATTCATTTCCGATAAAAGAGAAGAAAAAGAGGTTTCCATTATATCGGCGCTCCTTAAAAGATTTTTTACGGATAAAATTATTCTTCAATTTCATGTAATTTTTTAAGAGTTTTTATAAGGAAAAATGCGCACATAAGCACGGAAACAAGCTCTGCAAGAGGAAAAGCAAGCCACACAAGATTGAGATTTCCAGTCTTTGAAAGAAGCCATGCTGAGGGAATGAGAACCACAAGCTGGCGGCACACAGATACGATAAAGGAATGACTGGGATTTCCGATAGCCTGAAAAACGGAAATGGAGATAATACAGAATCCTGCAAGCATAAAGTTTATCGCGATAATACGGAGTGCGGGAATGCCTATTTGAAGCATCTGTTCCGATGCACTGAAAAATCCGAGGAGAAAACCGGGAACGGATTCAAACACTATAAATCCGCACGCCATAACGGAAAGTGCCGTAAAAAGGGAAAGCTTTATGGTTCTTTTTACACGGTCAGGCTGTCTTGCACCGTAATTGTACGCAATAATCGGAACCATACCGCTGTTGAGACCAAAGACCGGCATAAAAATGAAGCTCTGCAGCTTGAAGTATGCTCCGAAAACAGCTGTTGCAGTTGTGGTAAAGCTTATGAGGATGCGGTTCAGGAAGAAGTTCATTACAGAACCAACAGACTGCATAAGGATTGACGGAAAACCGACCTTATAAATACGCCGTGCAACCTCTGTGTCCCAACGTATCATACGGAGAGAAAGGCTGATTTCACGGTTTACTTTGATATTTATAATTATTGCGACTATTGCGGCAATAATCTGGCCTGCAACTGTTGCAATTGCCGCACCTGCAACACCAAGTGCAGGAAGACCAAACAGACCGAAAATAAGTATGGGGTCAAGAATTATATTGGTTATTGCGCCAATAAGCTGAGTTATCATCGCAAGAGTGGTTTTGCCGGTGGACTGCAAAAGGCGCTCAAAACAGAACTGCGAAAATATTCCTATTGAAAAAATCAGGCATATCGAAGCATAGTCAACACCGTACTCAATAATTTCTGCAACATCTGTCTGCATGGCAAAGAACGGACGTGAAAATAGAGCGCCGATAACTGCAAAAATAAGTGCGGTTATAACTGAGAGAAAAATACCGGTATTTGCCGAACGGTCAACCATCTCCTGCCTCTTCTCACCTAATGAACGCGAAAGAAGGGCGTTTATGCCAACTGCTGTACCGCCACCGAATGCTATCATAAGATTCTGGAGCGGAAAAGCGAGGGAAACTGCTGTGAGTGCGTTTTCCGATATGCGTGCAACGAAAATGCTGTCAACAACGTTATAAAACGCCTGGACGAGCATTGAAATCATCATTGGTACTGCCATTCCCGCTAAAAGCCTACCGATAGGCTGAGTTCCCATTTTATTTTCGGGAAGAGTCTGATTTGTATTTTCCATTGAGTTATCCTTTCTAAAATCGCTGATTTCTTGCAAATATGTAACTCTAATATTATATATGAAAAAAGCTGTAAGGTCAAGTTTTTTGGCACTTTTTTAATCTTTTTACAACAATTGCAGTGTTCCACGTGGAACATTACACATTTCTACAAATTTACACAGATGTGATGTGGTAAGATTTATATTAGAATAAAACACAGAGAGTGAAAATAAATATTTTGGAGGGGCTTACATATGAAAAAAGAAGATATTATAACTCGAAAAGAAAAGATAATATACCTGCCTTTGGACAAAATTTCGCCAAACCGTGCACAGCCGCGGCGAAGGTTCAATACGGAAGAACTGCAGGAGCTTGCTTTAAGCATACGCGAAAACGGGGTTCTTCAGCCGGTTACCGTGCGGCTTGTAAACCGTGAATATGTTCTCGTGGCGGGCGAAAGAAGGCTTCGCGCATCGCACATTGCGGGATTGCGCGAAATACCCTGCCTTGTGATAGAGGTAGATGATAAAAAGTCCGCTTCCCTTGCGTTGCTTGAAAATCTGCAAAGGTCAGACCTAAGCTTTTTTGAAGAAGCAGAAGGAATGGCAAATCTCATGCGCGTGTGCGGATATACGCAGGAGGATGTTGCAAAGAAGCTCGGAAAGTCTCAATCTGCTGTATCCAATAAACTGAGACTCTTAAAACTCGGAAAGGATATAATTCTGAAAATATCTGATGCAGGATTGTGTGAACGCCATGCCCGCGCGCTTTTACGTCTGAATACACGCGAGGAGCGTGCTATGGCTCTTAACTATATAATCGAAAATAAACTAAATGTATATAATACGGATGAATATATTGACTCTCTTTTATCAGATAAAAACAATAAGAAAAGAGAACTGCGCCGTGAAAGACAGCGATATGTAATAAAAGATGTCAGACTATTTTATAATACAGTTGACCGAGCTGTGGATACAATGCGGCGCTCGGGCATTCGCGCTGATGTTGCAAAGAATGAAGACGATACTTGTGTAAACCTCAATATAAAGATATTTAAGTGATGTTCCACGTGGAACATTAAAAAGATTGTTATTGCACTTTGCTTTGCAAAGTGCTATAATATTATTATCGTCAGACCGATTTGAAAAGAAAGCCGAATACGGGGTTATATCGGTCTATGGAGGTGGAAGATATGGCAAAAATCATTGCCGTTGCAAATCAAAAGGGCGGCGTTGGAAAGACAACGACGTGCGTGAATCTTGCAGCAGCATTGCATATACTTAAAAAACGCGTGCTTCTTGTTGATATGGACCCCCAGGGACATTCCAGTATCGGGTTTGGAGTAAACAAGCATGACAAGCTTCCCACTGTTTATGATTTGATTGCAGACACAGCTTCTGCGGCAGAGGTTATCAGAAAAACGCCTTACGGTGATTTGCTTCCGGCGAGCACAAATCTCGCGGCGGCAGAGGTTGAGCTTGTTTCAATGGTCAAGCGTCATTTTATTCTCCGTGATGCGCTGAATACAGTTTCGGACAGATATGATTTTATAATAATCGACTGCCCCCCTGCCCTCGGTATGCTCACAATAAATTCGCTGTGTGCGGCAAATTCGGTAATTGTTCCGGTAGATTGCGGTTTTTATGCGCTTGAAGGGCTTTCTGCACTGACAAGCACCATGGCAACGCTGAAAAAAAGCTTTAATCCTGAGCTTGATATCGAAGGTGTACTTCTTACAATGTTTGACTCACGAACAAATCTTTCTGTTCAGATAGCACAGGAAATAAAGCGATTTTTCCCGCAAAAGGTCTTTTCCGTAACGATTCCGCGGAATGTGCGTCTTGCAGAAGCTCCAAGCCATGGAAAACCGATTATGGAATATGACCGTCATTCCCGCGGCGCGGAGTGCTATATGCGTCTTGCGGAAGAACTCATAGATAAAAATGAGGAGGTAAAGAAAAATGGCTAAAAAAGGTCTTGGCAAAGGCTTTGATACAGCATTTAAGGGTCTTGATGTTTTCTTTTCAAACGAAGAAAGCGCAGAAAACGTTGTCTCGACAGGTGTTGAGGATACCGGAAAAGGCTCACTTCTCATAAAGCTTTCGGATATAGATCCCAATAAAAACCAGCCGCGAAAGCTGTTTTTTGATGATTCTCTTGAAGAGCTTGCAGAATCAATACGCATTCACGGGATTCTTCAGCCTCTGGCACTTCGCAGAAGCGAGGGAGGAAGATATCAGATTATAGCCGGCGAGCGTCGTTTCCGTGCGGCAAAGCGCGCAGGACTCAGTGAAGTTCCTGCCGTGATTGTTGATGCGGATGACCGCGCTGTGGCAGAGCTTGCTCTTATAGAAAACCTTCAGCGTGAGGATTTAAATCCCGTAGAAGAGGCAGAGGGCTTCCGCGCGCTTATCGAAGAGTTTTCACTTACACAGGAGCAGGCAGCAGAGCGGCTTGGAAAATCACGTTCAAGCCTTACTAACGCAATGCGTCTTCTCGCGCTCTCCCCCGAAGCTCTCTCTCTGCTACGCGAGGGAAGAATTGAGCGAGGACACGCAAAAGTAATTTTAGGTCTTTCTGATAAAAATAAGCAGACTGAAGCTGCAAATATTGTTGCGGAAAAAGGACTTAACGTTAGACAAACGGAAGAGCTGGTGCGCCGCATGAACCGTTCGCTTCTCACGCCGCCCGAGGAAACAGATGTTTTTGAGGTTGATTATGTTGCATCTCTTGAACGCGACCTTACCAAAAGCCTTGGAAGACGTGTAAAGCTTTCACACGGAAAGAAAAAAGGTACGTTGTCTCTTGAATATTACGGTAACGATGACCTCGACCGCCTTATCAAGATACTTAGTAAAATCAAATAGGAGATTGCAGAAATGGACGAAAACAAAAAGAGTACAAAGCGCTTTCTCGTTATTTACAGCATTGCGATATTCGTGTTTGCGGTTGCACTTATTCTTATTGCATCGCTTTCACAGATGCGGATAAACCGCGAGGCAGACGAGATACAGGAGCGCCTTACAAATGCCGAAATACTTGCGGCGGACAAGCAGACAAGGCTCGATGCTGTAATGACGGAAAACTCGCGCCTGAATGAGCAGATAAAGCGCCTTGAAGCGGAAAAAGAGACACTCAAGACAGAAAATGATACACTCACTTCCGCAAAAGATACCGATGCAAAGCGTATTGCTGCGTATCAGAAGCTTGCAGAGATGATAAACTACAAGAGGTTAGGGAAAAAGCGCTCGCTGAGAAATGCAATAGAGGCTTTTGAAGCGGGAAAATATCCGGAATGCCTCAATGTTGCAGACCTTGAAATTTATAATTCCATAAAATAAAACACAAAGGAAAGTGAAAAGACATGTTAGACATTAAGGTAATTAGAGAAAATCCCGAAAAGGTTAAGGATAGCCTTGCCCGCCGCTGCAAGGATTACGGTGCAGAGGTTGACCGCGTGATTGAGCTTGATGCCCGTCGCCGTGAAATAATCGGAAAGAGCGAGGCAATCAAGGCTTCACAGAATGCAGAGTCGAAGAAGATTCCGATGCTAAAGAAGGCAGGAGAAGACACAACGGCTATCTTTGCAGAGCTTAAAAAGCTCGGCGATGAGGCAAAGGCACTTGAAGCAGAACTACGCGAGGTAGAGGATGAGCTTAACGCTGCAATTCTCGTCATTCCGAACACTCCCAATGATTCTATCCCTGACGGCCCGGATTCTGACAGCAATGTTGAGGTAAGAAGAAACGGTACTCCGCGCGAGTTTAACTTTACACCGAAAGCACACTGGGATCTTGGTGAGGAGCTTGGTATTCTCGACCCGACAACCGCTGCAAAGGTTACAGGAACGCGCTTCCACTTCTATAAGGGTGCGGGTGCTGCTTTGGAGCGCGCAGTTATAAACTTCTATCTCGATACACACACAAGCCGCGGATACACCGAGGTTTTCCCGCCGTTCATGGTAAACCGCGCATCAATGACCGGAACAGGCCAGCTCCCAAAGTTCGAGGAGGATGCTTTCCACCTTGGCCGTGAAGATTACTTCCTCATTCCGACTGCAGAAGTTCCGGTAACAAATATGCACCGCGACGAGATTCTTGACGGCGCAGACCTCCCGATTAAATACTGTGCATATTCCGCTTGCTTCCGTGCAGAGGCAGGAAGCGCGGGGCGTGATACACGCGGACTTATCCGCCAGCATCAGTTCAATAAGGTTGAGCTTGTAAAGTTTGCAAATCCGGAAAATTCGTATGAGGAGCTTGAAAAGCTTACCGCCGATGCAGAGTTTGTTCTTTCTTCCCTCGGTCTTCCCTATCGCGTTGTAACGCTTTGCGCAGGCGACCTTGGTTTCTCTTCGGCAAAGACATACGATGTTGAAGTCTGGATGCCGTCATATGACAGATACCTCGAAATTTCCTCCTGCTCAAACTTTGAGGATTATCAGGCGCGCCGTGCATCAATCCGTTTCCGTCCTGAGCCGGGGGCAAAGCCGCAGCTTGTTCACACATTAAATGGTTCGGGCGTTGCTATCGGAAGAACCGTTGCTGCAATCCTTGAAAATTATCAGAACGAGGACGGTTCTATCACTGTTCCGGAAGTCCTCCGCAAGTACATCGGAAAAGACGTTATCCGATAACAAATAGTAATATATTAAATAAAAACAACGCTGTGTTTTAAAACACAGCGTTGTTTTATATTCTTTTTGAGTTTTTTATTCCTCATCGCCGTAGAGACGTTTTATTGCATGAATAACATCAAGACCGTATTCGCCGGAAACCGTGTTGCATTCGGCGGAGGTATGTCCGATAAGGTTTAGCGTGCCGGTAACGCCGTTTGCCATCTTTACAAATGCCTGACCGCTGTCCTCGCAGTCATAGCCTTCACGGATATGTACATTTCCGTGAATCTCTGCAATGTCAGAGTCTGTGAAGTACTTCATCTTGTCAAGGCAATGTGCACCGAGGTTCATCATGATGCCGCCACCGGAAATTTTTTTGGTAAGAAACCATCTCGGACGGTCATCGGAGAAATAGTTCAAATTTCTTGTTTCGTGGAAGCTTACAAGCTCTCCAAGCTCTCCGGATTGGATAAGCTTTTTAGCGTAGACATTGGCTGGCATATATCTCTGAAGATGCCCTACCCAAAGCATAACATTGTTCTTCTTGCAGCAGTCAATCATATTGCGGCAATCCTCGCGGGAAATACCCATCGGTTTTTCAAGAAAAACATTTACTCCGCGCTCTGCACAGTAGCACGTTGCTTCTCCGTGGAGAGCGTGAGGAAGTGTGATAATTGCAAAATCTATTTCGCCACAAATCTCGTCAATCATCTTTTTGTAATCCGTGTACGGAGTAGCACCCCTAGCATCGCAGATGCGCTTTAAATTCGGCTCTGAAAGGTCACAAGCGGCAACAATAGAGGCATCATCAATTGTTTCGAACGCGTGAAGGTGCCCCGAGCTTATTTTCCACAGCCGATAAGTGCGGCTTTAATCATAATAAAAACAACCCCTTCTAAAATTAGGAAAAAATTAATCAATTATATTTAATGTACCACAAACAAAAAATGCTTGCAACATAAAAAATAGCATAAATGGGAAAAATTATTAAAAGAAAACTTCATGCATTTTCTTTGGCAAAATGTTGGCAGAAAGTTGGCAACACAAAAAATAAATTCTGTGTTATACTTTATGACAATGATGCTTTTTGAGTGAACGTCTGTGAATTTGTGCGCGATTCATAAAGGACGCTCCGTGTGCGCAAAGCGTCAGATTTTGTATTGAAAAAACAATACAAATAAATTATAATAAAAAGGTGAACAACAATGATAACACAAAATTTATTTAACAAAAAGTCAAAAACTTTCATGGACTATGAGCCAGGTAAGTTGCCGGGCAAAAAGGACCGGGGCGCTCAGACGAAAGCTGAAGCCAAAGCTTATAACCCTTTTGCATCTAACGTCACATTAGTTGGAGATAACATAACCCAAAAGGACTATGATGATTTCTTTGAGGGATTTAATGATCCGTACGGAGAAAAAAGAGAACAAGAACGACAGCAGAAAAAACAGTTGCGGCAGGAACCAAAGATAAGAAAACTTCCTTTTGCCCCATCACAAGAAGTGAAAATTGAGAAAATGCCAGTCGATCCAAATAAACCATTATCCTTTATTCAATATGTAAATGGAGAAACAGAAGACCCGTGGGTGTCATCTCTCGGTGGTGATTTGAAGTCCAACGAAGACAAGGATCTTTTCCTTGAAGGTTTCGTGGGAGAGTCTAAGCAACTACAAAACAAAACTCAAAATAAAGATGCCATAGAGTTTGGAGCAGATTCCGAAACCTATAAAATCCTTCAGGATCTCAGTAAACGATGGTATGCAACTTCTGATTCTGCAGAAAAAGACAGACTGCACGAGGTTGCAGAAGAAGTAAGAAGACTTGCTCGTGGTAACAACCGAGTAAAATATGGTACAGACGAAATATTTGATGTTATGCACAAAAATGCAAAACTCGGACAACTTGTCAATGCAGGCTCACTCGGAACCATTCCGATAAAAGCAACTTTAACAAATCCTCTTTTAGCCGGGGCTTCCGGTGGGATACTTGAGCCGTCTGCTTTCCTTACCGCAATGACCGACTATGGACCATGGGATTATAAGCGGAAGGATTACTGGCGAGTAGGCGGTGATGAAGGAAAAAATTTGAAATTTTTTGACGGAAAAGACCTTGATGAAGACAATAACAGAAATTGGTTACCGTGGATATATTTTGACGGTTATCTCATCGGTGCAGATAAATTCGGCAATATGAATATGGCGTATGTCGGCAAAAAAATGGGTCTTCCCGAGTGGGTTTATAAAAACTTCACTACGATGGACAATCCTGAGGATATATTTTGGATTGACAAAGGAATCAGCTACGCAAATTTAGGGAGGTAAAAATGAAAAAGTTTGTTTTGTATATAGCTTTAGCAATACTTTTGCTATTGCTTGCAGACACCACACAAAAAAAAGAAGAAAATACCATGCTGGGAAATGTTCCGGGAAATATCTTGAATGGTGGCGATGTTGCACAGGACGAAGATTTTTTTTATTATACAACCACTGCAGCTTCCCACAGTGAAAGCGGCTTATACAAGGCGAATAAAAACTCTTTCAAGAAGATAAAAATAGCAAATGGCTACATAAATGATTTAAATATTGCGGGAGATTATATCTATTATGTTGTTGGTTCTCCGGGTTTTATTTGGAAAATGAGCAAGAACGGAATTTTGCGTCAACCTGTATTGCTTAAGGACGTAACAAATGTCATTATCAGCGGAGACACAATATATTACAGGCTTACTCTTTGCGATGGAATCTGGATTAAAACGGAGTGGCTTAAACCTTATGTAGGCAGTATATACTCCTGTGATTTAAACGGTCGAAACAAAAAGCTAATTTCAAAAGAAGAAATCTTACGTTTTGTTGTTGATGGGGATAAGATTTATTATACCGACCACACCGACAACTATTCTATATGGAGAATGGATACATCGGGAGAAAACAAAGAAAAACTCCATTCAAAAGAATCCTCTGAATTGAAGTTTTGTGTTCCGAATTTTGACGAAAAGTATCTTTATTTCACCGCAGATGATTGCCTGTATCGAATGGATAAAGAAACTCTGAAAAAAGATGTTTTACTCAAGGATAACTTTGCGGATATGATTGTTTACGGCGATTCAATATTTTTCTGTACATCTGATGAACGAGGAATATACAGACTTTCAAAAGACGGCAGAGAAAAAGAGCATCTTTTCAAAGGAAAGATTTACGGCTTCGAAGTTGCCGAAAATTCGCTTTTCTTTTACTACAACAACGAGGGGCTGCACCATTTTGACATTGAAACGCAAAAACTCACAAAACTCTCCGACCATTAAGCCTCTCACAATACGTCAAAAACACAAGCAGAATATATTGAGCACATGAGTGGCAGCGCTTCTTCTCCGCAAAAAGACGGCAAGTTTAGGCTTGCCGTCTTTTACTTATTATGTCTTTACTTCATTGCAAGGCTTGAGTTGAGAAGGCTTGAGCTGTACAGGAACAACACATCGCAGTTTTGGAAATCCACAAATGAGCCTATCATGGCGCTTTGGATATAGCGGATATCCACAAGCGTTATTTTGCTGTAAGCAGGGATAAGAAGTGGTGCAAGGCTTGAAGCGTAAGAGTCACGGAAGATAACAAGCTCGCGCTTTTCTTTCACGGCGGGGTTTTCCACTACAAGCAAAGCATTGTTGCCGGAGAGGAACAGCTCATACGGGTCGCGCCCGTTTGCCTTTTCGAAGTTGTACACATACGAGTTCTCGGGACGTCCCGTGTCGAAGCTCGTCACGGAAACATTATTTAAAATGTCGTTTGTAAGATATTTTATCGTATCCGGCGAAGCTTTCATTGCCGACTGACCGGCAAACACGCCGTAAAACGGAACATCGAGGACATTTTCGGTATACTCCGCAGAGATATCTGCGCCCATTTCAGATGCAATATGCTCTGCTATATCACCGATGCACTCTTGTTTCCAGTGTGAATCCGTGCGGTAGAAATCTTCAAGAGACAAAAGCGGAAAAACGTCAATGTAGTTCATATACGGAGTTTTTTCCCTCATATACGAGACGAGTGCTGAATAGTCAAGCTTTAACGTATCGAGGAAAAAGTTCTTGTCCGGCACGATTGAGAAGTAAATATTTGCGTTTGCATCGCGAAGATATGCATCGTAAATAAATTGGAATCTATCCGCCGCATGGTCAAGCATCGGCGTATTTATCGGATAATCGAGTTTGGACAGATGTCCGTTTTTTACTATAACACCATTGTTGTCGGAAAGATTGAAGACATACTTTGATATATATGCCTTCACGGCGCGGAACGCATCACGGAACGGAAAAGCATCCGTGGCGTATTCTTCAAAGCCGTTCGCAAAATTGCCGGAGAAGATGCTTTCCGCGGAAAGCTCCGGCATCGGTGCGAGAACGCGGCGCTCGCTCTCGGAAAAGTCGGTTTTCGGGTAAAACCATACCAAAAGAGTAAGAACAGCCAAAAGAAGCGCCGATGAAATGCATGTTACCTTATTTTTCATAGCGACCTCCTAAAATCTGAAATACAAAAACGGATTGAAAGAGCCGTCAACGAGATATGCAGTTATCAGAATGAAAAGAATGCACAGAACCGGCGCTTCAAGCAAAGAAAGACGCTGCCCAAGGCGCGTTTTCCCGATAAAATACTTTAGTGCAGGGGTAGCGCCGATAATTGCAATGGCAAAAAGAGGTGCATATGAGCGCAGATAATAGAAAAATTCTGCATTTGCGAGAGGATACTCCCCTGCCCCGAACATTGCGCCGATATATGCTGCGGCATCCGGAAGAGATTTTGCATCGAATATAACAAAGCTTACCAGAACAAAAAGCGAGACATATATATGAGCAACTATACGGTTTTTTTCAATGTATCTGCCGAGAAAGAGCTTTTCGGCAAGAAGCAGGACTGCAAAGTAAAGTCCCCACACAGCAAAGGTCCACTCTGCACCGTGCCAGAAGCCGGTCAGACACCACACGACGAGGATATTAAATACAAAACGGCCTGTCCTTACGCGGTTTCCGCCGAGCGGGATATATACATAATCGCGGAACCACGAGCCGAGCGAGATATGCCAGCGGCGCCAGAATTCGGAGATGCTTTTTGAAATAAACGGATAGTTGAAGTTTTCCATAAATTTAAAGCCGAATATCCGCCCGAGGCCTATCGCCATATCGGAATAGCCTGAGAAGTCAAAGTATACGTGAAGAGTAAAGGCAATTGCGTACATCCAGAAAAATGCGACGGATTTATCCTGCGATGCGTGAAAGATTTTAACAAGCTCACCAAGCTGGTTTGCTATAAGAATTTTCTTTGAAAGACCGAGGATAAGGCGGCGCGCGCCGTATGCAAAGTCATCAGAAGTGCTTGTCCGCTCGCGCAGAGAGTGCTCTACATCAATATAGCGAACAATCGGACCCGCAATAAGCTGGGGAAACATTGTTATATACGCAGCAAGGTCAATGGGGTTTCTTTGCGCCGGAACATCGCCGCGGTAAACATCGACAGTATAGCTTAAAATCTGGAAAGTGTAAAAGCTGATACCGATGGGAAGTGCGATGTTAAGAAGTGGGATTGAGAGACCTGTGGCGGCGTTTATGTTGCTGATGAAGAAATCGGCGTATTTAAAATATAGAAGCGAAGAAAGAGAAACGGCAACAGACAGGAAAAGAAGCACGCGAGAAGCGGTGCTCCCGCGCCGTTTTTCAATTGCGAGCGCAAAAAAATAGCCGCACGCGATTGTGCCGAGCATCAGGAATACATATATCGGCTCTCCCCACGCGTAAAAAACAAGGCTTGAAAGGAAAAGTGTTGTATTTCGAAGCTTCTTCGGCGACAGAAAGTACAGAAGAAGCACCGTGGGGAGAAAGTAATACAGGAAAGGTATGCTTGAAAAAAGCACGGTAAAACCTCCTTTTGGAATATGCGATAATTGCCGATTACCGCCAAGCAGTAAAGGGATTAACTAAAGGGGTTCTCTTGCGAACCCCTTTAAAACCCCACGCTTTGTCGCTGCCCGCGCAGCGGATAAATTATGCGCTTATCACGAAGGCTTCTGCTAATGGCAAAACTTCGTTTTGCACGCGAAGCCTTTACCGTGATTTCGCTGTAATTTATTGTCCGCTTGGCGCGAAAGGCGACATTTTGTTACGGAACATTTTTTTCTCTACACTGCGGTAGAGCATATCTTTATAAGAATGGGAGTTGTTATATTTCCGTACGCTTATTCTTCAAAAGTTTTCGGGCACATAAGGAAGAACACCTTGTTGCCGCTTTTTTCAACAATTGTTTGCTCGGCTTCAGTGCAGATGTTCCAGCGCGGGTTTGCCGCACCCTTAAGTGTGCTTATAAAAGCGTCTGCGCCTGAAGCGTCGGAGAGTTCAAAAACATAACCTACAAACGGGATTGTACCGATAGCTGGAGCAAACATATATCCGCTTGAAAATCCGCGGATTTCCGTGTTGTCAAAGCCGGTGAGAAGGCCTTCCTCTACTGGAACAACGCCGCCCATAAACTGAATTGAGCTGTGGGAGAGGACTGCATTTGCAATTTCCTCTGCACTCTTTCCGGAATTTGCGCGCCATACAGCGGCAAGTGTTTCGCCGACAGTTGTGCCGGAGGGCTTTGTATTATTTTCCGGTGCCGGAGACGGTGAGGGAGCAGGTTGGGCAGGCTTTTGGGCGGGTTTCTCAGCAGGCTGTGCCGGCTTCTGTGTGCTTGCCGGCTTGTCGGACTCAGGATTCTTTGAAGGCTTGGTTGAAGAAACAGGCTTCTTTTCCTCTTCAGGTGTCTTTTCTTCTTCCTTTTCGGCATCTTCGGTTTCGACCTCTGCATCGGAAGCCTCGTCCTCTGCCGGCTTTCCGTTTACGTCATCTGTATTGGATGCCGGAATATCGGTTGTGATATTTTCGTTTTCGGGGGAAACTTCGGGTTTTTCCTCTCCGCGGCACGCCGCAAGGGAGAGAGCGAGGGAAAGTGCGAGCAGGATTGCAAGTAATTTTTTCATTTTCATTTTCTCCTTACATATAATATGTAGTTACCTTTATAGAATACCCTAAAAAGGATGTTTTGTCAACTCAGGCAACCGTATATTAGACTAAGATGCGGGATAAAAAGTTTGCAATATTTAAAAAATTATGTTACCATATAAACCGAGGGGTGTCGGACACCTTAAGGTTTAAAAGAAAGCGAGGAATTTTCATGAAAAAAAAAGTAATAGCGGGCACGGTGCTTGCGCTTTGCATAAGCTTTGCTTCGGCATCAGTGATACCGACGCTGCCTCAAATTATACCGTTTGGCGCGGTGCGTTTTATCTCCCCTGTGCTTATGTGCTCGGAGCAGACACTTGCGCTTGCGCATCAGGCAAAAAAAGAACAGATACAGAAGGAAGAGGAATATATCCCGCGCGGCAACGTTGCATATGTTGTGCGGGCAGACCAGCGGCTTAATATGGAAACGGGCAAATACTACGGTGAGCTGACGCTTATCAATGAGACGGGACTTTTTGAGGCAAAGACCGTTGAGGATGTTGAAAACTATAACTTTATGCCGGTCTTTACAACGGAAAGAATCGGCAGGATTTCCGAATGGGAAGGAAAATTCATTCAGTTTGATATGCGGAACACCGATAAAATACAGAAGCTTGAGCCGCGCCACAGTGCGGTAAGAAACGCTTTTGACGGTGAGGATGGATTTTATCGCGTGAATGTTGTTTCGGAGCGCAACGGCATTTTGTCTTTCTACGATACGGCGGATGATGTCGATGTTTCGGCCAAAGCAGCTGATAGCCTTGCGTATCGGGAGAAAGGCCATGCGGTGATTGCGATAGATGGCAGTGAGTATGCCGGAGAGACTCTTTCGAGAGTGTCATCGAAGGAAGGTATTCTTAGAGCAGGTACAGGAAATGCCGTAATTCAGGTATATGAAGGCGAAATTATACGCGTTTTTTCATTTACGGAATAGCCGGGATATATATGTATGTGCATAATACCCAAAAAAATAATGTTATAAAATTTGCGAATTTAAGTTAAAATATACTTATTATGCTTGGAAAAAGTTATAAAATGCGACGGTGTCTGCGATGCGCGGACACCGTCGTTTACAATTTGGCAAAATACGTTTGTACATTCAGTATAGTTGACCTTGTACAAAAGCAACAATAAAGGTTTGGTTAATTAGATAATTTACTTTTCGGGGCTAAAGTGATATACTTTATTGGTAATATCGGAAGATATTTTAAAATGTATAAAATTTTGGAGGTATATATACAATGTCCAGTGTAAAGCTTAATCATGTCTATAAGCGTTTCGACGGCGGGGTTACTGCTGTTTCCGATTTCTGCATAGACATCGCAGACAAAGAATTTGTTATCCTTGTTGGTCCGTCCGGTTGCGGAAAGTCCACAACTCTCCGTATGATCGCAGGTCTTGAAGAGATTTCCGAAGGTGAGCTCCTCATCGATGATGTTCTCTGCAACGACGTTGCTCCGAAGGATCGCGATATCGCGATGGTTTTCCAGAACTACGCTCTTTACCCGCATATGACTGTTTTCGACAACATGGCTTTCGGTCTTAAGCTCCGCAAAACTCCGAAGGATGAGATCAAGCGCCGCGTTGAAGAGGCAGCTAAGATTCTTGAGATTGATTATCTCCTCGACAGAAAGCCGAAGGCTCTCTCCGGCGGTCAGCGTCAGCGTGTTGCTCTTGGCCGTGCTATCGTCCGTAACCCGAAGGTCTTCCTTCTTGACGAGCCGCTTTCAAACCTCGATGCTAAGCTCCGTGCTTCCATGAGAACTGAGCTTTCTAAGCTTCATGAGCGTCTCCAGACAACCTTCATCTACGTTACCCACGACCAGGTTGAGGCTATGACAATGGGTACACGTATCGTTGTTATGAAGGACGGCTTCATCCAGCAGATTGCTGCTCCCCACGTTCTTTACGATACACCGGCTAACCTCTTCGTTGGTACATTTATTGGTTCTCCGGTTATGAACACATTTGAAGGCCACCTCGTTGACGAGAACAACAAGACATACGTTGTATTCGGCGACGCTAAGATTGAGCTTCCGGATTCCAAGGGCAGAAAGCCTGAGGTTATGTCCTACATCGGTAAGGATGTTATCATCGGCGTTCGTCCTGAGGCTCTCCATGACGAGGAAGTATTCCTCAATCAGTACCCCGAAGCAACAATCGAAGCTAAGGTTGAGGTTGTTGAACTTATGGGCCACGAGACATATCTCTACCTCAAGTGCCAGGGCCGCGACTTTATCGCTCGCGTTTCACCGCGCTCCACAGCAAAGGTTGGCGACACAATCAAGATTGCTATCGAGACTCCGAAGATTCACATCTTCGACAAGGAGACCGAGCTTACAATCACCAACTAATAGAAAAACAAAAAATGAGAGAAATCGGATTTCCGGTTTCTCTCATTTTTGTTCTTGAAAATTTATGCTTTTTCTATCTTATCGAGCATATCAGAAAGAAGCTCTCCTTCTTTTTCCTCTATTCTTCCCTCGTCACAGAGAGATGCAAGCGCCGGATCCATCGGAATCTGGCAGACGGTGGAGATACCAAGCTCTGCTGCGTGCTCGTGTATGCGGCTTTCACCGAAGATATAGTGGCGCTCTCCGCACTTTCCGCACTCAAAATATGCCATATTCTCGACAATGCCGAGCACCGGAATATTCATCATATCCGCCATTTTTACCGCTTTGTCAACAATCATTGTAACAAGCTCCTGCGGACTTGTGACGACAACAATTCCGTCAACGGGGAGAGACTGGAAAACAGTCAGCGGAACATCACCTGTTCCCGGAGGCATATCTACAAACATGAAATCAACATCCGTCCAGATAACATCCGTCCAGAACTGCTTTACGGCGTTTGCAATAACCGGCCCGCGCCATACAACGGGGTCTGTGTCGTTTTCGAGAACGAGATTTATGGACATTATTTGTGTTCCGGCTCGTGTTATTGCGGGATTTAAGCCGTCATCGCTTCCGGTAAGGCTTTCGTGAATTCCGAATACCTTGGGGATGGACGGGCCTGTTATATCGCCGTCAAGAATTGCGGCTCTCTTTCCCCGCTTCTGCATTTCGGAGGCAAGAAGGGAGGTGACAAGTGATTTTCCGACGCCGCCTTTTCCACTGACGACGCCTATAACTTTACCTATTTTTGAGAGCTTATTAGGCTCTGCAAGGAAGCTCGATTTTTCGGTGCGGTCTCCGCATTTTTTCGAGCATTTTGAGCAGTCGTGACTGCATTGTTCACTCATGGTTTTTATACTTCCTTTCAAGATATTACAACTTCGCGGTTTTGGCGTAGTTTATAAATTTCATCGCACAGCTTGACATATTGCGCTCCTTACTCCAAACGAGAATTACCTTTGACTTTATTGGAATGGAAAGCGGAATGCTCACAATATTGGGAATTGTCTCGGCAATATCGCGGAACATAAAGCCGCAGGCAAAGCCTGAGGAGATAAATTCTTTTATCATATAAAGCTGTGAGGAGAGATGAACGATGTTCGGCACAATTCCTGCGGCGGCAAATGCAGACGTTATAACGTCGTACTGGATAAAGCCCTTATCAAAGAGAATAAGGGGTTCGCCGCGAAGAGCGCGGATATCCACTGTCTTTTCCCCTGCAAGGCGATGTCCTTCCGGAACGCAGAAAACGGTTTCGACCTCGCCGATTTCAATTGATGAAAAACGTGCGTGGTCAACAACGTTTGTCGGGATAATCGCAAGATCCAGTGAGTCGTTTGCAAGTGAAGCGAGAAGGCTGTTTGCGCCGAACTCGTGTGTAGATATGTTTATTCCCGGCTCTATTGCACGCAAACCGCGGTACAGCTTCGGAAGCTGGGAAATTCCCGTCATCGGCGGGATGCCAATGCGGAGAGTATTCTTATCCGCACCTTTATCCGACATAATAAGCGCAATACGCTCGGCATGCTGCAGAAGCTCCTGCGCGTGGTGAAGAAGAAGCTCGCCTTCACGCGTCAAGGTAAAACCTTTTTTCAGACGTTTGAAAAGCGTTACGCCAAACTCTGCCTCAAGCTCTTTTATTGCATTTGATATGGACGGTTGGGAGATGTGCAGCTCTTCAGACGCACGTGTAATATTATTATACTTACATGCCGTGACAAAATACTGCAGCTGTAAAAGCTTCATACGCTTTTCCTCCTTATTTCTGGGTTATATGTTATAGGTGCCTGCCTCAATTTCACGTATCATATCAACGCGTGCGGCATGGCGTCCGCCCTCGGGGAGGGTGTCGAGGAAGATGTCGCAAAGCTCAATTGCAAGTCCTTCGCCGATAACGCGTGCTCCAAGGCAAAGAACATTTGCATCGTTGTGAAGGCGTGTGTATTTTGTAGAAAAATGCTCCGAACAGACGGACGCACGGACACCCTTCACTTTATTTGCGGCGATGCTCATGCCTATTCCCGTGCCGCATACGAGGATGCCGAAATCTGCGCTATTTTCGGAAACGCTTTTTGCAACCTTATATGCAAATTCGGGATAATGGCTTGATTCGGAGTTATATGCACCGACATCAATTGTCTCGATACCGCGCTCATTTAAGTGAGCGATAATTTTCTCTTTCATTGCAAATCCTGCGCTGTCTGCGCCAAGTGCTACTTTCATTTTAATTTCCTTCTTTCTTTAATTTTTCAAGTCTTTCGCGTTCAGCTTGCGGAAGACGGATATACTCGGGTAAAAGCTCGCCGGCGGGAACACATTCCGCCGTTTCGCTAAGGGAGGCAACGTATGCGGCGCGTTGGTATCTTATATGCTCGGGAGCAAGGCTGTATTTTTTGCCGAGAGCTTTATAGCAGAGAAGTGCGCCGTCTCCGGTAAGCACAACATCCTCGTATGAAGAAAGCTCATCACGAAGCTCGGATATCTTTATTGCACGGTCGGGGCATATGCGGGAAAGCCTTCCGTTTTCAGCGCGGAAAAGAGCATTGTAAACCTGCCCTGCACGAGCATCCATTACTGCGCAGATAATCCTTCCGCATTTTCTTGCTCCGTATGCTGCGCACTCAAGCGTAGATACGCCGCAGCACGGAATGTCGGCACCGAGGGCAAGGCCTTTTACTGCCGCCATGCCGATACGAAGGCCCGTAAATGAACCCGGACCGCGCGTGATTGCAAGCCTGTCTATATCTGTAAGGCAAAGTCCGGTGCTTTTGAGAAGCCATTCCACCGACGGCATAACAGTAACGCTGTGGGTGAGTCCGCAGTTTAAAAACACCTCGCCGAGGATTTTTCCGTCCTCGGTGATACAGACGCTCGCCGCTTTTGCCGATGCCTCTATTGCAAGAATCTTCATTTGTAAAACCCTTCTTTTCTTACAGTTATTATGCGCGCGTTTTCGTCTTCCTCAACACGCTCGATGTCTATGCGGTGAGAAAAGCTTACCTCTCCGTCTGCGTTTTCAGACCACTCTATCATACAGATGCCTCCACGCGAAAGATAATCGTCAAAGCCTATTTCAAAAAGCTCGTCTGCGCTTTCAAGGCGGTAAAGGTCAAAGTGAAACAGCGGCGGGGTTGTAAGATATTCATTTACTATTGTATATGTAGGGCTTGTTACTCTTCCCTTTTCGCCAAGACCACGTGCAAACCCGCGGACAAATGCAGTCTTTCCTGCACCCATTCCGCCACGGAATGCAACGACTGTGCCGGGTTCTGCCTCACCTGCAAAAAATTCACCGACGTTTTCTGTCTGCACCTCGCTGCGACACAAAAACTTTGTGACGGTATCGTTTTTTTCAATAACGGAAAATTTTCCGCTGCTTATATATTCGTTTAAATTGCTCATTCTTCTATTTCCTCGTCAAGCGTTGCGAAAAATGTTTCAAGATACACCTTATGAACTGCGGTGATAATGGTGTTGCGGAGCATATTTTTAAGCTCGGTATTCCTGTTTTTTGTTCCGCTCATTTCGGGAACTGCGCGTCTTTCAAAAACGCAACGAAGAATGCTTTCGAATTCGCGGCAGAAATACTCGTATGCAACCTCTCCGGTGTAGCTTTTTGTCTGAAGAGAAATAAAAAGCTGAATATTTTCAAGGCTGAGCACCGATTTTGCGACGGCGATAAATATGAGATATGCAATCTGCTCGCGGTCATACTGCTTTTTAACAGGATTTTTGATAAGATTTCTCTTTACATAGTTGCTTATCATTGAGCTTGTTATTGTTATTCCCTCAAGCGGAGCGAGAATATTCGAAATGTATTTTGTCGTCTGCTCTAAAAACAGTCCTACATCGGGGATTTCGTTAAATCCGGGCAGACGGAAGCTTTCAATTTTTGAAAGCATTTTATCTTTTTGTTCCATATACTTACACCAGCTTCTGACTTATTGTTTTTTCACCGGCAAGTCCGGTCTATTCTCTGCTTTCTTTTTACCTCTCCCTGGAGTGAGAAGTTAGGTTATTTTACTTGGATATCCGGCTCTGTCATTACCTGCTTTTTATAGCGGTGGTAGTACATTGACACAAGCTCAAGCTCCTCGCCGGAGAAGCGCTGTTTTGCCAGACGGTAAGCCGCAACGCGCTCTTCACGCGTTAATCCCCCTGCGATAAGCCCCGCAAGATACTTTATGTCCGCTGCCGAAAGATGCGAGGTAACAAGCCGCGCCATTGCGCGCTTGTCCGCGCGGGTGATGGAGTCGGATATTTTCTGCGTCACTTTGTCAACGGCTTCTGCCCTTTTCTCTTCTGCGGGTTTATTTTCGGCTTTGCTTTCAGGCTTTGCTTCCGGCTTAACCTGAGGTTTTACATTTGGCTTTTTTTCTTCTTTTTGGAAAGGGGTGGAGCTTTCAGAGGTTGCAGGTACTGTTGATTCAATCACGTCGGAAGTGATGTTTTCTGACGGCGTTGACGTCTCTTCCGGAAGAGTAACCTCCGCCATAAGCTCAAGCTCCTCTACGGAGACCGCCCCCGAATCAAGCATGGAATCAAGCATTGTTTCAATCATCTTGTCCTGAACAAAATCAAATGCGATGTTGTATGCGATATATCCCGCCGCACCGAGAAGGGCTGCGATGCAAAGAAGCACGATAACAACCTTTTTCCATTTTTTCATAATTATATACTCCCCTATTTACAGATTTATGATGTTTACTTCGCTGTCGTTTTCAAAGAAAGCCGCCTCTCTCCCGTGGCACGAAAACAAAATTATCTGACGTTTTTTTGAAAGTTCTTTCAACAATATGAGCGCACGGGAGAGGCGTTCGTCATCAAAGTTTACAAACGCATCGTCAAGAACTATCGGAGGAGAACCCTCTTCCGGCAGAATAAGCTCGCACAGCGCAAGGCGAAGTGAAAAATACAGTTCATCAAGCGTTCCGCGCGAGAGGAAAAGTCCGTCACGGCGTGCGCTTGCAACTCCTGTTGCAACGTCCATATCAAAATCGCGGTTGCGGATTCTTACAACCTGGAAGCTTCCGCCGCAAAGCGCGGAAAATAT
The DNA here is from genome assembly GCA_045537045.1 of Eubacteriales bacterium. Classification (GTDB taxonomy): domain Bacteria; phylum Bacillota; class Clostridia; order Oscillospirales; family JAAYXM01; genus SIG480. Next base: position 45,891 of record JAZSOS010000042.1, read on the forward strand.
CTCTGATGTGCGCTTTTCAACCTCGGGCGAAAAGCGTTCGGAAAGCTCGGCTTCTGCTTCGTCGATGTATTTCATGGCAAGCGAAAAAGCGTCAAAAGAACGTGTGAGCTCTTTTTCCTTACCGCGCATCGCGTCAAGCTCGCTTTCCGCGCGGGATATGTCAAACCCCGAAAGGCGCTCGCGCAGTGCCGCGAGTGTAAGCTCAAGATTTTTCCTTACTGATGCCTTTTCCTCTGATGTCTCAAGAAGTTTTGCAAGAGGAAGCTCAGGGATTTCGTCTTCTGCATATTCTATTTCGTCTTCTCCACTCGGTTGTGCGGAATTTATCGCTTCTGCACGTATGCGCGCTTCACGCAGGGCGGTGTAAGCCTCTTCACGCTCGTACGCCATCGTTTTCATAATATTTTCGCCATCGTCCGGAGACTCGGCGTCTATTCCGAATCGCAAAAGCATTTCCGTGACAGCCTTTTGAGAAAATTCAAGTTTTCCTGAAAGCTCACTCTGCGCCTCGCGCTTTTCTGTCAGTTGACCGAGCGCATCATCTACGCGAGAAAGTGCGGTGCTGTAAGATATCAGCGCCTGTTCTATTGTTTCACTGTCCGCGCCGCCGTAGCGTGAAGTCATTTCATTGATACACTCCCGCATCTCACGCTTTCCGGAAGTAAGGATAAGTATACACCCAACCACCGCAAAGCATGTCGAGAAAGCGGCACCTGCCGCAAAAACAGGCATATTCCCCGCCGTGTACATTGCAAAAGAACCCCCTGCAAGAAGGAGTGCGGCACAAAGCGAGAGAATACCTGCCGGAGAGAGCTTGCGCTTTTTGGATTCCCAAAGCCGCTCTGTATCTGCCTTGGCACGCTCGCGCGCAAGTGCGAGATTCATGCCGCCAAATGCGCGGCTTTCGGAAATTTCCTTCAGGGCATTTTCGTACTCCAGCTCATCTGCCGCAAGCGTTGCTTTTATCGCTTGCACTGAAAGGGAGAGACGATTGAGTGTCGACACATCTGCGGAAAGCAGTTCATAGTCCGCTTTTGTCGGGTAATTATCGTATTTTCTGATTTTTTCCTCTGCTTCGCGGAGAGCTTCCTCTGCACGGAGAGAGATAAGGCGTGCGCCTTTTTTTTCTTCGGCACGGGCAATTTCTATGGTGCGGAGAAGTTCTTTCTCTTCGCGGGCATACGCCGCAAGGCTTTCTTCCGTCCGGGCAAGCTCAGCCGCCGTATTTTTAGCATATTCTATATCCGATACTTTTTTTGCTATTTCTTTTTCAAGGTCGCAAAGGGAGCCGAGACCGCGTGGTGAGCGTATGAGTCTCTGGCTCTTTTCAAGGCGCGAAACAACCTCACGGGCGGAAACGGTTTCCTCTCCACTTGATGCAAGCGAGAGAATTTTCTTTTCCGTGTCCGCATCACGGTCAACATCAAGCTTTGCCTGACCGATGAATGCACAGCGGTCGTATACGCCGCGGGCAATGCCGCAAAGCTCTTCTCCGGTGGGCGCGCTCACGCCACGCGAGAGATTTTTCGCTTCAACCTTTGAAAAAACACCGCTCTTTCCGCTTGTGCGTTCGATAGAAATTTCATCGCCGCCGGAGATGAGTGTGCACTTTCCGTACATCGGGCTTCCATTCCACGGAAGATACCTTTCCTTGTCGGGGATATATCCCGCCTTCGCTTTTTCGCGAGTGGATATCCCGTAAAGCATAGCGCGGATAAACGCACCCCAGGTGGATTTTCCCGCCTCGTTGCGCCCGTGAACAATATTAAGACCGTCTTTTAATGAAAGCCTCTTGTTGTCAAGCGACCCGAACGTCGCATACAGTTCTTTTATCCGCATAATGCCTTCCTTGTTTTGTTACTTATCTGTCTTTCCCTTGCGATGCCATTTGTAAAAGTCTTAACATCTCCCCCCCGGAGGGGGGAAGATTTCTCTTTTGTCTGATAGCTATTTATCTGTCTTTCCCTGCGATGCCATTTGTGTCAGATATGCATTTATGAAGCCGTCAATATCTCCGTCCATGACCGCGCCGATGTTTCCGTTTTCAAATCCGGTGCGGTGATCCTTTGCAAGGGTGTAGGGCATAAAGACATATGAACGTATCTGGCTCCCCCATTCAATAAGCTTCTGTTCGCCCTTGATATCCTCAATTTTCTCTAAGTTTTCGCGCTCTTTTATCTCAATGAGCTTTGATTTGAGCATACGCATTGCAACCTCACGGTTCTGGTGCTGGCTGCGCTCATTCTGGCACGCGACAACTATTCCCGTAGGTATGTGTGTGATGCGGATTGCAGATTCCGTCTTGTTAACGTGCTGACCGCCTGCACCGGATGCGCGGTAGGTATCAACCTTAAGGTCTTCGGTGCGTACCTCAACCTCAACATCGTCTGTGATTTCCGGCATAACTTCAAGCGCGGCAAAGGATGTGTGGCGGCGACCGGAGGAGTCAAACGGAGATATGCGAACAAGGCGGTGAACGCCCATTTCGCTCTTTAAGTAGCCATAAGCGTTCTCGCCCTCTATAAGTATGCTTGCGCTTTTAAGACCTGCCTCGTCGCCGTCGATATAGTCTAAGATTTTATAAGTATAGCCATGGCGCTCTGCCCAGTGGGTATACATACGGTAAAGCATTTCCGCCCAGTCCTGGGCCTCGGTTCCGCCTGCACCTGCCTGGAAGCTCATAATGGCGCTGTTTGCGTCATAGTCACCGGAAAGAAGCGTTTCAATTCTTGCATCGGCAAGTGCCTTTTCAAGAGAGGTGAGAAGCTCGCCGACTTCTTTTGCAGCTTCCTCGTCCTCTGCCTCTTCTGCAAGCTCAAACAGCGCGCGGATATCCGCAAGTTCGGAAACGAAGCTGTCAAACTTTGCAATCCTTTCCTTTATGCGGGAAATTCTTTTCAGAACAACCTGCGAGTTTTCAAGGTCACCCCAGAAAGTTTCTGCCTCGGTCTGTTTTTCGAGGTCTGCAAGCTCATTTTTTATTCCGTCGATGTCAAGCGCGCGGGAAAGCTCCTCAATCGGCGCGTCAAGTGCATTTATGCGAAGCTTATATTCGTCAAGTATCAGCATGGTGTGACAATTCTCCTTTTTACATTCATACATAATATATTTTATCATATATAATATGAAACGTCAATTTTTAAAATTGAATATTTTCAGCCTATGCCGAAATGGTCAGTATATTACATATTGGCGGCTTTCATGGGCGTGATGCGTTACCCATATACAAAAAGACTATTTTTGCATAAAATTTGCCATAACCGGCACTGTTTTGATATGGACTGCATATGTGCAATTAACAAACCGATGCTGTGAGTGCTAAAACCGAACTATTTTTCGGATAAATTGAAAGTTTTTGAAAGTTCAAAATTAATTGCAAATTTTGAGTAAATTCGCTATTTTTATTAAAAAATTATTACATTTTAGAAAAAACGTATTGACATATTGAAAAAAAGGAGTAAAATAAGATTAGCACTCGGGAAGAGAGAGTGCTAAAATATAAACAGACTGTGAGGTGACAGCGCTTGAGCCTTAGTGACAGAAAGAGGCGCATATTAAAAGCCATTATTGATGAGTACATTGAAAACGCCGAGCCTGTCGGCTCAAAGATAATCGCGGCAAGAGGAAGGCTTGATGTTTCCCCCGCAACGATACGCAACGAGATGAGCGAGCTTGAAGAGCTTGGTTATCTTGAACAGCCACATATCTCGGCGGGAAGAGTTCCGTCAACTGCAGGATATCGTCTTTATGTAAACGAGCTTATGCAGCCGCAGCAGATAAGCGTGAGCGAGGCGGAGGCGATAAATCGCGCACTGGGAAGCCGTATGCGCGAGCTTGAAAAGATGCTTCGTGAATTCGGATGTCTGGTCTCTCAGCTTACGAACTATACGACCTACACGCTTACAACGCACGCATCGAGCGAGATGGTGAAAAAGTTTGATGTGTTCCTTATCGAACCGCGTACGGCAATCGCCGTTGTGGTTACAAGCTCGGGAATTTTAAAGAACAAGCGTATTAAGCTTGGCTATCCCCCGTCTGAAAATGAGATTTTTATAGCTACGCGTATATTAAATATGTATTTTACCGACAGAACGCTTGATGAAATTTCGCTTTCTCTTATAAAGCGCGCATCTGCAGAAGCGGGAGAGCTTGCATCACTTATAGTTGACGTTGCAGAGTTTGCCGGTGAGGTATTGGACGAAACGCGCGAGGGCGATGTTTACCTTGACGGTATTTCCCGTATTCTCAACCACCCCGAATACCGCGACCCGGAAAAGGCGCAGGAGCTTCTTACTTATCTTACCGACAAGCAGGGCATTCTACGCCACGCTCAGGAGCATTTTTCTGATGATGCGCTTCCCGGTCAGATTCGCTATTCAATAGGTACGGAAAACAATGATTTGCCCTTAAAAGACGCAGGTATCGTATACGGAACGTATGATTTGGGTAAAAATTTACAGGGTGTTATCGGTATTGTAGGCCCGCGGCGTATGGATTACGCCAAGGTCGCCGCAAACCTTAACTATTTTATAACGGGCTTTAACAAGCTTCTGAAGGATTCGTTCTTCAACGAATAGGAGGTACACAGATAAATGGCAGAAAATGAAAAGACAACGCTTGAGGAAGAAATGACAGAAAACGATGCGGAAAAAGAAGCCGTCGGCACACCGGAAGAAAAACCCGAGCCGACAGAACCCCCAAAGGCAGAGGCGGCACTGAAGGAAGCAAACGACAAATACCTTCGCCTTGCGGCAGAGTATGATAATTACAGAAAGCGCACGGCAAAGGAAAAGGAAATGCTTTACAACGATTCAACAGCAGCCGCCGCCGGAGCTTTTCTCGGCGTATATGACAACCTTGAACGCGCGCTTGCAACTCCGTGTGGAGATGAAGGCTATAAAAAGGGTGTGGAGCTTATCTTCACCGAATTTTGCAACACACTTTCAAAGCTGAAGGTTGAAATCCTTGACCCGGCAGGAGAAGCCTTTGACCCGAACTTCCACAACGCAGTAATGCACGAGGAAAATGAAGAGTACGGCGAGAACACGGTTTCCGAGGTGTTTCAGAAGGGCGCAAAGCTCGGCGACAGAGTGATAAGAGCAGCGATGGTAAAGGTCGCAAATTAAAAGCGCGGGGTATTTTGCATCTGCGGATGCGAACTCTGCAAGGCTTTGATAATTTAAGTAAAAACATATCATTTATATAATTGGAGGTAAATTAAAATGTCTAAAATCATTGGTATTGACTTAGGTACAACAAACTCCTGCGTTGCAGTTATGGAAGGCGGCGAGCCGACTGTTCTCGTTAACGCAGAAGGCGCAAGAACAACACCGAGCGCTGTTGCATTCTCAAAGGACGGCGAGAGAATCGTCGGTCAGGTTGCAAAGCGCCAGGCAGTTACAAACCCCGACCGCACAATCGCTTCCATAAAGCGTGAGATGGGCTCGGACTACAAGGTAAACATCGACGGCAAGGCTTATTCTCCGCAGGAGATTTCCGCGATGGTTCTCACAAAGCTCAAGACGGATGCGGAGGCTTATCTTGGTTCTAAGGTAACTCAGGCAGTTATCACCGTTCCGGCTTACTTTACAGACAGCCAGCGTCAGGCAACAAAGGACGCAGGTAAGATTGCAGGTCTTGAGGTTCTTCGTATCGTCAACGAGCCGACGGCTGCTGCTCTTGCTTACGGTCTTGACAAGGAAACAGACCAGAAGATTATGATTTACGACCTCGGCGGCGGTACATTTGACGTATCAATCCTGGAGATCGGTGACGGTGTTGTTGAGGTTCTTGCAACTGCAGGTAACAACCGTCTCGGCGGTGACGACTTCGACAACCGCGTTGCAAAGTGGATTGTTGACGAGTTCAAGAAGGAAAACGGCGTTGACATCACAAACGACAAGATGGCAATGCAGAGAATCCGTGAAGCTGCTGAAAAGGCAAAGATTGAGCTTTCCGGCGTTACAACAACAAACATCTCTCTCCCGTACATCACGGCAGACGCAACAGGTCCGAAGCACCTTGACCTCACTCTCTCCCGCGCGAAGTTCAACGAGCTTACATCTGACCTTGTTGACAGCACAATGGTTCCGGTTCGTCAGGCGATGTCTGATGCAGGTCTTGCACCGAGCGACCTTTCAAAGGTTCTCCTCGTTGGTGGTTCAACACGTATTCCGGCTGTTTCCGATGCTGTTAAGAACTACACGGGCAAAGAACCGTTTAAGGGCATCAATCCGGATGAGTGCGTTGCAATGGGTGCAGCTATCCAGGGCGGCGTTCTTGCAGGTGATGTAAAGGATATTCTTCTTCTCGACGTAACTCCGCTTTCACTCGGTATCGAGACAATGGGCGGCGTATTCACAAAGCTTATCGAGCGCAACACAACAATCCCGACAAACAAGAGCCAGATTTTCTCCACAGCTGCTGACAACCAGCCGTCCGTTGAAATCCACGTTCTTCAGGGTGAGCGCGAGATGGCGGCATACAACAAAACTCTCGGCCGCTTTAACCTCGATGGTATATCCCCCGCTCCGCGCGGCGTACCGCAGATTGAGGTTTCATTTGACATCGACGCTGACGGCATTGTAAATGTTAAGGCAAAGGATCTCGGCACAGGCAAAGAGCAGAACATCACAATCACCTCTTCCACAAACCTCTCTCAGGAGGATATCGAAAAGGCTGTTAAGGAAGCAGAGCAGTATTCCGAGGAAGATAAGAAGCGCCGCGAAGAGGTTGACGTTCGCAACAACGCAGACCAGATGGTTTATCAGACAGAAAAGGCACTTTCTGAACTCGGAGATAAGGTAACCGAGGACGAAAAGGCAGGCGTAACAGCTGAGGTTGAGAAGCTCAAAGAAACTCTTAAGGGTAATGATACCGAGGCTATCAAGGCACAGACCGAGGCTCTCACAAAGAAGTTCTACGAAATTTCCGAGAAGCTTTATAAAGAAGCGGCGGCAGCTCAAGCTGCAGCACAGGGTGCTCCCGATATGGGCGGTGCCGAGGCCGGCGGCATGGGCGGAGACAACGTTGTTGATGCCGACTTCACTCAGGTAGACTAATCGGAGATGTAAAAACGCTCCGGAAAACAAAAGGCATTTTAAAAATGCCTTTTGTTTTGGGTAAATCCCACAGGAACAGGGAGATGATTCTATGGCAGAGAAACGCGATTACTATGAAGTGCTGGGTGTGGCAAAGACGGCTACGGATGCAGAGCTGAAGAGCGCATACCGCAAGCTTGCAAAAAAATACCACCCCGACTTTAACAAGGATAATAAAGAGGCAGAGGAAAAGTTCAAGGAAGCCAATGAAGCATACGAAGTGCTTTCAAATCCCGAAAAGCGCCAGAAGTATGACCAGTTCGGTCATGCGGGCGTTGACCCGAACTTCGGTGCAGGCGGAGGAGGCTTTGGCGGATTTGGCGGTTTTGAGGACTTTGACATCGGCGACATATTCGGCTCGTTCTTCGGCGGCGGTGGCGGATTTGGCGGCGGCAGCCGCAGAAACGCACCAACCCGTGGTGAGAGCCTGCGCGTAAATCTCGTCCTGTCGTTTGAAGAAGCGGCATTCGGATGTAAAAAGGAAATTAATGTTACGCGCACTGAGCGCTGTTCATCCTGCGCAGGCTCCGGTGCAGAAAAAGGCACGAGCGCTGAAACCTGCCAGACGTGTCACGGCTCTGGTACGGTTCGTACCACGCGCCGTACGCCGCTCGGTATGGTATCAAGCTCCGGTGTCTGCCCAACCTGCGGTGGCTCGGGAAAGATTATAAAAACACCGTGCAAAAAGTGCGGTGGCACCGGCAAAGAGCGCGCGGCAAAAACGTTTTCAATCAACATCCCCGCCGGTATTGATGACGGACAGACAGTTCCGCTTCGCGGCGAGGGTAACGCAGGAACAAACGGCGGGCCGAACGGAGATATTCTCGTTACGGTTTCCGTACGTCCGCACCATATCCTCACGCGCGACGGGACATCAATCATGTGTGATGTGCCGATTACGTTCACGCAGGCTGTTCTCGGCGCGGAAATTGAAGTTCCGACGCTTGACGGTAAGGTCAAATACGCAGTGCCCGAGGGTACGCAGACCGGCACGGTATTCCGTCTGCGCGGAAAGGGTGTTCCGGTGCTTAATACCACGCGCCGCGGCGACCAGTTTGTGCGCGTGAACATTGAGGTTCCGAAAAATCTTTCGAAGAAGCAGAAGGATTTGTTGCAGGAATTTGCAAAGTCGGTAGGAGATGAGTCTTATACCGAGCGAAAAAGCTTTTTTGAAAAACTTAAAAAGAAATAAAAGAGAGACAGATAATCAAAACGGTTATCTGTCTCCTGTTTTTCTGGGATATGGTTTCTTTTTTATCTGCGCTATATAGTATTCACGATACCAATCCAATAGTGTTCTGTCTATTTTATATACAGTATATTTAAGGGGTTTTCTTGTAAACCCCTTAACAGCCCCTCGTTTTTTCGCTGCCCGCGCAGCGGATAAATTATCGCGAAATTATGCATACGGGGATGCGCGGAAAACGCAGTTTTCCCTTTAGCATCGACGGCATAATGAGCGCGATAATTTATCTGCCGCTTTATCCAGCGACAAAAGCGTGGGGTTTTAAAGGGGACCGCAAGAGGTCCCCTTTGGGGATAATCCCTTGCATTTTCTCTTTCAAAACCGTTGACAAACTGTGCGGAAAGTGGTATAATATCATAAATAAATCTTTAAGAGCGGTACCGTGATGCCGGCAAGATTTGCAATATCGAAGATATGCAGGGCATTTCCTGTATATATTTTTGTATGTACATCTTGCCCCTCGGGCAGGATTTTTTTCATGTAAGGGGTATTTTTTATGTTTGGATTTTTTAAGAAAAAACCCGTTTCCAAGTTCATAGCACGAGAGTGTGCGGCTTCCTGCGTTCGCGCAGCGAAGGCGTTTCTTCCCTCGTTCTCTTCAAAATATGCTGTTTTCCCCGGCTTTTGCGATGTGCATGTGCATTTTCGTGAGCCGGGCTTTTCGTATAAAGAAACAATTCTCTCGGGAAGTGAAGCGGCGGCGCACGGCGGATATACAGCAGTGTGCACGATGCCGAACTTAAATCCCGTGCCGGATAGCGCTCAGAACATCCGCGCACAGCTGGAGATTATAGAGCGATATGCGTGCATTGGCGTTTTTCCCTACGGTTCAATCACAGTCGGGCAAAAGGGCGAGCAGCTTTCCGATATGGATGGAATGGCGCAGTATGCAATTGCGTTTTCAGATGACGGACGCGGTGTGCAGAATGACGATATGATGCGTGCGGCGATGATAAAATGCCGCGAGCTTGGGAAGATACTTGTTGCGCACTGTGAGGACAATCGCGAGCTGAAAGCGGGCGGGTGCATCCACGACGGTGAGTTTGCAAAAAAACACGGTTATGTCGGCATCAATTCAGAAAGCGAATGGAAGCAGGTTGAGCGCGATTTGCGGCTCGTTCGCGAAACCGGATGCAAATACCACGTCTGCCATGTGTCAACCGCCGAGACGGTCGACCTTATAAGACGCGCAAAGGCAGAAGGGCTTGATGTTACATGTGAGACCGGTCCGCACTACCTTGTGATGTGTGATAAAGATATAAAAGAAGAAGGTCGCTTTAAGATGAACCCGCCAATCCGTTCATCGCGTGACCGCGATGCACTTGTTGCGGGACTGGTTGACGGCACGGTTGATATGATTGCAACCGACCACGCACCACACTCTGACGAGGAAAAAAGCAAAGGACTTTCCGGCAGTGCGTTTGGTGTTGTCGGGCTTGAAACCGCGTTTGCGGTGCTGTATACAAAGCTTGTAAGGACGGGTATAATAACGCTCTCAAAGCTTATTGAGGTTATGTGCCACAACCCGCGTAGAAGATTTAACATCCCCGTCAGTGAGGATTTTACGGTGTTTGACCTGAATGCAAAGTTTCGGGTAAATCCGGAAGAGTTTCTCTCAATGGGACGTGCAACGCCGTTTGAGGGAGACGAGCTTTTCGGAAAATGCCTGCTTACGGTCAAAGACGGAAAACCGGTTTACAAAGCGTAGACATAGAACAAACAGAAATAAACTTTTGGAGGTAAATATACAATGGCTAAGAGAACAGATATCAAAAAAATACTTATCATCGGCTCCGGTCCGATTGTTATTGGTCAGGCTGCGGAGTTTGACTATGCCGGAACGCAGGCGTGCCTTGCGCTCCGCGAAGAGGGGTATGAGGTTATCCTCTGTAACTCTAACCCCGCAACGATTATGACGGACACCACGGTTGCCGACAAGGTGTATATGGAGCCGCTTACTCTTGAATACATCGCAAAAATCCTGCGCCACGAGCGCCCGGATGCTATTGTTCCGGGTATCGGCGGACAGACAGGACTTAACCTTGCAATGCAGCTTGAAAAGAAAGGCGTTCTTCGCGAATGTGGCGTTGAGCTTCTGGGAACAAGCTCGGAATCCATCGAGCGCGCCGAGGACCGCGAGCTTTTTAAAGAGCTTTGCGAATCTATCGGCGAGCCGACTATTCCCTCCGAGATAACATACTCTCTCGATGAGGCAAAAGAGGCCGCGGTACGCATCGGTTACCCTGTTGTTCTTCGTCCGGCATTTACGCTCGGCGGTACGGGCGGTGGCTTTGCATACAACGAAGAAGAGCTTTGCGAGGTCGGGCTTAACGCATTCAAGCTCTCCCCCGTTCACCAGGTGCTTATCGAAAAATCCGTCAAGGGATATAAGGAAATTGAGTTTGAGGTTATGCGCGACTCAAACGACCACGCAATAACCATTTGCGGTATGGAAAACATCGACCCTGTCGGTGTTCATACCGGCGACTCGCTCGTTGTTGCGCCTATTATGACTCTTTCTGACGCTGATATGAAGATGCTTAACGACAGCGCGATAAAGATTATCCGCGAGCTTAAGATTGAGGGTGGCTGTAACGTTCAGTTTGCACTTAACCCGAACTCCAGCGAGTACTATCTCATTGAGGTAAACCCGCGCGTATCGCGCTCATCCGCTCTTGCATCAAAGGCATCGGGATATCCGATTGCACGTGTCACTGCAAAGATTGCCGTTGGTATGGCGCTTGAGGATATTGCAATTGCAAATACCAACGCAGCTTTTGAGCCGCAGCTCGATTATGTAATTGCAAAGCTTCCGAGATTTCCGTTTGACAAGTTTGCAACCGCACCGAACACACTCGGCACACAGATGAAGGCAACGGGCGAGATTATGGGTATCGGTTCTTCCCTTTCCGAATGTCTCTTAAAGGGTGTGCGCTCGCTTGAAACAGGTGCTGACCACTTCTATCTCCCGAAATTTGACGGAAAGAGCCGCGATGAGCTTATTGACTATATCCGCGAATTCCGTGATGATAACATTTTTGCTGTTGCAGCTCTCTTCCGCCTTGGTGTTTCGGTTGATGAGATTTTCAAAATAACACAGATTACACCGTATTTCCTTGAATGCATAAAGGAAATTGTTGACGAGGAAAAGAACATTGCCGCAAATAAGGGCGATGTCGAGACGCTCCGCAGTGCAAAGAAGATGGGATACTCCGACAAGTTCATTGCACGTCTTTGGGGTGTTCCGGAAATTGAGGTATTCAATCTCCGCAAAAAGGAAAATATGTTCCCTGTTTACCGTATGGTTGATACCTGCCACACGGGTGCATACATTCCGTATTTCTATTCAAGCTACACCGGCGAAAACACATCAATTCTCACCGACAGAAAGAAGATTGTTGTTCTCGGTGCAGGCCCGATACGCATCGGCCAGGGCGTTGAGTTTGACTATTCAACCGTCCACGCTGTAACTACCATCAAAAACTCAGGCTATGAAGCCATTATTATAAACAACAACCCCGAAACGGTTTCTACTGACTACACCACTGCGGACAAGCTTTATTTTGAGCCGCTTACAACCGAGGATGTTATGAACATCATCGAGTTTGAAAAGCCGGAGGGCGTTATTGCGTCTCTCGGCGGACAAACTGCAATCAACCTTGCAGAGCCGCTCCGCGCCCGCGGTGTAAAAATTATCGGTACAGACTGTGATGCAATTGAGCGTGCGGAAAACCGCGACAGCTTTGAGAAGATTCTCCGCGAGCTTGGAATCCCGCAGCCGAAGGGACACGCCGTAACGAAAATTGAGGATGGCATCGCCGCCGCGGCAGAGATAGGCTATCCCGTGCTTGTACGCCCGAGCTTTGTTCTCGGCGGACGTGCAATGCAGATTGTTTCAAACGAAGAACAGCTTCGCCACTACCTCAAAACAGCCGTTGAGATTGACGAGGACAAGCCGGTGCTTGTTGATAAGTATATTCAGGGTAAAGAGGTTGAGATTGATGCTATCTGCGACGGACGTGATGTTTTTGTCCCCGGTATCATGGAGCTTGTTGAGCGTACGGGTGTTCACTCGGGCGACTCTATCAGCGTATATCCGACATTCTCAATTTCCAACAAGGTCAAGGGCATAATCCTGCAGTATGCAAAGAAGCTCGGCCTTGGTATCGGCATTGTAGGTCTTTACAACATCCAGTTTATCGTGGATAAGGACGATAATGTGTTTATCATTGAGGTAAACCCGCGTTCATCAAGAACAGTTCCGTTCCTTTCAAAGGCTACGGGTTATTCCCTTGCCGACATTGCAACAGAGGTTATCCTTGGGAAATCTCTTAAGGAGCAGGGCATTTTTGACATTTACCCGGATGAGAAAAAGCGTTGGTACGTAAAGGTTCCGGTATTCTCATTTGCAAAAATCCGCGGTCTTGATGCATATCTCTCTCCGGAGATGAAGTCCACCGGCGAGGCAATAGGTTATGACGATAAGATGAACCGCGCGATGTACAAGGCACTTCAGGCTTCCGGAATGAAGCTTCAGAACTACGGAACAGTGCTTGCAACAATTTCTGATTCTGATAAGGCAGAGGCGCTTCCGCTTATCCGCCGATTCTACAACCTCGGCTTCAACATTCAGGCAACTGAGGGAACGGCAAAATTCCTCAAGGAAAACAACATCAGAACCCACGTTCTTAAAAAGATTTCCGAAGGAAGCGAGGAAATTCCGGATGCCATCCGTCAGGGACATATCGCGTATGTTATCAACACCCGCGATATTGGCTCCAATGCAATGAAGGACGGACATCAGATTCGTTCGCTTGCAACGGACAACAACGTAACGATATTCACAAACCTCGATACCGTAAGAGTTCTTCTTGATGTTCTTGAAGAAACAACGCTTACAATCTCAACAATTGATGCGTAAAGGATTTGTGCTGTATGACTCAATCAATTTTTAAAATCATATCAAACACACCGCTGACATCATCGGTTTACAGGATGGAACTTGCGGGAAATTGCGCGGATTGCGTTCCCGGCGGGTTTGTCAATATTGCGCTTTCCGGCAAATTCCTGCGCCGTCCGATATCCGTCTGCGACGTTTCCGACGGAATTCTTACAATTATATATAAGGTAGTAGGAGACGGCACTGCGCAGATGAGCAAGATGTCACCCGGCGGAGAGCTTGATATCCTCACAGGTCTTGGCAACGGCTATGACCTCGCCGATTCCGGAGAGCGTCCGCTTCTCATCGGCGGCGGGGTCGGTGTTCCGCCGATGTATCTGCTTGCAAAGCGGCTCATTGCCGATGGAAAGAAGGTCAGCGTAATTCTCGGCTTTAACTCAAAGGATGAAATCTTCTATGAGGTCGAGTTCAAAAAGCTCGGTGCTGATGTTTTCGTAACAACGGTTGACGGCTCTTACGGAATCCGCGGCTTTGTAACCGATGCGATGAACAGCATTGACTATACATATGTCTATACCTGCGGACCCGAGCCGATGCTCCGCGCAGTACACCGCGCGGCAAAAACCTCGGCGCAATTGAGCTTTGAGGAGCGTATGGGTTGCGGTTTTGGCGCGTGTATGGGTTGCTCGTGCAAAACGCTTACGGGCTATAAGCGAATCTGTAAGGACGGACCCGTTATGCGGAAGGAGGAGATATTATGGGAAGACTGAGCACAACGCTTTGCGGGATAGAGCTTTCAAATCCCGTTATCCCCGCCTCCGGTACATTTGGTTATGGATATGAATTTGCGGAAAGTTACGATATAAACTGCCTCGGCACGTTTTCGTTCAAAGGCACAACGCGTGAAAGCCGTTTCGGAAACCCCACGCCGCGTATCGCGGAATGTAGTGCCGGGATGATAAATGCCGTAGGACTTCAGAATCCCGGTGTTGAAAAGGTCATATCCGAAGAGCTTCCGCGCCTTGCAAAGTGCTTTAAAAAGCCTGTAATGGCAAATGTTTCCGGATTTTCCGTTGAGGATTATGCATACACCTGTGAAAAACTCGATAAGGAAGAGCAGGTTGGCTGGCTTGAAGTAAACGTCAGCTGCCCCAACGTCCACGGCGGCGGTATGAGCTTCGGCACAGACCCCGCGGCTGCGGCAGAGGTTACCCGCGCAGTGAAGGCAGTGACGACAAAGCCGGTTATCATTAAGCTTTCACCAAACGTTACGGATATTGTTTCAATTGCAAAGGCTTGCGAGGACGCAGGAGCGGACGGAATAAGCCTTATAAACACGCTGCTCGGGATGAGGATTGATTTAAGACGCAGAAAACCCGTCATAGCAAATAAGATGGGCGGTTTTTCCGGCAGTGCAATTTTCCCCGTTGCGGTCAGAATGGTTTATCAGGTTGCGCACGCAGTTGATATTCCCGTTATCGGTATGGGCGGTGTTGCAAGTGCGCGTGATGTTATTGAAATGATGATGGCGGGCGCGTGCGCAGTTGAGGTAGGCGCGGCAAATCTTATTAATCCAACGGTCTGCCGTGACATCATAAACGACCTTCCAATCGTTATGGATGAATACAAAATAGAAAATATTTGTGATATTATACGCTGCGTATAGAAAAGGAGTGTTTCAGTTATGGGAAAAGATGTAATCGTAGCATGTGACTTCAAGAGCGCGGAAGACACGCTTGCGTTTCTTGACAAATTTACCGGCAGGAAGCCGTTTGTTAAAATCGGTATGGAGCTTTTTTACGCTGAGGGACCGTCAATTGTCCGCGAGATAAAGCACCGTGGTCATAAGATCTTCCTCGACCTTAAGCTTCACGATATCCCGAACACAGTAAAAAAAGCTATGTCTGTTCTTCGTAACCTCGATGTTGATATAACAAACCTTCACGCAGCGGGAACAAAGCGTATGATGGAGGCGGCGATAGAAGGTCTTACGCGTGAGGATGGCACACGCCCGCTCCTTATTGCGGTAACCCAGCTTACATCGACTGACCAAGAGGCAATGGAGAATGACCTTCTCATAAAAGAGCCGATTGATGAGGTTGTTATGCACTATGCAAAGAATGCAAAAGAAGCAGGGCTTGACGGCGTTGTCTGCTCCCCGCTCGAGGCGGAAAAGGTTCACACAAGATGCGGTAAAGATTTTCTTACAATCACACCCGGCGTTCGCTTTGCAGACGGCGATGTGGGTGACCAGAAGAGAGTTATGACTCCCGCGCAGGCAAAGGAAATAGGCTCTGACTATATCGTTGTCGGACGTCCGATTACCGCGGCAGACGACCCCGTTGCGGCATATGAACGTTGCGTAAAAGAATTTATTGATTAAGGAGTTTTTATACAATGGAAAAGTTAATTGCAAAGGATTTACTTAAAATACGCGCGGTGTTCTTCCGTCCGGACGAGCCGTTCACATGGGCAAGCGGCATAAAAAGCCCGGTTTACTGTGACAACCGCTTAACTCTTACAGATGTACAGGTCAGAAACGACGTCGAAAACGGACTTGCAGAGCTTATCCGCAAGAACTATCCCGATGTAGAGGTACTTATGGGAACATCGACTGCCGGTATTGCACACGCGGCAATCACAGGGCATATTATGGGGCTTCCTATGGGTTATGTCCGCTCGGGTGCAAAAGACCACGGACGCAACAACCAGATTGAGGGAAGGCTCGAGCCGGGACAGAAGGTTGTCGTTGTTGAAGACCTTATCTCCACAGGCGGAAGCTGCATTGAGGTTGTAAACGTTCTGCGCGAAGCAGGTGCTGAGGTTCTTGGCATTGTTTCAATCTTCACTTACGGTATGCAGAAAGGTCTTGACAGACTTGCTGCGGCAAATGTTAAGAACGTATCGCTCACAAACTTTGACGTTATTGCCGAGGTTGCTGCAGAGGAGAACTATATAAAGGCAGAGGATGTTGCACGTCTTATCAAGTTCCGCAACAATCCGTCGGATGAAAGCTGGATAAAATAAAATCGATGCAAAACTTAAGCGAGGCAAAAAGGAGATAAAGATATGAGAAGTCTTATTGATATACTCGATTTGACGGTTGAGGAAATTGACGAGCTTATGCACGTTGCGTGCGATATAATAAACAATCCGTGGAAGTACTCTGAAATGTGCCGCGGAAAGAAGCTTGCAACGCTGTTTTTCGAGCCGTCAACGCGCACACGCCTTTCTTTTGAGGCGGCGATGCTTGAGCTTGGCGGAAGTGTGCTCGGTTTTTCCGAGGCTTCAACATCAAGCGCCGCAAAGGGTGAGAGCGTTGCAGACACCGCAAAGGTTATGAGCGCATACTGCGATATCATTGCAATGCGCCATCCAAAAGAGGGTGCGCCGTATGTTGCGGCAAGAAACGCTGATGTTCCCGTTATCAACGGCGGCGACGGCGGACACTGCCACCCCACACAGACGCTTACCGACCTTCTCACGATTTACCGTGAGAAAGGACGTCTTTCCGATATAACAATCGGTTTCTGCGGAGACCTTAAATTCGGAAGAACAGTACATTCGCTTATCCACGCGCTTTGCCGCTATACCGGTATAAAGGTTATCCTTATCTCTCCCGAAGAGCTTCGTGTGCCGAACTACGTCAAAAACGAAAACGCGTTTGAGTATGAAGAAACCACGTCTCTTGAGGAAGCAATTCCGAAGCTTGATGTGCTTTATATGAAGTCGGAGGCCAAGCGGTCTTAGGAAGACAAGAAATCTACTCAACTCCTTGGCACACAGAACGACATGGCTACGATCCGACTTCGTGTGCCGAACTACGTCAAAAACGAAAACGCGTTTGAGTATGAAGAAACCACGTCTCTTGAGGAAGCAATTCCGAAGCTTGATGTGCTTTATATG
>JAZSOS010000035.1:0-31505 GCA_045537045.1 Eubacteriales bacterium
CACGGCGAGAAGGTCGGTCTTATCAAGGTTCGCCTTTACCGTCCGTTCGTTGCTGAGAAGCTTCTTGAAGCTATTCCGGCTTCTGTTAAGAAGATTGCTGTTCTCGACAGAACAAAAGAACCCGGTTCCCTCGGTGAGCCGCTTTACCTCGACGTTGTTACAGCTCTTGCTTCTCTTGGCAAGAACGACGTTAAGATCGTTGGCGGCCGTTACGGTCTCGGTTCTAAGGACACTCCGCCTGCAAGCATCTTTGCTACATTTGCAAACCTTGCTATGCCGGAGCCGAAGAACGGCTTTACCCTCGGTATCGTAGACGACGTTACAGGTCTCTCTCTCGAAGAGAAGGCATGCCCGGACACAGCTGCAGAAGGCACAATTTCCTGCAAGTTCTGGGGTCTCGGCGGCGACGGTACTGTCGGTGCTAACAAGAACTCCATCAAGATCATCGGTGACCATACCGACAAGTTCATTCAGGCATACTTCCAGTATGACTCCAAGAAGACAGGCGGTATCACGATTTCCCACCTCCGCTTCGGAGATAAGGCTATCAAGTCACCGTACTATATCAACAAAGCAAACTTCGTTGCCTGCCACAACTCTTCTTACATCCTTAAGGGATACAAGATTGTTGAGGACGTTGTTCCGGGCGGCACATTCATGCTCGACTGCAGCTGGTCAGCAGATGAGCTTGATGCTCACCTTCCGGCATCCGTCAAGTCCTACATTGCAAACAACGATGTAAAGTTCTACATCATTGACGCTACAACAATCGCTGCTAAGGACATCGGCAACGCAAAGGTTAAGAACACAATTCTCCAGTCTGCATTCTTCGCTCTTGCAAACATTCTCCCGAAGGATGAAGCAATTGAGTACATGAAGAAGATGGCTTACAAGTCCTACATCAAGAAGGGCGAAGCTATTGTTGAGCTTAACTACAAGGCTATCGACGCAGGTGCAAACGCAGCTGTTGAAGTTGCAGTTCCGGCTTCCTGGAAGAACGCCGGTGAGGATCCGGCAAAGGCTCCGGCAACAGGCGACAGAAAGGATCTCGTTGACTTCGTCAACAACATCGTTGAGCCTGTTTCCCGCATGCAGGGTGACTCTCTCCCGGTTTCCGCATTCAAGGATATGGCTGACGGTACGTTCCCGCAGGGCTCTGCTGCTTACGAGAAGCGCGGCGTTGCTGTTAACGTTCCGGTATGGCATCCGGAGAACTGCATCCAGTGTAACAACTGTGCATTCGTTTGCCCGCACGCAACTATCCGTCCGTTCGCTCTTACTGCAGAGGAAGCTGCAAATGCTCCTGCTGCTACAAAATATACAGAAAAGCCTGTTCTTAAGACAGACTACAAGTTCACAATGACTATCAGCCCGATGGACTGCATGGGATGTACTCTCTGCGTAAAGGCTTGCCCGGTAACAGCTAAGGCTGAGAAGGACGGCAATCCGGAGAAGAAGGCTATCGAGATGACAAAGCAG
This sequence comes from Eubacteriales bacterium, assembly GCA_045537045.1. Taxonomy (GTDB): domain Bacteria; phylum Bacillota; class Clostridia; order Oscillospirales; family JAAYXM01; genus SIG480. Next base: position 1,480 of record JAZSOS010000035.1, read on the forward strand.
GCTACACAGCTTGACCAGCAGCCGGTATTTGACTACTGCGTTGCAAACGTTTCCGAGAAGCCTGAGCTCATCAACAAGACAATCAAGGGCAGCCAGTTTAAGCAGCCGCTCCTCGAGTTCTCCGGCTCCTGCGCAGGTTGTGCTGAGACCTCTTACGCACGTCTTATCACACAGCTCTTCGGTGAGAGAATGTATATCTCCAACGCAACAGGCTGTTCATCCATCTGGGGTGGTTCCGCTCCTGCTACACCGTACACGGTAAATAAGGAAAGCGGCAAGGGTCCGGCTTGGGCTAACTCCCTCTTCGAGGACAACGCTGAGCACGGTCTTGGTATGTACCTCGGTCAGAAGGCTATCCGTGAGCGCCTCATCGCTTCTATCGAAGATATCGTAGCAGGCGACAAGGCATCTGCTGAGCTCAAGGCAGCAGCACAGAACTTCCTTGATACAAAGGACAACGGCGAAGCAAACGATGCGGCTACAAAGGCACTCGTTACAGAGCTTGAAAAAGTTGCTGATAAGTGCGAGAAGTGCGCTTCCATCCTCGCAGAGAAGGATTACCTCTCCAAGAAGTCCGTCTGGATCTTCGGTGGCGACGGTTGGGCATACGACATCGGCTTCGGCGGTCTTGACCACGTTCTCGCTTCCGGCGAAGATGTAAACGTTATGGTCTTCGACACAGAAGTTTACTCCAACACCGGCGGTCAGGCTTCCAAGTCCTCCAACATCGGTCAGGTTGCACAGTTCGCTGCAGCAGGTAAGAACATCGTTAAGAAGAACCTTGCTGAAATCGCAATGTCTTACGGCTATGTTTACGTTGCACAGGTTGCTATGGGTGCTGATATGAACCAGACACTCAAGGCTCTTGCAGAGGCTGAGGCATATCCGGGTCCGTCACTCATCATCGGCTACGCTCCTTGCGAAATGCACGGTGTTAAGGGCGGTATGGTAAATTGCCAGGTTGAAATGAAGAAGGCTGTTGAAGCAGGCTACTGGCAGATGTTCCGATACAACCCGGCACTTGAAGCAGAAGGCAAAGAAGGCTTCACTCTCGACTCCAAGGAGCCGACTGCAAGCTACGTTGACTTCATCAAGAGCGAAACACGTTATGCACGTCTTGCACAGCAGTTCCCCGAAAGAGCAGAAGAGCTCTTCGCAAAGGCAGAAGCTGCTGCAAAGGCAAAATACGCTAAGTACGCAAAGCGTGCAGGTAAGTAATTTTGCCTATTAAATAGTTTAAAACTCCTTGCGGAAAAATCCGCAAGGAGTTTTTTCGTTGTTCAGGCTCGTCTGATCTCGCCGCAGGCGATTTTTTCGCCGGAGTTTCCTGAGGGTTGTGTTGTAAAATCATCGGGTTCCGAGTGGATTATCACTGTTTTTCCGATGATTTCGCTCATCTTGAATCTATCAGTAAGGAACGCACTCATAGCAACACCTTGCACACCAAAAAGCGGTGGCATATCTCCCGCGTGATACGGGTGCGGACATTCATTCGAATTATAATGCGTCAAAGCATCTTTGAAATAGTCGGTATCATCCCCCGTACAGCTCTTTCCGCTGTGAATATGGAAACCAAATACAGGACTTTTGCATTTATCCTGAGACGCGGGAAGCCCCGATACCAAGGTTAATACAATTGTTCCCATACGTGTCGGATAAAAATAGACCTCCCCCGAAATCTGCGGATAATCCGGATTCCCCTTTATTTGCGCTTTTGCCTGCGGGCGGCTTCGGAGCAGTGAAATTAAATTTATATTCAACAAAAACTTCTCCTTAATAATTTATTGCATTACTATTCTATGAGAGAGCTGCATTGTTGTGATATTTCGCTATGTCTTTTCGATATAATTACAAAGCTTTGTGGGTAATTGTTTTTGTCAAGCGGAAGTTATGAAATTCATTTTAATTTTTTTCAAAAACCTCTTTACAAAAACCTTTTTGTATGTTATCATACTCAAATAATCAAAACTACATAATGATTCGCAAGGTGTTTTATGAACATTCTAAAAAAACTCTATTCACCAGAACACATTATCCCTGAAGGCGAGCGGCTCGGCGACCTCCCTTCAACGCGCTCGGCTTACAGGGATGTTTTAAAGCTGGCGTGGCCCGCGATTTTTGAATCGTTAATGCTTCAGCTTTGTGGAACTATCGATACCATGATGGTTGGTATTATCGGCACACGGGCCATTTCCGCAGTCGGAACGTCAAGTGCTATCCGTGCGCTTATAGTTGCATTCTATTCATCATTGAGCGTCGCATGCAGTACTGTTATCGCACGGCGTATAGGTGCAGGCAATCAAGAAGAAGCAAACGAAACGATGCGCCAAGCCATGGTATATACTCTTATCATTTCGCTTTTCGTCTGCATTCCCGGATATATCCTCACGCCAAGGCTCCTAAATCTCTGTCGCACGCCCGACAGTATTCTGAGCGATGCCATCGCCTATGTCCGCACATGGCTCTTCGGCGTGCCGGTGTGGGGAGTCACGATTCCCGTCAGCGCTGCATACTGCGCATCAGGAAAGCCGCATTTGCCGATGATTTCCACCATCATTGCAAACCTTGTCAACATTTTCTTTAATTACGCTCTCATCGGCGGAAACTTTGGCTTTCCTGCCCTGGGAGTACGCGGTGCTGCTGCGGCGACTATGTCCTGCTACGTCGTACAGAGCGGAATATTCTTCTTTTTTATACTCCGCAAAAAGAACGACATTCGCCTTGAGCTCAAGAAAAAATTCAGATTCGACCCCGATATATTCCTGTCCCTGAAGCTGATTTTCCCTGCCCAGCTTTTAAGTGCGTTTGTCGCTTTTGCTGCAGAGACTATCCAGACACGAGTCATCAATTCTATAGGAAATGGCGACTCCTTTGCGGCGTATCAGATTATTATTACGCTGTATTCTGTCTTTATTTCCGTCGCAAGCGGTTTCTCCGTTGCTTCCGGTACTCTTATCGGTCAGTCTCTCGGCAAGAAGCGCCCCGATATCTCCCTTTTATATACGCGATTGTGCATCGTTCTTGCAATTTTGTTCTCCGTTCTGTTCGTTACGGTCTTCGCAGTATTTGACGAGGCTATCATTGGGTTGTACATCTCCGACAAAGTTGCAGGAAAGGCTACCTTTGACGCAGCTCTTGTTATGTTGCATCTTCTCATAATCACAACACCCATAAACGTTTTGCATCAGGTGTATTGGGGGACTCTGCAAGGTGCCGGAGATGCGAAATTTCTCACCTTCCAGACCACCTTCTCCCTCATTTGCAGAACAACGTGCTTCTATCTCTTTTGTCTCTGGCTCGGCTTCGGCGTTGTTGGAACGTTTATCGCTATCCTTGTTGACGACACCTTACGCGTGACGATGTCACACATCCGTTTCAAACGCGGCGAATGGAAATACATACGGTTATAATGTAAACTGACGTAAAAAACCTCGGGTGAAATCACAAAGCATTTTGATTTCACCCGAGGTATGTATTTATAATCTGCGCTCCCTTTCTTTTGGCATAATCATAAGCACGCTTCGTGCCGCTGTTTGGTCGGTAAGTGGGAAGGATACTATAATGCCGCCTTAAGCGCCAAGCGGGTATAAATTACAGCGAAATCACAGATAAGACTGAGAGGGCAAAATTTCAATTTTGCCCTTGCCGAAAGTCTCTGTGATAAGCGCGATAATTTATCCGCTGCGCGCACAGCGGCAAAAGCGTGGGATTTCAAAGGGGTTCGCAAGAGAACCCCTTTGAAAAACGGTCGATTCACGACTCTCCCCTATTTAAGTGCCTGTTCAAGGTCTGCGATAAGGTCATCAACATTTTCAATACCGACGGAAAGACGGATAAGATCGGGGTTTACGCCCGCCGCTAAAAGCTCTTCCTCGCTCATCTGACGGTGCGTGTGGCTTGCCGGATGGAGAAGGCAGGTTTTTGCGTCTGCAACGTGAGTTACGATAGACGCAAGCTTAAGCTTATCCATAAATGCAATGGATGCCTCTCTGCCGCCCTTTATTCCAAACGCGAGAACACCACAGGTATTACCGTTCATGTACTTCTGCGCAAGGTCGTAGTACTCGTCACCCTCAAGCCCTGCGTAATGCACCCACGAAACCTTTTCGTGATTTTTAAGGAACTTTGCAACAGCAAGTGCATTTGAGCAGTGGCGCTCCATACGAAGATGCAGGCTCTCAAGACCCAAATTGAGATAGAACGCATTCTGCGGGGACTGGATTGAGCCAAAGTCACGCATAAGCTGGGCAGTTGCCTTTGTGATATACGCGCCCTTGCCGAAGCGCTCTGCATATGTGATGCCGTGGTATGATTCATCGGGAGTGGTGAGCCCCGGGAATTTATCGGCGTGTGCCATCCAATCAAAGTTTCCGCTGTCTACGATGCAGCCGCCTACACCGACCCCGTGACCGTCCATATACTTTGTTGTGGAGTGAGTAACGATATCTGCGCCCCACTCAAACGGACGGCAGTTTACCGGAGTTGCAAACGTGTTATCAACGATAAACGGAACGCCGTGACTGTGTGCAAGACGTGCAAACTTTTCAAAATCAAGAACCGATACAGTCGGGTTTGTTATCGTCTCACCGAAAACTGCTTTTGTATTCGGCTTGAAATACTTTGCAAGCTCTTCTTCCGGAAGGGTCTGGTCAACGAATGTGCATTCGATGCCCATTTTCTTCATAGTTGTCCCGAAGAGGTTATATGTACCGCCGTAGATTGACGATGAGGCGATGAAATGATCACCGCACTCGCAGATGTTGAATATAGCGTAGAAGTTTGCCGCCTGACCTGAAGACGTAAGCATTGCCGCAACGCCGCCCTCCATTGCGCAGATTTTTGCTGCAACTGCGTCATTTGTCGGGTTCTGCAGTCTTGTGTAGAAATATCCTTCTGCCTCAAGGTCAAAGAGCTTTCCCATCTCTTCACTTGTGTCGTATTTGAATGTCGTGCTCTGCACGATGGGAAGCTGGCGTGCTTCGCCACGCCCCGGTTTCCAGCCTTCGTGGATTGCCTGTGTCTCTATTTTCATTTATCTGTCTCTCCTTATATTAAATCATAAAATCTTTTTCTGTCAAATCAAGCTTCAAAAGCTTTACCGCATTCTTCCAGCATATCTTGTCATAAACCGCTTGGCTTATCTCGCCGTTTTCAAGAAGTTCGTCAAGGTACTCTGAATGCATAATATTGTTTGTGGGTGAGCAAACGTCCTGACCGAAATACAATCTGTCCTGGAATTCGTTGAGGAACTGTATTCCGAACTCACGGTCACGCGTGATAGCTATATAACCGCTTCCCGCGGAAAGGTCGCCGTGAAGATTCGGGTATTTTCTCATAAGCTCTACCACTCTTCCGCCCGGAACAACCGGCTGCCCCTTCGGGTACCCCGTGTGCAGGTCATTTCCCGAAACCTCGACCCAGAAATCGCCCGAATGCCCGATGAACGTGATGTCCTTCCACTTGATGAGCGCGTTCTCAAGTCCGCTTAAATTCTCATCGTCGCGGATGCCGTAATCACCGAATTCCTTATGCGTCATATGGAAGATGAACGGAAGCTTGTATTTGTTTACATACATAAGCATATTGCTCATAAGCGGGTCATAGAACGTTATATTCCCGCACATCTCACCAACGCCTTTTGCGCCCATATTGAGGTAGTATTCAATAAGCGGTGAATAGTCCGCATCCGGCTTTTTGTTAAAGCTGTACGGACAGAGGTTCATAAAGAAATAGAACTTGTCAGGATATTTTACGCAAATTTCCGCAACATCTTCAACGTTCTGAACCTCCCCTGTCATACTTGCTTCATAATGCACTTCCGGAAGGATTACCCCGCGAGCGACGTTCTTACGTTCAAACATTTGGAGTGCATCTTCGGGAAGGAGGTGGAACGACCCGTCCGGTCTCGTGAATCCCTTTTCCTTATACACATGGCAGTGCAAATCAAGCTTTTTCATTTTCACAACGTTATACCCCCCTGCTTCTTCTGCTCAGCAACGGTTTTAAAACCGAGATTATGTGCTGCATTGTCCCAGCATATCTTGTCGTAAACCGTCTGTGAAATCGAGCCGTCGGCAAGAAGCTTGTCAAGAAACTCAGAAAGCGTCACCTCATCCTCGGGGATAAGCCTGCCAAGGTCAAGACCAAACATAAGCTGATCCTGGAACTTCTCCATAAATCCCTTTGTGAACTCTATATCACGTGTCATGGCATTAAGCCCGCTTCCTGCAGATACATCACCGTAAAGGTGCGGATACGTCTCAAGAAGGCGCACAACCGGACCGTTCGGTTCAACTGGGCCTCTGGGATATCCTTGGTACTGGTCATCACCCGAAATACGGCTCCAGAACTCTGCAGAATGACCGAAGAACTTGATGTCCGGATATTTGTTAAGTGTGCGCTCAAGACCGGAGAGGTTGTAGTCGTCATAAATTCCGTAAGAATTATACGGAGTGGGTGAAATATGAATGGTAAGCGGAAGCTTATATTTGTTTATGTAAAAGAGCATATTATCCATAAGCGGATGCTCCCACGGAAGGTTTGCGCACATCTCGCCTACGCCGCGTGCACCGCGTTCAATGTGATATTCTATAACACGCGAAAAATCCGCCTTTGGATTATTACACATCATTCTCGGGTCAAGGTTCATAAAATAAATGAACTTGTCCGGATGCTGCTCAGCAGCTTCCTTTATCTCCCGTATCTTCTGAACATACGGAACTATTTCATAATGAATAAGCGGAAGCAAAAGACCTGCCGTAACACCGTGTTCTTCGAACATCTTGAGAAACTGTTCTACAGACGAAAAATACGAGTATCCTAGCTTTCCTCCACCCGGAATAAAACCGTGACTCAGAAAGGCATGGCAATGAACGTCAAACTTCATTTTCTCATCATCCTTTTAGCAATAAAAAAATACTTAAACACAATAATTATACAACTAAATGGTCGGCATTGCAACACTGAAATCAGACTTATATCCGAAATTTTGCAAATTATAAAATGTGAGCGTATGCAAAAACCGGACAGAACTAAAACAATCGTTCTGCCCGGACATAAATAATACCGCAGCATTTACAAAAACTTCAAATCGTGTTTTTTTATAAATGGCTCACATTCTTCCGCCGGCATAGCCTTTGAGTAGTACCAGCCCTGAATGTAATCGCAGCCCGAGTCTGATACAAGCGTGTTTTGCTCTTCTGTTTCCACGCCCTCGCATACAACAGAGATGTCAAGGCTATGGGCAAGAGCAACAATTCCCGACAGCAAAGCCTTGCCCTTTTGAGTGTCGGTTTTGAGAAGAATATCACGGTCAATTTTAACAACATCAATCGGATAATCGCAGAGATTTGCCAAAGAGGTGTAGCCGCTTCCAAGATCATCAAGATGAATCCTGAATCCGAGTTCTTTGCAAAGCATAACATTTCTTTTTGCAACTTCTCTGTCCTTTTCAATAGCATCTTCAGTTATTTCTATTATAAGCTTCGATTTATCGAAATTATATTTTTCCGAAATCATCTTCAGGGTATCTACAAGATTTTCTTCTGAAAGTGTTATCCTCGTAAAATTGCAGGAAACGGAAATATCTTTGAATTCCGTGTCGTTCCATTTTTCAAGCTGACGGCAAGCAAGCTCAAACATATAAAAGTCGTGCTTGCTGATAATTCCGGTTGTTTCCATGTCTCCAATATATTTTACGGGCGGAATAAGTCCCTCCTGTGGATTATCCCATCTCGAAAGAGCTTCCGCGGAAACAATCTTTTTCGTTTTACCGTCAACGATGAATTGCAAATACATCTTAAACTCACTGTTTTCGATTCCCTCCAAAAGACTTTCCGCTATTTTCTTTTCCTCTTCCCTTATGCGCAAATAAATACTTTGCTGTTCTTTCTCTTCCTCTTTTTCCTTTTTAGCTCGTTTGGCGCGAAGAAGCAGGGCTACAACAATTGCAGATTGTGCAAAAAGCACGAACAGAAGTGTAATTAATATCAGTTTGTCCATTATCTGCACTACCTCCTTATACAATTTATTATGTAAAAAAATAAATGTTACAGATACCTCTTCTATTTCCCCTTTATACTCTTTACCGAAGAAGATATTATATACTTGGGTCTGCCTTTGATTTCCTCATAAATGCGCGCGATATAGTAACCGATGATTCCAAGGCTTATCATTATTATGCTTCCTATAAAAATGGTGATAATTATGACCGTTGTCATTCCTTCAAGCGCTCTGCCGATTATTTTATCAATAAGCGCCCATACCCCGAAGATAACCGAGATTACAAGCATTACAAAGCCGAGAACCGTTACAGTCTGCATCGGTGCGGTAGAATATGATGAAATATTTGAAAGTGCATATTTTATAAGTCCTCGGCTTGTCCACTTTGACTGACCGTCCACACGCTCTGCCACATCATATTCAACCGTTGTTTTGTTATATCCCACCCAATAGGATATCGCTCTGAAAAATCCCCTTTCGGGCATTTTACTCAGAACATCAACCACTTTTCTGTCCAGAAGCTTGAAATCCGATGAATTTGCCATATCAAACCCTGCCATACGGCTGATAGCGGAGTAGAAGATTTTTGCTCCCATGCTGTACATCTTTTTTTCCTGCCCGCGCTCTTTTTTTATTCCTTCAACAATCTCATATCCCTGCTCCCACAACCGATACATTTGGACTATTTTCTCGGGCGGGTGCTGAAGGTCACAGTCGATTACGACTGCACAGCTGCCGCTTACTGCGGCGAGTCCCGCTGATATGGCAGATTCCTTGCCGAAATTCCTCGAAAAACGAAGTCCCGATATGTTTTCTTTTTCCAAGGAAAGCTCGCTTATTATTTCATATGTGCGATCAGATGAACCATCGTCCACAAAAATAAACTCGCTTTCAATATTGTTCTCGGCAAGTACGGAATATATTGCAGAATATGCGCGCTTAATGCATTTTTCTTCGTTGTATGCGGGAATAACTACAGATAACATAAAATCACCTTGCTATTTTTCAAATAGAGTTTCGAATTTTGCAACCGGCATCGGACGGTAAAAATAATATCCCTGAAGCATATCACATCCGGCCTCCACCGCCTTTTGCCTGTGTTCCTCGGTTTCTATTCCTTCACACAGTGCCTTATATCCCAAGTCATGGGCGGTACGTATGATATTCTTAAGAATCAGAAATCCGTTCTGGCTTATTGCATTCTGCGTGATTGATTTGTCAATTTTTACGATACTTATATCAAAATCGGACAAATCCCCGAAACTGGTATACCCTTTGCCAAAATCGTCCAGGAGAATAAGAACACCCTTTTCTTTTAAACGGGTCAGATTTTTAATCATTTCTTCTTTTTCTTCCTTATTAAGGCTTTTATCCTCAAGGATTTCAACCGCAATGCATGAATAATCAACACCGTATTTTTCTACAATTTTTATTATATTTTCTGCAAATTGCACATCACAAAGGGTGCTTCGCGAGAAATTGATTGTATATACGTATTTCATGCGGTTTTCTTTATCACTTGAAATCCATTTGCAGTTTTTTTCAAAGATGTAGTAATCAAATTTTTCGTTTAACCCTACATTGCTTACCGCCGAAAGGAAAAAGTAAGGTGTAAGGACACCCTCTGTCGGGGAATTGAGTCGTGACAGCACCTCTGCGCCTATTAGTTTATTCGTTCCTGCATCCAGAACAGGCTGATATTCGAGAAAGAATCTGTTGTTGTCAATCTCATTATGTATGCTGTTTTCAATTTTAATTTTCCGCTCAAATTCTTTTCCGTTTGAGCTATCCCACCGGCAATGCAAAACGTTTTGGCTCTCTGCAATACTGCACGCCTGCTTTGCTCTTGCGAGTGCGGTTTTAAACGGCACATCAGTTGCACTGGTGCAGTGATATCCAAAATTGGCACGGACAACATTTACTGCGCCGTGTTTTACAAAAGCTGCGTTAATTTCTTTGAAGCATCTGTCGATACGCTTTTCCGTCTCTTCTGCTTCCAGACCGCTCAGCACAACAAAATTATCTTTCCCGTAAATGGATATCTCGCCACCTGCCGCGATACAAAAATGCTCTAGTAAAATTCTCTTGACCTGTTCATACATTCTTCCGGCCTTTGATTCCGAATACAGTCTTTTTACACCGTCAAGGGATATTGAAATATATACAACGCAACGATTTTTTCTGGCGCTTCCCGCCTTTTCAAAATCATTTTCTATTTTACCTATACCGCAAAAACTTTTCTCTGCCGTTCCTTTTGCCGTTTTTACGGATTTAACCGTAAAGTACAGCCCAATCAGACACATTACGAGAAAAAATATTACGAGAATAGTTATAATTACATACGGGTATTCAAAAATGTGCATTTTCTGACTCCTGCTACTTATTTTTCAAAAATCGGAAACTCCTTTGTTCCTGCTGTCTGTTTAAGTCCTCTCATCATTGCAACCTGCATACATTTTTCAATGTCCTTGCGGGCTGCCGTTTTCCTTCGAATAATTTCCTTTACCACAAAGAACGGATTAAAAATAAGCATTGCGCGAAAAATATCTGTCTTTGACACGCCGCATCTTTTGTATTCGGCGAGAATTTCGAAAAGTGCGTAGTTTACCGTGCTCTTATCAAAGTTTTTGCCCGCCACGCTTTTAAGCCATTTTGCATACTTTATGAACTTGTGAATGTCTGCCTGATCCTTAAAATAAATGCCGCTTATATAAAACTTCTGCATTTCTTCATCCATTTTTTCGCGAAGCTGTGATGCATAGTGTTTTTCCTGTATTCTGAGCACCTCGGCATGCTGTCTCTCACGCGTGGTGCTTGTAATTTGCTTCTCGTGAAGCCGGTATATCAGAAGGCACTCGGGAATAATCTGTATTTTTTGATTTCCCATCACCATTCTCGTCCACAGTTCAAGGTCTTCCGTGCAGGTGTTAGCGGGGTCATAACCATATTTTTTCATAACCTCGGCTTTTGCAATAACGCCGGGATGCAATATCGGGTTAGACACAAGAAGCATTGCGCGCAGTGCCCCGAAATCACATCTTCCGCCGGCACCACCCGATGCATACACACCGTTTTTAACCGTCATAAACCGGCAGGAGGATAATGCCACATCCGGATTTTCCTTCATGAATTTATACTGTTTTTCAAGTCTTTCCGGAAGGCAGATATCATCTGCATCCATTCTTGCTATGTATTTGCCATTACACAGAGAAATAGCCTTATTAAGAGATGAAGGAAGCTTCAGGTTAACCTCATTCGGATGAACCTTTATTCTTTCATCCTTTGTTGCGAAATCGGCAAGAATTTTAGCAGTGGAGTCCGTTGAGCAATCGTTTATTACAATAAGCTCCCAGTTTTGAAAAGTCTGATTTCTGACACTTTCTATCGCTTCCGCAAGGTATTCTTCGCCGTTATACACGCTCATGATTACTGATACATCCGGTTTCATAAGCTGCTTCATCCTTTCCTCAGAACAATTTTTATAATTTTGCACAGGTTGAGAAAGCAGAATGCCAACCTGTAACGGTTCTTTTTCATAAGAGATACGGTTATCCGGCTTTTAAGCGAGATTTTTTCAAATTCCGCTTTTGGGATTTTTTCATTATGCAAGGAATCTATGATATTTGTTTTAAGTTCCTTTGCGCTTTTAAAGTGATTTCCCTCGGCAGCAGCGGCAAGTATTGCAAAACACATAAAGCATGAATACCTGCACAGCTGTTCTTCAAAATCAACCACTTTTTTTATATCCATCTTGTATATCTCATTTATAATGTCTTCCACAAGGCTGATTTGCCTTGCGTTAAATCCCTTTGACATCGAGTCTTCCCGCACTGTGTACAGATACGCCGTTTTTGGGCTTATGTAAACGCTGTTTGCATCGAGATAACAAGGAAGGACACAGCACAGGTCCTCTCCCAGCGAGATTTTTTCGTTCATATTAAGCTGATGGGGTGAGACAAGCTCCCGCTTTATTGCCTTTCCGGACAAATAATACGAAATATGATTCATATTTTTGTCCATCAGAAGCCTTGGGTAAATGCTTTTTTCAATATCGCTTTTCCCATAAAAGCCTTCGTCAAGACCATCATTTGTGATGTTTACCGTTTTTCCGTTTTTAACCCATTTGTATGAGAAAGATACAATTTCACAGTCAGTTTCTTTTATCCTCTTGTATGCATATTCTAAAGTGTCGCGTTCTATAAGGTCATCCGAATCGAGATTGAATACGTAATCTCCCTCCGCAATCTTTATTCCGGAACGCCTTGCGGCGGCAAGCCCTGCGTTTTCTTTATGAATAACCTTTATTCGGGAATCCTTTTGCTTGTAATCATCACAAATTCCGGAGCAGGCATCCTTCGAGCCGTCGTCTACCAGAATAAGCTCAAAATCAGAAAAGGTCTGATTTAAAACGCTCTCTATACAAGCGGGTAAATATTCTTCAACATTATAAACAGGCACTATTACAGAAAAAAACATATCCTTCACCTATCTGCTTTTTAATCCGACGAGAGTCTTTAACCGGAAATACAATCTGCTGCGCAGTCCCACAAGTATCTTTAAAAGAAAATACAATCTGTACCTGATTGCGTAAGCAAATATTCTTTGCACAAGCGGCAATTTGCATATGGGATACCCCTTGATGGCACTTACCGTAAGGCTGTGAGTGCACACCGTCTTAAGTCTTTTCCTTAAGTCGGTGTATTTAATACTGTTATCCTCCGCATGCATTACCTCCTGCGAGCAGATCACCCTGCACATTGCCTGCCAGAACCTGTATATGTAAATCCTGTATTGTTCAGGTTTTGCCATTTTATCAAATCGCTCTTTTACCTTTTTTACAAAAACAAGGCTTTTTTCAAATCTGTCCTCTTTGTATCCTTTTGAAATGGACTCGCCGTTTCTGCAGTAATTGTAAAACGCATCAGCAGTTCCGGTAGCTTTTCGTATACAGGATATATAGTCTATCATAAACAGCGCATCCTCAGAAATCGTCTCCCGCTCGGATTCAAAAACGATATTGTTTTTCTTTATTATTTCGTGTCGGAACAAGTTTTTCCATATGCTCATTCCGTATTTGCTGTCATCCTCATCCTCCGGCAATGCTCCGACAATACCCAAGCCAAGCTCACGACGTTCTTCTTCCGTCTCAAAATGAGTGTCTTCGGCAAAGTATGTTTTACGGACACACCCTCCGGCTTCACTGAACATAGTTCCGTCCACAGAGAAGAAACCTGACATCACAAGATCTGAATTGTATTTTTCTGCTTTTTCATAAAGCGTTTTAAACATATCCGCCTCGACAAAATCGTCAGAGTCAACAAAACCGATATATTCCCCCGTGGCAATCTGCAGTCCGGCATTGCGCGCCATACCTGCTCCCCCGTTTTCCTTATGAATAACCTTTATTCGGGAATCCTCTGCAGACATCTTATCGCACATTTGCGGAGAGGCATCCTTTGATGAATCGTCCACAAGTATTATCTCGATATCTTCAAGAGTCTGATTCCTAAGAGAATTTACGCATCTTTCAAGATACTCTTCTGCATTATACACAGGAACAATAACGCTCACTTTCGGCTGTGCCACGTTCTCACCTCACAATCAGCTTTTCATATTCTTGAATTAAAATGTCGGTATATGTTTCAACGCTCAGAATATTGTCCTTCTCATTTTTGCAATTTTCGCAAAGCCTGTTGTAGTAGTCCTCATTTTCTATGGTTTCTTTTATCGTCAGCGCAATTTCTTCGGGCGTGGGAACATTTACAAGCGTTCCTGTAACACCGTCTTTTACAAGCTCTGCCATTCCACCACTGTTCATCGTAACAACGGGAACACCCATAGAATGTGCTTCGAGAATGGAAAGCGGGCAGTTTTCGTAACATACAGACGGCAAAAGAAGAACCTTTGCGTTTCTCATAAGCTCTGTCAGCTTTTCACCCGTGAGAAAACCCTCAAGCTCGACATTGGGAATGTTTTTGAGAATATCCTCATCAGGACCGCTTCCCGCTACCTTAAAAGTGTATTCCGGCAAAAGAAGCGCTGTTTCAGCAATATACCGGGTGCCTTTTTCCTTGGAAAGCCTGCCTACGAACACGATGTAGTCTTTTTCCTTTCGGTCAGCAGGTGGAAAAGCCTCTTTGTTTATAAAATTATGTATTGTTTTGGTTTTCCCTTTGTAATACTTCTTTGCCGCGAGAAGCTTACCCTCAAGGAAATTGCTCGGGCAGACAAATAAATCAACCTTTTTGTAAGTGCGAAGCCACGAATAGAGCTTTGCTTCAACAACGCCTAAAATGCTCTTGACGGTCGAACCGTGAATGCATTTGTTTCTTATACAGTTTATATATGATCCCTTAGCGCATTTTTCGCAAGGGCAGTTTTTGTCAAAGTTGTAAAGAAGGTGATTAGGACAAATCATCTGGTAGTCATGCACGGTCTGAACAAGCGGCACACCCTTTTTCTTGATTCCGTAAATTATAGAGGGTGTAAGCTGGAAGTTTATGTTGTTCATGTGGACTATATCAGGCTTAAAATCGTCTATAACCTGCATAATTTTTCTCTTTGCTTCAAGTGAAAATATTATCTTAAAGGGATAGAGAAATCTCCCCATTCCGTTTGAGTGAAAATCCATATTCTGCGTATACTTTCCCGCAGAGTTTCCAACCGTATTCTTCTCATCATACATTCCGAAATATTCAACCTCGTGCCCCATCTTTTGAAGATGTTCACCAAGAGACAGCATATAGCTTTCGCTCCCACCGCGGGGATACAGGAACTTATTTACTATCAGAATTTTCATAACAACGAGCCACTTTCCTCTTTTCTGTTTTCCTCCGAAACGCAACCGAACAATCCAAGCTCGGTATCCCGAACATTTTGTTCAAAGCTGTTTCCCATCATCAGTATTGCCAGAACACCTGTGAGCAACGGATAGTTCATGGTATTATCCGTCGAGGATACAATTATAAGATAAATGGTAAGCATAAATGTAACAATGGCATTTTCCACGTTACCCCGCCGTCCAAAATACCACACGCGAACAAGAGTCATCGACACAAGCCATATAATATATCCCCAGAAGCCAAGATCAATGAAATGCTGGAGAAAATCGTTATGAATAGAAGCAACGCCGATATTCATAAACGTATTTAGCTGGTATGTAAGAAAGCCTATCCCATTCCCTGCAAAGCTTGGACTGAACTCATAAAAATCATCCACGGCATTATAGATCCCAACACGGCCGCTTGTGTTTATGCCTGCTTTTTCGAGAAGTTCAAAGGCATCTCCTTTTATAAGAGCAATATAGCCTATAAGAACAAGGATCACAGCAAGCGTAAGCAAAGTGACAAGTCTGCTCGCTGTTTTTTTGTTGTACCGCGCAATGAATTTTAAGAGATATCCGAAAACAAGGGCAATCGCAATTGCGATAATTGCAATTCTCTTGAATGCAGATAAGAAGCAAAATACGCTTAAAAACAGCAAAATGAAGTATACTATATCTTTCCTTGGTTTAAAAAGCATATAAATGAGATATGCACCAAGACAGAATGCAAGCTCGTGAATTTCCGCCTGAACAATAATATCTCCCGTTACGTCTGCAAAGGTGGTTACAAGAGTTATGAATTCTGAAAAGTAATTTCCAAGGCCGTTTTCTGCGATAACCGTAATAATCATAAGTATGTTCGCAATGAGAATAGCCAAAAGGTTGTACCATATGCCGCGTCCTCCAAAGATATAGAGCATTGCACCTGCCGCCAACGCAAAGGACAGCATATTCATATATACAAACGAGCTTGAAAGCCCTCTGGAAATAACGCTGACATCCACCGTCTCCATGAACCATATAAACAGCGAAACCGCCGTAGTGACGGCAAGAGGAATGCTGTAAATGCACGCCTCGCGAAAAGCCGTAAAGCCCCTTGCAATATTGGGTTTGTACAGAAAAAGCAGTGCTGCGGAAAAGAAAAGAACAAGGGCAAACGCGTGGCGGTATGTAACGTGCAGTCCTAAATCAATGTATTCATTTAGAAAATAATACATCATCACAGCTACAACCATAAAGTAAAATACTTTCGCTTTTTGGAGAATTTTACTTTCCACGCATCTGTTCCCCCTTTCTCTCTAAAAACTGTAATTACAATGAGCTTTTTTCCCTAAGGTCAGAAGTATAGCTCTTCTTGCTTCCAATTGCTTCGGAAAGCAATTTTCTTGCCGTCTTGTTTTCTTTAAACGTTTCGGCAATACCAATCTTATACTCAATCGCGACGTTTCTGTTCTCTTCTCTTTCGTCAAGACGAAGCCTGAACAGCCTCATTATATCTTCAATGGTAATGTAATCTGACTCTTCCGTCAACATAACAAAGCTTCCGTTTCCGTTGTAAATATACTCGGTCTTTGATTTACCGAAGGTTTCTTTTATATACGTTGTGAACATCTTTATAATCTCGTCGCCGACATCCCTTGAATATTCCGTGTTTATGTGTACCAAATTGGAAATGTCGACCAGACAGTATACAACGCCGTCGTCAAGAAGCTTTTTATCCTTGGACTTTAAGTATTTATCAAGGTATGCCCTGTTATTATATCCTGTGAGATGGTCTGTGTAGAAGATGTAATTTATTATATCGCCTGCGCGTCCTAAAAGAATTGCTCCTCCGCAGCAAACAACCACAAGGAAGAAGAATGCAATTGCCGTATATAGCGGCACATTAACGCTTTCTCTTATAGATGCCGAAGACAACACCGAAATGTAGCTTGCACCCAGATATTTGTTATATTCGTCATTGGTTTTCATCGTTACGCCGTAAAGAGCGGTCAACTCGTCAAGAAGTGTGTTGATTTCTTTCTCGATATTCTCTCTCATAGCGGCATATTGAGGATTGCAAAGCTCCGTGCAGGTTTTGCCGGAGGTTTTGCACTGTTCTCCGCAATTGCCGGTACAATTTGTGAAAGTGTTTATTACATACGAACAATATGCAGAATCAATAATTGAATGCTCGCGGCTTTCTTTGTGGTCTCTCCAGCTGTAAATCAGCTCATCATATGTTACGGTCTGGTCACCTATGTACTCCTGAAGATTCCTTTCATGGAGATTGTCGAGAATGTACTCATATGAGATATTGGTATTTCCGGAATCTCTCATTTTCTTGACATAAGCATCAATTACGGTGACAACATCTTCCACAATGCTCTGGTCCTTTGCATTGGAAATGTTGTTGTTGTCTATTCTTGTTGTATAGTCCGAAATAAGCACCGATTTGTTTTTCGTTATCTGATATTTATAAATCTTGGAGAAGAGGGATGAAACCTTTACCTGCCTTAAATAATTGAAATCATCGGCAAGCTCTGCAAACGAGACACCGGTCTCGGTTGATCTGTAATAGTTGTTCTGTTCCATTCTCTGATACAAGGTAGAAAGCGTATTCTCGATGCTCGTATCAATCAATTCCATCATCTCAATAAAATCATAGTCATTTTTATCGAGATTTTCAATGGTGTTGTTTGCAGGCGCAACGTTTACATACTTCTGACTGAAGCGTTCAAAATAAACATCCAGTGTCTCATCAAGTATTGTTCTGGCAAAATCCGGGCCCTCACCGCTCGTTGCCGCAAAAGAAACAATGAATGTGCTGGGTTCATATATGTATTCTTCACCCTCTTCCAGCTTTGCCTCTTTCTGTGCCACCTTATCCTTGTCCTCAATAGGCGTTATATTTATTCTTGAAATAAGGCTGTCAACCGAATAAATACCCGTCAGTCCCATTTTGTCAACAACCTTTGACATCACCGCAGATGATTTTATTTCGTTTACATCCAGCTTATCTCCGGTAGGTGCAAGGCCTTTTTCCGCCTGTTCGTCATTATAATGGATAACCTCTGACGCTATATATGAATTGGATTTTGAAAGCTTGAAATAAACAGCGTATGTAGCCACAAGGCAAAAAACTATTATCAGCGGCAGAAGTTTTTTTAAATATCTTAAAATCTGAAAACTTTTCATTTTTATCCTCCCTCAGATAATTTATGCCTTTTTAGGGAATTTCTTCGAAATGTGGCGAAGAATAAACGATACATACGCAAATGCCGCAAAAAGGATTAGTGTTTTCAACTCATTCATAAACGAAATTCCGTAGATGGTTACTGCGATGCACTGGTTCATCCTATGACTCGAATATTCCCTGCCAGCATTTATTGCTTCTTTTTCAAAGCCTTTGATGCTGTTATAAATGGATTCTATAAGCGAATCCGCCGACGTATATAACCCAGCATCCGGTGTCTTTGCGGCTATCTTGTTTATTACAAGATTGTTGTCCATAATTTCCTTTTCATTGGACGCTACGTAATTACTGAAGTTGGTTGCCATAACAGACAGCTCATCAACACCGACTTTGGTTCTTCCCATGTAGTATTTACCGGACTGATCCCACGTCGGAACGAGAACTATGCGGGTCATTTCTTCACTGTACATTTCAATTGCCTGATTGCAAAGGTTATAGGATGCACTGTTTTTCTGGCGGTCAAAATCAACGTTTTTATTCTGATACGACAGCCTGTCAATATACCCGTTCTTATCCCTTACCACACCGTTCTGCAGGATAAGCGACTTTAAATTCTGGTTTATCTGTGTTTCGCGGAACTGATAAATCTTGCCTGCAATAGAATTGAAGGTGCTGTTATTTTCGGTCACAAAGCTCGGATTCTTTTCAGCCATACCGTACAGATAATTAAGGATTGCGCCCGTTTCCTTGTCAAGATATGATACTATATCCATATATTCCATTTTTGCAAAATCCGGTTTTCCGTGTGATAAGCTGAAATTATCCGTATATTTTTCTATGTAGTATTCCTTGTACGCAGCCGTTATCAGCTTGATAACATTTTCAGAATCCAGATGGTCTGTGTCCTTTGAAGCATGATATTCTACTGCAAACTCTGTGGAAATATGGTACTCTGCCTCTTCTCCGACACCGCCCTGCACACAAGGATAAACCACAAGGCAGTTCTTAAGTTCTTTTACCGTCACATCTTCAAGAGCACCTTTTTTTATAGCTCTGTCCACAACCTCATCACAGATAATTTCTGCCATATTATATCTGGTGCCGTTGGAATTGAGTGCCTGCGATGCTTCGGAATAGTTCAGTGAAATAATTGCATGAACAGACTTTTTAAGTTCAAAATGATTAAAAATTCCATATACCATCGTTGTAACAAAGCACACAAGGATTATCCACGCATTGAGATATTCTGCCGTCTTGAAAATCTGTGTTCGCTCTGCGCGATTCACATTTTTAGAACGAAAATATATCAGTATCCCCGATGCCAGAAACAATACGCCGACAATTAAAATGATTAATTTTTGAAGTATTGCAGTAAGCATTTTTCATATCCCTCACAAAATTAAAATTTGTTGATATCAATTACAACCAGCTCCGGCTGATTATTTATGCGAAAAACATTTAAATTTTCAAGTCCGCCACTTACGATGAGAGGTCTGCCAGCAACGTCGTATCTTCCGTAAACAAAACTTCCGCCTCTTTCAGGGAAAAGTCCGTCCTCGTGCGTAAACAGTGGTCCGAGTACCGGCACGCGCATAAGCCCGCCATGGGTATGCCCGCAAACCATTAAATCTCCCCAGAACTCAGGCTCAAACTCCTGGAAAATAAACGGCTCATGCACTGCGGTTATTTTGAGATTGTCCGTATTTTCGTAAATATAATCCGCGAAGGCCTTTTCCGAATATGACCAGAACGAGGACGGATTTGAGGTTAAAACTCCGTACACATCAACCGTCATGGTTTTTACCTTTATTGTGTCCTTTTCGTTTTTCAGAACCTTTATTCCGGTGCTTTCAAGCTTTTCTTCGAAAGAATCTTCGATTTTCAAAAGCGCAGTTTCATCGCGGTTACTCTCTTCAAAACCGAATTTTTGATCAAGCTCAGTTTGATTCAACGGAAAATCATAGATACTCTCTACCTCATTGTTGCCATATATATAATAAGAAGGAGCAATCTTTGCAAGCTCTCCGCTCAAATCCAGCGCATAATCAACATCATCCGCAGCTGAATCAACAATATCTCCAGTGCAGATTATTATATCGGGTTTCAATGCCTGAACGCGAGAGAGCAGCTTCTTGTTGTTTTCGCCGTAGGATGAGCTGTGAAGATCAGACAACTGAATAACGCGCACAGCACTGTCAACCTTCAAGCTGCTTACGTTGTAAAAAGTTTCCCTGAAATCACGGTTACCGATATAATTGCACATAACAACAATAATCGCTGTTGCAAAACAGACAAATATCATACCTATAACAAAGAATTTTGCAGCCCGTATGTTCTTTTTGATTTTAGTGTTTGCGCTTTTACGGGTTTTCTTTTTGGAGATTTTTATTCTTTTTTTGTAACCCATGATCGAATAAATGCAAAGCGACAGGGGTTCTTTACATTCTTTTTTAAATTTTTTGATGCTCTCAACGCCATGATAAGTTATTAATACCTGTTTTTCATCGGCATACTCAATCTCAAATGTATCCACCCAGGTATCATAGAACTCAGCCGACACCAGCTGCCCAAAAAACTCTTTCACTCTTTCCCTGTACATTTCCATTTCTTCAATATTTGTTCTGTTATCCATATTAAACAAACCCTTACTCTTATTTTTCATAAAGCCTGCAGGTAGCCTTGGCAACATCCTGCCAGCTGTATTTGTTTAAAATAAACTCATCCACGCCATCCCTTAAGCTTTCCACAAGGCCACTGTCATCACACAAAGCCTGAAGCTTCTCGGTTAAATCGCCAATGTTTCCTTTTTTAAAATACATTGCCTTATTTTCTGCAACCGATGTGTTTTCCGGAATATCCGAACACAAAAGTGCATTCTTGTATGCAAGCGATTCCAAAAGGCACAGGGACATACCTTCAAGGTCTGACGGGAGTACCGTTATGTATGCATTTGAATATATCTCATCCAAAGCATCACCTGAAATAAACCCCGTAAAAATGATATTCGGGTTATCCTTGGCTTTTTCTTTGAGCATTCTCACATAATCGTCGGTATCGCTTGTATCTCCTGCAATAACAAGCTTTTTATCAGTTGTAACTGCGTTATATGCATCAATGAGATAGTGAACGCCTTTTTCAGCAGTCAGCCTTGATACAAGACATATATACCCATCTTTCCGGAGTCCGTATTTTTCTGTGATAAGTTTTGCATCCCGTCTTTGCGGACGGTTTATTCCGTTGTGAATAATCACCGTTTCACGGTTATATGTTTCTTTGAAATAATCATGTGCTGCCTGACTTAACACAATAACTTCATCTGCATATTTTGCAAGAACCTTTTCGCCGAATTTTATGTATTTGGAAGCAAATCCCTTGCCCCATTTTTCTCTCTGCCAGTCAAGACCGTGAACGGTGGCAACGCATTTTTTACCAAAAAGCTTTGGGATCCACAGAGCCGCGCACGGCCCCTCCGCATGAAAATGAATAACATCATAATTCTTAAAGGAAGCCGCTATTGCTGCAGTGAAGGATGCTATCATTGCTGCAAAGCCGCGTACGTTCAGCGTCCATGCATTCTTTATTTCCACACCCTTATACATCCCGTCCTTCACGGTTCCCACATATTCGTTTTCAACCTTATCCGAAGAGCGGTTATAGCAGGTGACATCAATCCCCATTTCGACCAATATCGGGCATAGTGTTGTGAGAACGTTTTCAATTCCGCCGCGGCGGGACGGAACAACCTTGTGCCCAATCATAGCAACTTTCATTTTCTTCCCTCCGGATTCCAATCACCTGCCGGTAGCTGTAAGCATAACTATCGGCGTTTTCAGCATTATTTTCAAATCATTGAGATATGTTCTTGTCTGTATGTATTCGATATCCATTTCTACCCATTCTTCAAACGGGATATCATTTCTGTTTTTTGAAATCTGCCATGTGCAGGTTATTCCGGGGGTTACAAGAAGCCTCAGTTTCTGATAATCTGTATAGAACTCCACCTCGCGCGGGAGGGGAGGTCTCGGTCCTACAAGCGTCATATCCCCCTTAAAAACATTAAAGAACTGCATCAGCTCATCAAGAGAAACTTTTCGCAGGAACTTTCCGACTCTCGTTATACGCGGATCTTCCTTCATTTTGAACACCGGGCCGTCCATTTCGTTGCACTTTGCCAGCTCTTCAATCATCTTATCAGCATTAGCCCGCATAGTCCTGAACTTATACATATAAAATTCTTTTCCGTGCCGCCCTACTCTTATCTGCTTGTAGAACGGACCGGCACTTGGGTCATCAATTACGATTATAACAGAAATAAGAATCATCAACGGCAGGAAAAACAGCAAAATCAATGTTGCAAAAAAGATGTCGAAAAGTCTTTTCTTTTTCCAATACGAAGCATATGATTTTTCAATGATTGCCTCAAGCTTTTCTCTTGTTTTTGCATCCACCTTGTCCTGTTCAATATAAGGCATTACAGCACACTTCTTTCTGACATTTTCATTACAGAATCAAATTCTGTTTTTCTGTTTTTTGATATATAAAATTTTTCAAACGCTACATTTTTGCCTTTAAAATCAAGTTCTTTCTTATCCGTGTATCCCGGGTGGAATAACACCTCTATATCCCGTCCGTCTTTTTCTGCCATCTTGATATACTTGGGCAAGATTTTGCTTACTCTTTTTTCATCCATCCTTCCGGAAAAAAGAATCCCGAAAAAATGAGATGTCGGTATTTTGTTTTTCGCCGCCTGATTTTTATTAATCAGCCATAAGAAATTCAGAAGCCATTGTTTGATAATATTTACCGCGTTGTATGTGAAATAAAGCGACGGCGTTTTTATGTAAGGCAGAATCGGCTCTGCAGGGATTCTTACGTATTCAGGTTTGATCTTCTCATCTCCGAGAACCTTAAGCAAAGCCCTGAACACAGCCGGAATCATATGCGTATGCTGATGGCTGTCGATGCAAAACGGCTCACCCTCCGCGAGCTTCTCTTTCCAGAATAAAACCTGCGCCCTCATTTCCTGATAAACCTGCGCTTCAAACTTCTTTCCGTAAAATAAACTGCACATCATCAGCCCGATAAATGTATTCTCAAAATTCCCCGACTTATCTGCAAGTAAAGGAATTTCTTCTGCATTTGTCATGCACTTTCCTTCAACAAGGTTAAGATGCAGGGAAACACGGATATCTTTTCCGTTCTGCATTTTCTGCAAATCCACATCATCAAAGTTCGGAAATACGCTGACTTTACTAAGCTCACCTTTGTCAAGGCACTGCTGTATGTTCGCGGAGATTTCTTTGCACAGCCCATAATCGTCGGCACAAATATATATCATTTAACGCTCACCTTCTGTTTCAAGTTTAATGACTATCGTACCGTCTATAACTGCCACGCTATCCTTTGCCGGCCATTTCCCCATAGCCTCGACCCTTTCACTTTGTGCCAGCAGCCTTTTTTCTTCTCCGGCCAGAAACTCGTAATCCATTTCGCAATAGTCGTGGAGTGCACTGCTAAGTACGCTCTGACCTACGTTTTCATCATCTGCGCGGATAATGTATCCGTCGGTTATTCCGGTAATGTCCGGTGGCAGGCTAACGCTGTAACTCTCGCTGTTATCAAGCGCACCAAGCACAAGGATTTTACTGCAATTTTCCGCCCCGGGCGTCTGTTCTATGCGGTCTGCCATACGCACCAGAACACCAAAGGATTTTTCATATGCCATCTGCGCTTTATGATAGCTTACATTTGATATAACAACCTGATTTGTAATTATTGCCGCGGATGCTATGAGAACAGCCCAGCATTTTATGCAGGTATGTCTTTCGTTTGCATCTGTACCCCGTTCATAAAGTATAAGGAAAAATATGTAAAAAACAGAATACCCCATAAGCATAAGATTGTGATAGTCAACCGCCGGGTTTACAAAGGCCAAAGCCGCCGCACCGAATATAAGCACAATGCCTAAGATAACAACAGCCAAAGCATTAACAGGCTTCCTGTAAATCTTATTCTTTACTATGTACTTAACGTAATGTAAAAGAGTGAACAGCAAAACAAAAACGTTAAGAATTACATATATATTTATGCCTTGCGACAAGTCAAAAAAGCATTTAATAAAAGTTTCTTTAACCACATAAAGAGAATCGAATAAATCTATACTTGTCAACGATGCCGTCGAATTGATTCCCTGATAATCAAGCAGTTCCATAGAAAAAGCTCTGAGAAGCACGGTGAGAATCACGCTGTATAATGCCACACCAAAAATACCCGAAAGAAGCATACACATACTTTTTTTCAGAACAATACTGAAAGCTTCCTGATTATATATTATTTCATCAATCAGCCAAAGCAAAACAAGCATTATCGTAACGGTTATGTACGCCTGATAAATACCGGTCGACAACGCAATAAGCACAGAAGCGATGATATATCCGCTTTTTCCTTTTGTCATATACAGTGCCGCAAGCGTTGAAAGGAAGAATGCGATGCTGTAACCGTCTGCCACATAGTTATACATCATAACCGATGTAACCGTTGGGAACGAAACAATTACTGCACCAATCAGAAATGCGGTTATTTTTTTGCGGACATTAAGTATTCTGCAGATACATACAGCACCGAGTGCATGAAACACAATTGCGATGATACCGTTTAAAAACGGGAGGTCGTAAAAAGAGCTGAATGAGCATACAACGGGCAAAAACCATCGTCCGAGGCCAACCATATTCTGTGCATCGTATCTGAATACCAGCGAATCCCAATTCGGAATCCAACCTGTTATTTTATATAAATGCGAAAATAACCCCACAGCAATGGCTGCAAGAAAGCAAACCTTCCACTCGGGCAAAATATATGCATTAAGTTTTTTCAATGCTCTCTCAGGCAAGCTTACCACTCCAACCATTTAAGTTTATGTAAAAATTTTCCGTACAGTTTATCATACAGCTTCACACCAACAATCCGTTTTACAAACAGCGTCCGCTTAGCTGTTGGTGATATCCATGATGCGTAAAAATGATGTATTGAATACGTGTTTTCGGTTATTATTTTTCTTCCGGTGTAATATTTCATCGGACAAAGGTAATCTTCGGGCAGCATCTGTATTCCCATAAATACCTGTTCTTTATTGTCGATGTCCATACCGAGCGTTACCAAAGTTTTTGTGTTTCTGTCAGGACAAGGAGTAAGGTCATATGTGCCGTTCGGGAGCATAAAAGATATACCGTCATAGTCCGCAAGCAGTGCGGCGACCAATTCATTTCCCTTTTCACACGCAAACCCGAGCCCGGTTGAAATAACTCCGTTATCGTCAAAGCCCATATAGCCAGTTTCCTTGATAAGTTTATCAAGCGGTTTTATGAGTTCGACATCCGTATCAAAATAAATTCCGCCATTGTCATGAAGCACACGAAGCCTTGCATAATCGCTGACAAAAGCCCATTTGCCGGCTTCATACGCCTCGTGCGCATATCTATTCTGGCTCACATCAAAATTTTCTTCGTTTATGCAGACTATTTTGTAATCCGGGCAATATTTTTTCCAGCTTTTTATGCATTTTTGTGCAAGCTTTGGAAGCTCGCCTTTGCCAAACCAGCAATAATAAATCACCTTAGGAATGCTCATGTATTTTGTTCCCCCTAAGCAATTCTAAAAGCGTTTTGAACGCATATCTGTTAAAGACAAAATTCACAAGCAAGTATAAGCCGACAATCCATATCGAATGGATAACCCCATTCAATAAAAGCGGCAGGAAAGGCATATTGCTGAAGTTATCAACAAAAAATATTACCATAATTACAGCGAAAACCGCCCAGTTTGAAATCAGTATTTTATATGTACACATCTGACTTCTCTTAAGAATTTTCCTGTTTGAATAGTAAATTGTAACTATACTGCGGTACAAAAGCGCTGCAATTGTTCCGAGGATCGCGCCGCATATACCCATATGCATAATTGCCGCAACCGAAACCGTTACGTTTATAACCATTTCCCATATTGCGTGAGAGCGGGTTTTTTCAAAAGCTCCCGAATATTCAATAATACCGGTTATGGGGAGTTTTCCGCACGCAAGCAAATTCATTATTACAAACAGCACCACGAGTAAAGCATTTGTATACTCCGCATCGTTTATTCCGCTTGTGTATATCTGTATAAGAGGAAGTAAAAACACTGCCATAAGCGTATAAATCACACAGGTTATCATTATGTAAAAAGTTTCATATGCACAAAACAGTTTGTCAAACCCTTCTCTGTCCGTATGAAACATTTGCCCCAACGCAAAGGTAAAGGACGAAATTACACTCGTTATAAAATTCTGTACCTGCGAAAAGAATATGTTATATATGGCATAAATACTCACTGCCTTAAAATCACAAAGGACAGAAATAAGTATTAC
This sequence comes from Eubacteriales bacterium, assembly GCA_045537045.1. GTDB lineage: Bacteria > Bacillota > Clostridia > Oscillospirales > JAAYXM01 > SIG480. The sequence goes on from JAZSOS010000035.1 coordinate 27,877, forward strand.
ATCGGTATTGTTAAACACCATTCCCGAAAGCTGATGCACCAGAACCGAATTTTTCTGCGAAATGGCTTCAAAATCCGGCTTTGCCTTTAAATCAAGCCATTTGTATCTGCGCTTTGCGTAAGCATACAAAAAGACAAGCTGAACAAGGGCGATTATGCAATAAACAAGCTGAATAAGGATAAGGCTGTCTGTGAGGAGCAACACAAGTATTTTTCCGGCGTTTGAAGCAAGCTGAAGTGCGGTTTCGGCGTTATTTAGTACATATTTCCTGCCGTCAACCTCCATAAGGATTCTGTATTTCGCCTGAACAAAATAGCTGAACAAGGCGGGAATTGCATTTAATATAATTATAAAAAACAGAACTGTACTGTCTATTGATGTCGGCACTGCAAAAGAGTAGACCACCGCAATAACAAGAACAAGGATAAGGTATACTATCCCCGTTTTGATATAATAAGCATTGGTTGCCGAAAGGACCGAGCTTGCGCTCTTATAATCCCTTTCGCCGATTCTTTTATACAAAGCCTGAGTTGTGGCAAGACCTACGCCCGCTTCAAGCAGGCACATATATGTAAAAATCTGCTTTATTGTGGAAAGGACACCGTTGACCTCCGAGCCGAAATTCTCAAGATACAATCTCGGCAAAAGAAAGCTGAGCGATATAAGCACAACCTGATACACCAGCGATGACATCAGGTTATTCTTTACTCTTGAATCTTTGCTTTCCACCACACTACCTCCCTGCTCATTTTTCCTTTGCCTCAAGAAACATTTTTCTTGTTACAAAGTTATAAACCGGCACGATTACCATGGCAAAAAACTTTACCGCCAGATAATATACAGACGTAAACTTAACACCAATCCATAAAATAAGCTGATTAAGCCCCAGTCCGCCGATACTTAGCAACACAAAAATTATAAATTCATAAAGCTTGCTTTGCTTTTTGCTTTTAAAAACAAAGGTCATGCTTAAAAGATAATTTACGGTAACGGAAACGCAGAAAGAGACCGCAGAAGAAACAAGAACATCCACGCATAAAAGTTCTTTCAGTATAACAAGAACTCCCACATCCACAAGAGCGGCAATAACACCCACTATCGCAAACTTTATCAATTGCAGTGTCAATTTGCGTTCCCTCCGTTTGCCACAAAACTTTATTCCTTAGCAAATACCCAAAGAGTATCTTTTACGTCGTCTTTGTTTTCGGTCAAATTGTATACGCTGAGCTTCACAATTTCGCCGTGCGTTTTCTTATATGTAATTGAAGGTGTTTTTCCTTCCGAAATTTGTCTTTTTATCGCATCATAATTCAAAAAGCTCATAACGGCTCTATTGAAATCGGGATGCACAATATCGTGTATGTATTTTGCAAGCAACTTAGAGAAGTTTTCTTCATCTTCCTTATATCCGAGATACGACGGCATAAGAATCCGGTGCGCACTGTCGGTTTCAAGCGATACTCTGTAAATACCGTTGTAATGTTCTTGCAAGACTGATATCATCGTGTCAATTTCCCGGATACCGGTTTTCGCGCAAACATAGCTTACATCTTTGTCTTCGGAAACGCTTACCCGCTCTTTGTTCTGATAATACTGAGCCTTTGCCTCATACATCCTTATTTCGGCTTCCCTTACTATCTCATCACAGTTTGTGTTCTGCGTTCTGTATGACATACCAATAGCAACATTGTATTCCTTGGGTTTTAGTTCTTCGATAAATGTCGCTATATTCTCTTTAACGGTTTCCTGCGGAACCCCTTGCGTAAATACAAGGAATTCATCACCGCCCATACGGTAAATGCTATGTCCGAAGAACACCTCTTTTAATGAATTGGCAATATAGATAAGCATCTCATCGCCTGCGGCGTGTCCGTATTTGTTATTTCTGATGTGAAGCTCGTTGACATCAATATAAATGCAGCAAAATTCTTCCGGCTTTTCTTCATTGAACACCAGAATGTCCTTATTATATGCAACACGGTTTAAAGCTCCTGTAAGAGAATCCGTTGTTGCGGCATGCTCTGTTTTATTAAGATGCTTTTTGTTATATATGGCAATTGAGAAACAAATTGCTACATCCTCAATAAGCTTTCTGATATCGGAGCTTTTCCTTGGATTGATTGTGCCCAGAATGCTGACATGGTTATTCTTATCGGCGATGATAGCAAAGGATACATCTTTGATGCCTTGATTTAATAAAAAGTGATACAATTCCGGGTTTGTTTTCAAAAGATGCCCGTTGGGAATAATCCGCATGAATCCTGTGGCGGAATCGTTGGTATGGATTTTTGCGGCATACCTGAAAAGCTCGCCGATAAAATACTTTCTTTCGTCTCCCAACAAACGTTTTTCTCTTAATGAAGGTCTGATATAGTAATGATCTTCTCCGTCGGTATCCGCAAAAAAGCAGGAACGGGCACTCGAAAACTCTTTTATCCGCTTTAATGCCGAATTTATGTTTTCGTGCTGTTGGTTTATTTCCAAAAGAAGATGTCTGATGGTTGAAGACTCTGAATTTAATTTTGCTCTGCCTTTTTCGCTCTTTAATATCAGCTCAAGATAAATTAATATAATCAGAATGATCAGAGCAAAAACGACAATCAAGTTACGGGATATTTTATGCGTTTCCGCGAACACCTGATTTTCATAACGCGCAAGCATAAGCCCCCAATCAAAATCCTCAATATCGGAGTAATGAACATACAAATCCTCACCCGTTCGTATTGACTTGAACGAGGAATATCCCTTATCCGTAGTTGACAGAGCTTCATAAGAATAGCCATCGTTATATTCTCTGGTTTTAAGGTCCGACAATTCTCCCGGGATTTCATTGATTGTATCTACAACGAACTTTCCTGTTTCCTTATCATAGACAAAAAGCTGAGCATTCAGCTCTTTTGCCATATTGTTATACTTTTTGCCTATGGTTTCAAGCCGTATGATTCCATACATAATACCGACGGTTTCCCCATTCACCTGAATGGGAACACCGCTTCGTATTACCTCTTCTCCGGGGATTGAATAACTTACTGTTCTACCGGTAACATGCTCTCCCTTTAACGCCTCTTTCTCAAAAGAAAGCTTTCCGTTTAAGTCAAAATTCCCATCTTTAGTGATGAAAATTCCTTCCTTTGTCAAGATGCCTATTCTTGCAAATAATCCGATAGGCTTAAATGAATCAAACATTCTGTCATAGCTTTCTCCGTCGGCATAGAGCTTTGCTGCAAAGTTTGCCATAGTAACAAGATTTTCTCTGTCTGATTTTAACTGCAGAGTCAAATCGTCTTTTATCTGCTTTGTCTGAATATGAAGCATTTCGTATGCATCATTCTCCGCCTTGACATAAAAAGACACGACCATCACGAGAAAGATCACACAGATCAAAACCGTGGCAATGACCGAATATAAAACGTTGTGGTTCTTTTTGATTTTCCGTTCGTATGTTGTTGCCATAATCCTTACCTCTGTATACACAAAACTCTTTGCAGAAAGATACACGTATCCAATTAAAAGTATACCACACATTTCCACGCGTTTCAATCACATTTGCGCTTATTCCGTATAAAAGGCGATATTCGGTCATACACACCGGGTATCGCCTGATCGAAACCGTATTTCTTTATCCGTTC
>JAZSOS010000041.1:0-15969 GCA_045537045.1 Eubacteriales bacterium
TAATTTAATGGAGGTTTTAGTTATGAATTTAAACGGAGTGAATTTTGAAACCTATTTTAACAATTACCCCGATAAGAACGGATATTTCGGGAAATACGGTGGCGTATATATTGACGATAAGCTCAAGACCGCCATGGCGGAGATTACCGAGGCATATTATTCCATTTGCCAGTCCCGAAAGTTTATTGCAGAGCTTCGCAGAATAAGAAAGGAATTTCAGGGACGTCCCACACCGGTTACGCACCTTGAAAGGCTCTCGGATCTCATGGGTGGCAAGGTTCAGCTTTATGCAAAGCGCGAGGACCTAAACCACTCCGGTGCGCATAAGCTCAACCACTGTATGGGTGAGGCGCTTCTCGCAAAGTACATGGGCAAGAAAAAGGTTATTGCGGAAACAGGCGCGGGTCAGCACGGCGTTGCGCTTGCAACAGCGGCGGCATATTTCGGGCTTGAATGTGATATTTATATGGGTTCGGTTGATATAAAAAAGCAGGCACCGAATGTTGCGCGAATGAAAATTCTCGGCGCAAATGTCGTAGAGGTAACCCACGGCCTGCAGACGCTTAAGGAAGCGGTTGACGCGGCTTTTGATGCTTACAGTAAGGAGTATAATGATGCTATTTATTGCATCGGCTCGGTTCTCGGCCCACATCCGTTTCCAATGATGGTTCGCGATTTCCAGAGCGTCGTCGGTATTGAGGCAAGGGAACAGTTCGTTGATATGACAGGGCATCTTCCGGATGCAATTGTTGCCTGTGTCGGCGGCGGGTCAAATGCAGCAGGTCTCTTTGCGGGATTTTTAAATGATGCCGTTGAAATTTACGGCATCGAGCCACTTGGACGCGGCCCGAAGCTCGGTGACCACGCCGCAAGCCTTAAGTACGGCGAAGAGGGAATTATGCACGGCTTCAACAGCATTATGCTCAAGGATGAAAACGGCGAGCCGGCACCTGTATATTCTGTTGCAAGCGGGCTTGACTACCCCTCTTCCGGACCGGAGCACGCATTCCTTCAGGAAATCGGAAGGGTAAAATATGATGTAATCGACGATGAAGAAACGATTGATGCATTCTACCGCCTTGCAAGACTTGAGGGAATCATTCCGGCAATAGAGAGCGCGCATGCCGTAGCATACGGTATGAAGCTTGCACAGAGAATGGATAAAGGCTCTGTTCTTATCAATCTCTCCGGTCGCGGTGATAAGGATATGGATTATATCATCGAAAACTACGGCATAAGATAAATTAATTAAAGGAAAGATGTGAAAATGAGCAAATTCTTCGCCTTTATATACAGAATGAAATATATCGCGCGTTGGTCGCTTATGAGAAATACACGCACGGAAAATGTTGCCGAGCATTCGTTCCACGTTTCGGTGCTGGCTCACGCCCTTGCCGTTATCTCGCGTGATGTGTTCGGTCGTGATGTTGACCCCGGTGCTGTCGCGGCAGCTGCACTTTACCACGATATGCCGGAGATTCTCACAGGGGATCTTCCCACACCGATAAAGTATTACGGCAGCGACATAAAGAATGCGTATAAGAGGATAGAGCAAGATGCAACGGATACACTGCTTTCAAACCTTACGGATAAAATGCGCCCGGGAATTTCCGAGGCGGCGGCAACGGAGAATGCAGAGATAAAAAAGTTAGTCAAGGCGGCTGACAAGCTTGATGCTTATATAAAGTGCCTTGAGGAGATAAATGCCGGTAACTCTGATTTTAAGACTGCGCTCCGCCAGACGCACGATGCACTCTTCTCTCTCGGGCTTTCGGAAGTAGATTATTTCATTGAAAATTATCTTGATGCGTTCTCGATGACGGTTGACGAATTGTAGTGAGAAAGGCATAAATAAGTCGCATAAAAAAATTTTTTGAAAAATTTGAAAAATATGCTTGACAAATGGCGTGAAAGCGCGTATAATAATTAACGTTGTCACGACAGCGGCAACGTTAATATATGCGAGTGTGCTGGAATAGGCAGACAGGCACGTTTGAGGGGCGTGTGTCAATCGACGTATGGGTTCAAGTCCCATCACTCGCACCAAAAAACCACAACATCTTTGATGTTGTGGTTTTTTGCTATGAGCGAGAATAGAAACGATTTCGCCGTTGAAATTCCTGTCATAGTGTTGTATAATGATATAAAAAAGAAAAGGATTTGGTGATTATTATGTATTCTATTTATGTTGTTTATAAGACCATTCCAGGTCATCGTGCGGATTTCATCCGCGAGCTTAATGAAAGCGGAGTTGCTGCGGCAGTTCGTGCCGAGATCGGTTGCATCCGTTATGACTATTACCTCTCCGAAAAGGACGAGAACGAAATTCTCCTCATCGAAGCGTGGGAGACAAAGGAGCATCAGCAGATTCACGTTACCCAGCCGCATATCGCAACCCTCAAGGCTCTTAAGGAAAAGCACGTTGTCGATACCAAGCTCGGCGAATTTGAGCTGAAGTAGAGGGAAATTAAATTATAAAAGTTGTTATTTCACAATTTTCGCCGCGATTTGATTAAATTTTGTTTGACATTTGGGTGAAAATGCGTTATTATAATTACATATGTAATTTCAGACGGTGAAGATGTGTAAGTAGCCGTTGCTTTTGCGGATAAGAGAGCGGAAATCAAAGGCTGTAAGTTTCCGTTTCGCAGGCAATGCGTGAATTTCAGCATCGGAGTCTCCTCGCGAAAACCGGATTTCCGGATTAAGCAGGGCGCTTCATGTCCGCGAAACAGGCATGACGAAAGTGCAGAAGATAAAATTCTGAATTTGGGTGGTACCGCGGGTTATTATGCTCGTCCCGAGAATATCGGGGCGAGCTTTTTGTTTGCCCGCATAAAATACGAAAGGAAGATTTCAGATGTCAGAAAAGACAACACAGCTCCGCGAAAGCTTTGTATCTGCTCTTTCTGCGGTTGACAATATGGAAGCGCTTGAAGCTATCCGTGTTGAATACCTCGGTAAAAAAGGTCTTGTTACAGAGCTTTTAAAGGACATGAAAAATCTCTCTCCCGAGGAGAAGAAAACCTTTGGTCAGGCAGTAAACGTTCTTAAGGAAGAAGTAACCGAAATGGTTGCAAATAAGCGTGAGGAGATAAAACAGGCAGAAATTGAGCGCGAGAACAACCTCATGCCGGAGTTTGATATATCCGCACCTGCAAACCTTGATCGCGGTTCATATCATCCGATCACGCTTGTTCAGCGCCAGTGTGAGGAGATATTCCGCTCAATGGGTTTTGCTGTTGAGGATTACAGCGAGATTGTTACGGACTATGAGTGCTTCGAGGCACTTAACATCCCGAAAAACCATCCCGCGCGAGATATGCAGGATACCTACTACCTTGAAAACGGCCAGCTTTTAAAATCCCATACTTCCGCGGCACAGAATGCAATCTACAAGAAGTATAAGGACGCTTTAATCCGCGAAGGCAAGCCGATTAAGGCCATTTTCCCGGGACGTTGTTTCAGAAACGAAGCGACCGATGCCTGCTATGAAAATACCTTCTTCCAGATGGAAGGCGTTATGGTTGATAAAAATATCTCCATTTCAAACCTCATTTTCTTTATGAAGACGATGCTTTCAGAGGTTTTTCAGAAGGATATAAAGGTGCGTCTCCGTCCGGGATTCTTCCCGTTTGTTGAGCCGGGCTTTGAGCTTGACATAAGCTGCCTTATCTGCGGTGGAGAAGGGTGCGCCTCGTGTAAGCACAGTGGCTGGCTGGAACTCTGCCCCTGCGGTATGATTCATCCGGAGGTTCTCCGCGCCGGCGGAATTGACCCCGAGGAATATACGGGCTTTGCGTTCGGCCTCGGTCTTACCCGCCTTGCGATGATGAAATACGGTGTAAAAGATATCCGTGACTTAAACTCCGGAAGCCTTAAGGTTCTTTCGCAGTTTACGGATGATAAGTAAGAAAGGAGAGGAAAGAATATGTTTTTGTCAATGAACTGGATTTCGGACTTTGTTGATTTGTCCGGACTTGATAGATTAGAGCTTATCAACAAATTTTCCCTCTCCACGGCAGAGGTTGAAAATGAAATATTCTTCAAGGGAAGCGACCTCTCGGGAATAGTTGTTGCGGAGATTATGTCTGTTGAAAACCATCCTGAGTCTAAGAAGCTTCACCTTCTCAAGGTTGATGCAGGCGAGGCAGAGCTTGTTGACGTCGTCTGCGGTGCACCCAATGTCCGTGTCGGAATGAAGACTGCGTTTGCAAAGGTGGGCGCAAAAATCGGCGAGATTGAAATTTCTCCGCGCAAGCTCGCGGGATATCTCTCCTGCGGTATGTGCTGCTCTGAAAAGGAGCTTGGCCTTTCCGATAACAACGACGGCATTATGGACCTTGATGCAGACCTTAAAAACGGCACTGATTTAAAAGATGTCTTTGCAATTGACGACATCGTGTTTGAGGTAGACAACAAATCCCTCACAAACCGCCCCGACCTCTGGGGACACTACGGCATTGCGCGTGAGTTTGCCGCAATCGCAGGGCGTGAGCTCCGTCCGCTTGACGTTGTTGACCTTGCACAGTATGCAAGCCTTCCGAAGCTTGATGTTAAGATTGAAGATCCGCTTTGCTACCGCTATTCGGCGCTCCGCTTTGAGAACATTTCAAAGCACGTAAGCCCGATGAATATGCGCATCCGCCTTTACTATTGCGGAATGCGTGCAATAAACCTTCTTGCAGACCTTACAAACTACCTCATGCTTGAAATGGGACAGCCGATGCATGCGTTTGACTCAAGAAAGGTTGACAAAATCCGCATAAAGCGTTTTGACAAACCCTTCAAGTTCCAGACTCTTGATGAGGTCGAGCGCGATATCGACGAGAACACGCTTATGATTTGCAACAGCGACACTCCGGTTGCTATCGCCGGCATTATGGGCGGTCTTGATTCGGAAATCGTTGAGGACACAAGCTCATTAACACTTGAGTCGGCAACGTTTGATGCATCCTCAATCCGCAAATCCACTGTACGTCTCGGTCACAGAACAGATGCATCCCAGCGCTATGAAAAGAGCCTTGATCCGGAAATGACGGTCCCGGCTATTGCACGTTTCGTAAAGCTTCTTCTCGATATCGACAGCGGCACGGTTATCACAAGCTCGCTCACAGATGAATATGCGTTTAAATATGATAATGTTGAGTTGTCGTTTGATAAGTCATTTGTCGACCGCTATACAGGAATTGAAATTGAAAATGACCGCATTGTAAAAACGCTTTCTTCTCTCGGCTTCGGCGTGGAGAATGAGGGGAACAGCTTCAAGGTTTCCGTTCCGTCATGGCGTGCGACAAAGGACGTCACAATGAAGGCTGACATTATCGAGGAAATCACAAGAATTTACGGCTATGACAACTTCGCGGTAAACACCGCTGCTGTTCCGCTTTATCCGGTGCGCGCGGCTCAGGAGAAGACGGATGAGGACAGAATAAAGGATATCCTTGTTCATCGCTTCTCTCTCCACGAAACACATTCGTATGTCTGGGCGTATTACGATGAATACAAGACACTCGGAATTGACATTGAACCGAATATTGAGCTTGTAAACGCAACAAACCCGAACATCAAAACAATTAGAAAATCAATCGTTCCGACACAGCTTTGCCAGATAAAGGCAAATACGTCCTACTCTTCGGATTTCGGGATATTTGAAATCGGCAGAACTGTTGACGGACTGAAAGCTGACGGACTTTGCAACGAGCGTAAAAAGCTTGCGATAACTCTCTTTAGTAAGACAAAGGACATGGAAGCTCTTTACTTTGAGCTTCGCGATATTCTTGCCGTTGTAACAGACGATATCAAGCACCGCGAGCTTACGTTTGAAAAACTTGATGAAAAGAGCTCATACAAGCACACGAAAAACCTCAACGCAATTTATTGTAATGGTGTTCGTCTTGGTGAAATCGGCATTGCAAACGCTCAGGTTTCAAAGAAGATTGATAAGAAAGCGAATATCGTATTTGCCGAGATTGACGTAGCGGAGTTTGCAAAGATTGAAAACGCAAGCATCAAGTATGAAGAGCCGTCCCGATTCCCGGAGATTGAAATTGACCTTTCGTTTGTTTCCGAGAAGTTTGCACCCATAAAGGCTGCAATTGATGCGGCAAACTGCTCTCTTATCAAGAAGGTTTCTGTTGTTGATACCTACACCGACGAGAGTGGAAAGTCAATAACCGTGCGTATGATTTTCTCGGACAGCGAAAAAACGCTCACTCGCGACGAGGTTATGGATGTTGCCGACGGAATAATCAAAGCTCTTGATGCACAGGGCATCGCACTTAAAGGATAACAACACACAGCCCGGACAAATACTGTCCGGGCTGTGTGTTGTTATAAAGTCTGCCGAATGCATGGCTGAATAGAATAATCTTAACTGCGTTACGGCAGAGTCTCCCTTTACAAAAGGGAGACTTTTTGTGCGTTTTACAAGATTTCTTCCAATTTCAAAATAAAGGTACTCATTTTAATATTAAGCGCAGTGATATACATATCCTTGTTTTGATAATGCAAAAATATTTTTTAGAGCTTGAATACATATGTGGGCAAAAAGTTAATACTTACGTGTTAAAATTTATTTATAAACAATCAAAACATAGTGGGATTCTGTGGCGAAGTCCAATCCGGTAAAGCAGATAGTGTAGAGGTAAAAGCTGCGGAATGGAACGCCGCCTTAAGCGCCAAGCGGGTATAAATTACAGCGAAATCACAGGCAAGACTGAGCAGGCAAAATTTTAATTTTGCCATTGGCGAAAGTCTCTGTGATGAGTGCGATAATTTATCCGGTGCGCGCCGAGCGGCAAAGACGTGGAGGGTTTCAAAGGGAACTGAGCGAAGTTCCCTTTGGGAAAACACCAAGGGGGACTTTTATGGATAAGTTAATTGAATTGGAGCGCGTGTTGGACAATCTTGATTTTCTTGCAGACACCTTTTGTGCAATTGACCTTGCAAATCAAAACCGTGCTTTTTCTCTGCCGGAGTGTGCATTAACTCTTCCGGCAGAAATGTTGAAAACGTATACGGAAAAAGCAAAAACACTCTATGCAGAGCTGTTAAAAAGCGGCACTGCGTAATGAAAACCGCACTCCGCCGCAATTGACAAATATATGGAGATATGGTATCATTTTAATTATAATTTTATCCACGAAAGGCATTAAAATGAAATTCAAAGAAAAAAGAATTGCTCCGCTGTTAATTTTTCTCATATTGACGGCGGTTTTAAGTGTAGTCTTTGCCATTGGTATTGGGCCGGTTTCGGTCTCACCGATAACGACGGCAAAGGTGCTGATATCAAAAATACCGTTTTTCGGCTCGTTTTTGCCGCAGACGTGGGATGCGCTTTCTGAGAATATTGTGCTGATGCTCAGGCTTCCGCGCGTGCTTCTCGGCTTTATAGTTGGTGCTTCACTTGCGGTTTGCGGAGTTACGATGCAGGCACTTGTCCGCAATAAGCTTGCCGACCCGTTTATTCTCGGCGTATCGTCGGGAGCATCAGCTTTTGCAACGCTCGGGATGCTATTCGGCGCGTTTTCGTTTCTCGGTGTGTATTCGCTGTCAATAAGCGCATTTTTTGGCGCGGCGGCAACTATAATTGCCGTTTATGTCCTCTCTCGTCATCGCGGCAGGATAAACATAACCCAGCTTCTTCTTTCCGGCGTTGCGATATCTATGATTATGGACGGAATAACGCGGATAATAAAGCTTTCGGCGCCTAATGCGTTGGGGCTTCATAATGCAGAGTTCTGGATGTCCGGAAGCCTTGCAGGGGCAAAATGGGCATATCTCGGTCTACCCACGGCGGTGCTTGTTTTATGTATGGCATTTCTTATGCTCAACCACCGCGGACTTAATCTTCTTCTGCTCGGCGATGAAAGCGCAACATCGCTTGGTGTGAATGTTTCACGGCTTCAGAAACAGCTTATTCTCGTGGCATCGCTTATTGCCGGTGCTACCGTTGCCGTAAGCGGGAGCATTGGGTTTGTTGGGCTTATGGTGCCGCACTTTACACGTCTTCTATGCGGCGGAGACCACAAAAGAGTGCTTCCCGTATCTGCGCTTCTCGGCGGAATACTCGTCGTATGGGTAGACGTTGCGGCGAGAATGCTTTTAGCACCGGAAGAACTTCCCGTCGGTGTGCTGACTGCCGTTATCGGCGGTCCCGTATTCATCTTCATGCTGAAGAAAAACGGACGAAAGGGAAGGTGAGCGGACGTGGACGCAAAGCTTGAAATAAAAAACGTTTCGTATTCTTACGGAGAAAAAAACGCAATTGAAAACATCTCACTTGATGTTAAACAGGGTGAGTTTGTAGGTATTATTGGACCTAACGGAAGCGGAAAGTCAACTGTGCTTAAAAATGTTTACCGTGCGCTAACTCCTGATTCGGGTGAGATTTTGCTTGACGGCGAGAATGTTTTCGCAATGCCGTACAGGAAAACTGCGCAGAAAATGGCAGTTGTCGGGCAGGAAAATGACGTTCCGTTTGATTTCACTGTTGAAGAAATGGTTGCAATGGGCAGAAGTCCGAGAAAAAAACTTTTTGATTCGGATACCGTGGAAGACCGTGAAATGGTTCACCATGCCCTTGTCCATCTCGGAATGGAGAATATGGAAAAACGGAGCTATTTAAATCTTTCCGGCGGGGAAAAACAACGTGTTCTTCTTGCGCGCGCTGTGGCGCAGGAGTGCGACTTTTTTGTTCTCGACGAGCCGACCAACCATCTTGATATCAGCTATCAGCTCGAGATTTTTGATTTCATAAAACGTCTTGACATAACCGTTATTGCGGCAATTCATGACCTAAATATGGCGGCGCTTTACTGTGACAGGATATATGTTTTAAAAGACGGCAAAATTATGCTTTCAGGCACCCCGGAAGAAGTGTTTACCCCCGAAAATATCTTTGATATTTTCGGCGTATATTCCTCCGTTGCGAAAAATCCCGAAAACGGGAAGCTTACCATATCTTATTTTAGCGGTCATTCAAAGAAAGGAATTTAAAAAATGAAAAAGATTATATCAATAGTTCTCACAAGTCTTATGCTTATCGCGCTTTTTGCAGGATGTGCAGACACACAGAACAATAATGCAGAGAACAATATTACGCAGGAAACAGTAACCTTTGACAATTATGGTCGTGTTGCAGTTATAAAAAAGAATCCGCAAAAGGTGCTTACCCTCGGTCCTAACTGTACCGAGCTTTTTGCCGCGCTCGGGCTGTCAGACAAGGTTATCGGAAGAAGCCTTATAAATCACAGCCGCGGTCCGCTTCCCGAATATGCCGATGCGGTTAACGCAATTCCGCAGCTGAACTATGCCGAAGCAACGCGTGAAGCTATTCTCACTTCCGGTGCGGATTTTGTATATGCGCTTGACTGGGAGATAAGCGATTCCGGCTGTAACATTGAAGAAGCGAAAGGCTACGGAATAGACGTTTATGTAAATTCCGCAACAACGCTTGACGAACAGTATAAAGAAATTCTTGATATCGGAAAAATATTCGGAATTGAAGAGCGAGCAGAAGCGTTTGTTGCAGACCAAAAGGCGCGTATTTCCGCTGTGGGAGAAAAGCTTAGCGGAAAAGAACCTGTTAAAGTGCTTGTGTATGACAGCGGAAACGACGGCGTTTTCACATGCTCCGGAACAAACTTTGAGTCACTTCTTATCTCTCTTGCCGGAGGAAAGAACATATTCGACGACCTTACTGAAAAACAATGGGTAACCGTAAGCTATGAAGAAGTTATAAAAAGAGAACCGGACGTCATCGTAATCCACGATTACGACTCGCCCGATGTGGAAGAAAAAATAGCTGAAATCAAGGCAAACCCAACGCTTGCATCGCTTGATTGTGTTAAGAATGAGCGTTTTGTGCCGATAACGCTTGAAAGCGTGCTTCCGGGCAACCGTATGGCGTATGCTGTGGAAGTTCTTGCGAGTGCATTTTATCCGGAAGAATTCAAATAAAAACTAAATTCTCCGAGGTGTGCCGTTGCGCGATATGCCGAGCACGCCGTAAAGCGTGCCGTTTATTTCCTGCGGCGTGAGAAGGCAGAGGACATCCGGGCGAGGAAACGGCCGTCCGGTAAGCAGGGGAACGGCAAGGCGTGTCGGAGAAAAACAGCTGTCGCAAAGTGCATCGGTTGACTTTGCGAGCGTGGCTACGACACTGTCACGGCATAAAGTGTCTGTTAGGTTATCAACTTTCTTCCAGTCGGTTATATCGTTCTCGTGTTTTTTTGAGGATGTGACGGCGTAGGCATATGTAATGCCGTCGAAAGAAAGTCCTTCTGAATTAAGCGATGTTTTTGTCACGCTCTTTTCTGCGCTGAAGAATGTGCCGTCGGGAGACAGAACACCAATTAAAAATCTTCCGCTGTTTCCGCGAACGTATGCGCGGCAGATGCCGTGCAGTGATGCGTAAGTTTTTGCGGTAAGGACAATATGCGTATTTTCTTCACGGCATACAACAGAGCCGATAACCGATGGACCGAGATATAAAGGCAGTGTTTTTTCCATACAAATCACCATATATTTTAAGTATTTATAAAAAAGAAGATAAAAAAACCGCAAAGCTTCGGTGTTTTTCCGTTGCTTTGCGGTTTTATCGTTATCGTTGTAAGAAATCAGGAAATGCTGTAAGGTCCGCGGACGAGAAGCGTTGCATCGCTTGTTGCCTTTATTCCGCGACCGTCAACCGTGCACAGATAGAGGTGGTTTTTCTCAAGCGGTTTGCCGCCTGCAAGGTCTGCTCCGGTTGTCATATCAATAAGACCGGGAGTGCCGGAGGAAACGCAGTTTGCACCTCCTAAGCGCAGAAGCGCTTCGCATCCTACCTTTGCTGTGAGCGTCTGCCCGGACTTAAGCTTTACAAGAGCGAAGGTCGAGCTTGTGCCGGAAGATGCACCGACTTTTTCGGCAACCTTGTCGGCAACGCTCTGGATGAAAGCATCGTTTACAATTTCATCCGAGCTTTTCGCCGTGTATTCCGAAATTTTATCGCTGATTTCGCCTGAGATTGAGCTGATCTTGTTGTCAAGCTCGGCTTCAAGCGAGCCTGTTTTTTCTGCGATAATCTCATCAACCTTTTCGGAAATCTGCGGAGAGAGCACGTTGTTTATGTAGCTCAGGCTGACCAACGGGTCATCCGAGGTTCCATATTCAGCGGCAATCGCAAAAAATCCGACGGCGATGAGCGCGGCAAGAAGTGCGGCAGATGTTATTGCCTTCCATTTTTTCTGTTTCATTTGTAACATTCCTCCGATTTTCTTTTGTTTATCAGTTCACCATAAGCCCGAAGCTGACGGCGATCGCGTTGTCAACGCGATGCATAAGATTTTCATCAAGCCTTCCCATTTTTTCCTTAAGGCGTGTTTTGTCTATTGTTCTGACCTGTTCAAGCAGAACAACAGAGTCCTTTGAAAGCCCAAAGCTTTTTCCGCCAAGCTCAATATGGGTAGGAAGCTTTGCTTTATTTATCTGTGATGTTATCGCCGCCGCGATAACCGTGGGGCTGTGCTTGTTGCCGACATCGTTCTGGATAATGAGCACAGGACGCATTCCGCCCTGCTCACTGCCCACAACGGGGCTTAAATCGGCATAGTAAATATCTCCGCGTTTTATGCTGTAATTCACCAAAATTCACGCTCCGCAGGTAATGTAGTAGCCAAAAATTCATTTCGACAACTATATTTTTCCACAGGCGCGCATATTTTAATCAGCCTTGCGAAAATTTCTAAAAATTCTCAGCTGCTCTCCGCTTTATATTATGCCGGATCCGTTATGTATGTTCTTACAACTCTTTTTGAAACCGAGGTAAGAAGCTCATAAGAGATGGTGCCGGAAATATGGGCAAGCTCATCCGGAGAGAGGTATTCGCCGTTCTGCTCTCCGAAGAGGACAACCTCGTCAAATGGCGCGGCATCCGGAATTTCGCTTACATCTGCAAGGAAAAGATCCATACAGATATTGCCGAGAATGGGTGCACGCTTTCCTTTGATAAGGCAACATGCTTTTCCGGAGAGAGCGCGGTGTATTCCGTCACCGTATCCGCAGGAAACAACTGCAATTTTCATATCCCGCGGTGCTACAAAGCGGCGGTTATAGCTGATCGCATCGCCCTTTTTTATGTGGCGCATATCGGCGATACGGCTCCTGAACGTCATTGCCGGGCGAAGGTCAAGCCCCGGTACGGGCTTTTCCGTGGGAGAATGACCGTAAAGAATAAGCCCCGGCCGGACACATGAAAGATGTGCCTTATTATAGTTTACCACAGCTGCGCTGTTTGCGCAATGGCAAAATTGAAATGTTTTTCCTCGTTTTTCCAGAATCGCAACCACGCCGAGAAAACAGTCAAGCTGTTCTTCTGTAAATGCGGTATCATCGCTTTCCGCTTCGGAAAAATGGGTGAATATTCCGTCTGCCAAAAGGGAATTAAGTTGGGTGATTTTTTCTGCTTCATCCGCAGCATCTTCGATGTATGATTTGTGTGCATATACGCCGAAACGCGTCATCCCCGTATCAAGCTTTATGTGCACGCAAAGCTTTTTGTTCTCTTTGCAAAGCTCGGCATCAAGAAGGCGTGCATATTCAAGGCTCGGAACGGTCTGGATAATGCCGTTATCAGAAAGCGTTCCGGCAGATTCCGGTGGTGTAGTGCCGAGAATTATGATCGGTGTGCGGATGCCGGCGGACTTAAGCTCCAGCGCTTCATCAATGCAGGCTACGGCAAGGATGTCGGCGCCGAGTTTTTCGTAAAGCTTACCCAGCACTGCGGCCCCGTGACCGTAAGCGTCTGCCTTTATCACGCAGATTATTTTTTTGTTTCCCGTAAATTTTTTGATTTCCCGGAAGTTGTGCTCAATATGCGATAAATTAATTACAGCTTCCGCTCTTTTTATTGTGTTTGTCATTGCAGCTTATGTTCAGCCCTTTCAAATTTACACTGTATAACGCGTTCTCCGTCGGAGAAAATTTCGGCATACAGTGGGAGTAGGTCATCTTTTGAAAACCACGAGCGCACCTCAACTGCAGAGGCTTCTCCGTTGTTTCGTGAAATTATGAGATATGCGTCACGGTCAAATATTTTTGTGTCTGACTGCTCGCTTATATTTCCGCCCGTCCAGTGCTTCATAAGAACCGGTACGGTGGAAAGCGGGGAAAGATTATCCTCATTAAGTCTTCCCATTTCAAGGTTTGCACCGTCAAAGTTTATTGTTGAACGCTCTCCCGCTACGGTAAAGCACATTCCGGCGATTTCATCCGGGGACACCACACACGCACGGTCGTTCTCCTCGCGGTTGTATGTATAGTCAAGGATAAAGCTTACCTCTCGTGCTGGGAAATGCGCCGTTATATCTGTGCGATAGCTTGCCGAAACGGTGTTTCGCATTGTTTCGGTAACGGCATCTGCACCGCTTCCTCCGGAAGAACATGAGGAGAGAAAAGTGAACGTTAGTAATATCGGGAGTAAAACAAAAAGTTTTTTCAATCTTCTTGCCTGACCTTCTTCATAACCGATTTGAGGGTACACAGCATATCGGTGGGGGTCATTGAATATTCGCCGTAAATTCCGGCGGCAAGGTCTCCCGCCGCGCCGTGCAGCCACACTCCAGTATATGCCGCGCGAATCGGAGGTATGCCCTGACCAATTAACGAAGTGATTATTCCGGCAAGGACATCGCCGCTTCCGCCCTTTGCCATACCGGGATTTCCCGTGGTGTTTTCATAGAGATTACCGTTTTCGTCCGCACATAATGTACGTCTGCCTTTAAGGACGAGCGTGCATTTGTTCATCTTTGCAAAAGTTACAGCAAATTCTTCACGGCGTTCATGGTCAAAATCGGGTACAAGCCGCAAAAACTCTCCTTCGTGCGGAGTAAGGATAAGCTTACGCGGGGAGGATTTTAGCGACAGATTAAGCTTCGCCGCAATTGTTATTGCATCCGCGTCAAGAACGAGCGGAGAAGTCCCTGAAAAAATAAGTTTTTTCACAAGCTTTTCGCTTTTGTGTGAAAGACCAAGCCCGCACCCGAGCAAAACTGCGTCGTTTTTCATTTCACCGTCGCTTCGAGGAACAAGAATCGGCTCGTTAAGCTTTGACGCGAGAATCGGGCGGATTTTTTTCGGAACGGAAAGAAAGACAAGACCGCTGCCGGTGTTTACCGCCGCCTGTGCGGAAAAATAAGCCGCACCGGTGTATTTTTCGCTCCCGCAGAAGAGAAGAACGCGTCCGAAATTGCCTTTGTGTGCATTTCTGTCACGGACAGGAAGAAAAATGCTGTCATTTGTAATCTCTGTGAGCATAGCGTTTCTCCTTTTTACAGAAGGTCTGCTAAATTTATAATTTTTTTGTCTCTGTCGATTGCGTAGTTGCGAGTAAATGCCGTGCCGCTTGCCTCGCGTACAAGGTAGCACAGAAGAATGTCTGCCTCGTCCACAAGCCGGCGGTTGCGAAGATGCATACAAAACTGGTTGTATTCATCCGCTATATAAATAACCTCGTCGGCTTTTTCGATGATCTCATTATATTTGCGCCGCGTTGCTGCAGGCCAGCGATCTGCCTGACTGCGACACGGGAGAATCATTGAGAGAGTAATGTCCGCACCGTTCCTCTTTTTTTCAAGAACAAGCTCTGCAGCAAGAAGGTCAAATCCCATTGCACCGCCGCTGCAAAAGCGCGAAACGCCGGAGGCGATAAGCGTGTCCACCGTTTCGGAAAGAAGGTTGGGAAGTGCCGCGGAATGCATTGTATAGATTTGTCTGTGTCCGGAAAAGGAGCATACGGAAGCATCCATTTTTTTAGTGTTCCTTTAAAATAAAATTGATGTTTATATTGTACCACATTTTGTGAGCAAATGTAAGAGGATTTATCGAAAAAAATTATAAATCAAGCCTCAAGTCACCCTCACGTATCCAACCGGCTTTTCGTAGGAGTGCACAGATAAGGGGACAGATAATTGCAGGAAGGATAATGTGGCAGAGCAAAAGTCCGCCCCACTGAGCAAATCCGATTGAAATTTCGTCGCTTATCCAGCCGGTATACATACCTATCTGCCCTACAAGGCCACAGGTTCCCATACCGGAGGAAACAGGCGCACCGTTCATCTGCAGTGCAAAAACACACGTTGAAACCGGCCCGACGATTGCAGAGGTGAGAATGGGTGGAATCCATATTTTCGGATTTTTAACTATGTTGCCCATCTGGAGCATGCTTGTGCCAATTCCCTGAGCGAGAAGTCCGCCCCAGCTGTTTTCGCGGAAGCTCATAACCGCAAAGCCGACCATCTGGGCACAGCATCCCGCAAGTGCCGCACCGCCGGCAAGACCGGTGAGAGAAAGACCTGCGCATATCGCCGCGCTGGATATGGGAAGCGTGAGCGCGATACCGACGATAACAGAAACAATGATGCCCATCCAGAATGGGTGAAGCGTAGTTGCATACATGATAAGCTCGCCTATGTATGTTGCTGCAGTGCCGATAGGAGAGGCGATGAGCATTGCCGCAAAGCTTCCTGAGCAGATGGTGACAATCGGTGTAACAAGGATATCAAGCTTTGTTTCTTTGCTGACTGCCTTGCCAAGCTCCGAGGCAATAATCGTTATGATGAGAACGGCAAAAGCACCGCCGGCGCCGCCAAGCTCGTTTGCCGCCATTCCGACGGATGTGAGCGAAAAGAGAACAAGTGGAGGACATTTCAGTGCATAGCCTATCGCTACAGCCATTGCTGCGCCCTGTGCACCCTTTGCAAAGTTGCCGACAGCAACAAGAGAATCAATTCCGAGCTGTGTGCCGAGCATTGAAAGAATTGTTCCGATTAAAAGAGATGCAAAAAGTCCTTGCGCCATAGCGCCGAGTGCATCAATAAAATACCGCTTTGCGGAGATTTCAATATCCTTACGCTTCAAAAATTCCTTGAATTTCATATGTATTACTCCATGTTCTTATTAAGATTTTATGCTTTTGAAATAGTT
>JAZSOS010000026.1:0-3626 GCA_045537045.1 Eubacteriales bacterium
GCAGAAAGAGCGAAAAAAGAAAACCCTTCCGTAATACTTTGGAATGCCGATATATGGGGTCGCAAAACTGCGCCCGAGGTTGCGGCGATCCTCAACACCGGACTGTGCGCCGATTGCACGCAGCTTGAGGCATCTGAGGGCGATTTGATTATGTACCGCCCGGCAAAAGGCGGAAGCGTATATGCAAAAATAAAATGCCTTACCCGTCCGCAGATGGCAACGGTGAGAACAAAGCACGAAAGTCGCGATATAATTGTTTCGGGTGGAAAAGGCGTTGCAGGTAATCTCGATAAACTGCATGACTTTGCAAAAGAGCTTGATGCCGAGGTCTGCGCATCTCGCGGACTCGTGGATATGGGCAAAGCTGAATACACCTTGCAGGTAGGCCTTACGGGAAAAACAGTCAGCCCGAAAATTTATATAGCTGTCGGCATTTCCGGTGCAGTTCACCATACATGCGCAATAGAGGGAGCAGATACCGTTATTGCAATAAACCCAGATAAGAATGCAAGAATATTTGAATATGCGGACTATGGCATAGCTTGTGAGTTTTGATAACGGATAATATAAAAGCACAGACACAGGAGTAGAAACATGATAAATATCAGTAAAGAAGCGGAACGTCTTTCATATGAGTTCCTCGAATTTTCAAAAGAATACAGATTGGGTTTCGTTGAGGCGGAGCAGTCCAACCCCAAAACAAAAACACTCGGAGAAACATTCAGGGAAAATACTCGCGAGGGTACAAAAATGTTGATTTCAGTTGATGAAGATCTTGTGGGCTTATTCAAGCGGACTCTTGATAGTGAAAGGTTCGAATGCTTTTGTGAAGATGTTTTTAAATGCCTCGGAAAAGGCGGCAGAATTATAATTTCCGGTTGCGGTTCAACCGGAAGACTTGCCATGCGCATTGAAGCTTCGTTCAGACAGGCGATAGGGGAGCTTTCAAAAGCAGGTTATAAGAATCTTCCGTCGGAAGACAGCGTTATAGCGCTTATGACGGGCGGCGACTATGCAATAATAAGAGCTGTTGAGTCGTTTGAGGATTATACAAGCCTTGGATGTGTGCAGGCCAAAGAACTTGAGCTTTGCGAGCGAGATATCCTTGTCGGAGTTACCGCAACAGGAGAAACCACATCCATTCTTGGTACTGCAAAGCAGGCGCTTCTTGATGGTGCAAAGGTATGGATGATAGTTTGCACAGATCCGTCAACCATATTGGGAAAGCTTCAGCGCGCGGATGAAGTATATAAGAACCCGAATTGTCATAGCCTTTATATGAAATGCGGAGGTATGGCGCTCACAGGCTCAACCAGAATGCAATCCTCAACAATTGAGCAGGCGATTATTGCTTCAGCGATTGAACTTTCACTTGCAAGATTTGTTCCGGATGGGATAGATATGAACAAAGAAAAGCTTGCAAAAGGTTTTGCGGACAGCCTTGCTTTGCTTAAACGCGATAGCTCAATAGAGCTTATGGCACATGCAACCGATATCGAAACCGAGCTCTATGAGAGAGGCGGACACGTTACATATTTTGCTGACGAGTATATGCTGGATATTCTTGCGGACACAACTGAGAGAGGACCAACGTTCAGCGTTCCGCCTTTCAGACCGCAGAACAGAAAGGACCTCACAATGTCTTGGGCATTTGCAAAAAAGCCTGCAAGCTCAACAGAGGCTGCCTGGTTTGAATGTTTTGAAAGAAAACCGAGATGCATTGATAAAACCGAGGCTGAATATGTCAAAATCGGAATAGATCCCGAACATATAAAGAAGATCCCGAAAATCAATTTCGAGTCACTTCTTGAATATGAAATCGGCTGTGAGCCGGATACCGAGCGAGAAAGCGGCGACAGCCTTGCTATGTGGATAGACTATAGTGAAGCTGCTTCTCCTGCGTTTGAAGAGATTGCGTCACGCTATAAGAATTCAGAACAGCTTGTTCTTGGTGCAGGTAAGG
Organism: Eubacteriales bacterium; assembly: GCA_045537045.1. GTDB lineage: Bacteria > Bacillota > Clostridia > Oscillospirales > JAAYXM01 > SIG480. The sequence continues at coordinate 1,964 of JAZSOS010000026.1, forward strand.
GTGATGTAACGGAGACGCGCCTCAAAATCTTCGAGCATCTCACGATGAAGATGATGATCAATAATTTCTCAACGGGAACAATGGCGAAGATGGGGAAAATTCGCGGAAACTATATGGTCTGCATCAATATTTCCAATAAAAAGTTGATTGACCGCGCAACAAGAATCATTGCAGATCTGTGCGACATAGATTACGAAAAGGCAAATTATGAATTGTTCTATGGGAAACTCATTATGGAGCAAAACGGAGAAACAGGCTCGGTTGTCGAGCACGTGCTGAATAAGTTTTCTGCCATGTAATTGATAATAAGAAAGAACACTGTTGTCTGTATGAACTGCACCAAATTGTGCGGACAGCACAAAAACAACCCCTATGGTAAAGATATTAAGCGACATACTGGCTTCGTTTTTCAAGCGGAGTCAGTTTTGTTTTTGTTTGAATTCTATCATTGTTATAAAACTGTATGTATCTATCTATCAGAAGTCGCGCTTCTTCAAATGTTTTCAACTTTGCACGATATATGCATTCTGTCTTGAGAATCGAGAAGAAATTTTCCGCCATAGCATTGTCATATGGATTGCCTTTGCTTGACATTGATGGCGTTATGTTGTATGATTGTGTTAGCTTAAAATATCCGTGTGAGGTATATTGAAAGCCTTGGTCACTGTGGAGTTGCAGCTCTGCAGTGACTTTTTCTTTTCTCTTCGCCTCTCTTATTGTATCTAATACTAGGTTGACAGTTTGCTGTGTTCCGGTTCTGTAAGAAACAATACTGTTGTCGTATAAATCCCGTATGATAGAAAGGTATAGAACGCCTTGCTTGGTTTGTATGTATGAAATATCGGTTGCCCACTTTTCATTGGGCCTATCTGTTTTAAAATCTTGTTTCCAAAGATTATTGTATCGATGAAAGTGTTGGTCGTATTTGTAGAATCTTCGTCTTCTGATGACGGACAGTAAATTATATTTTTGCATTATTCGTAGAATGGTTTTTGGATCTTTGTGTATTCCGTTTCGTTCTAACCAAATATGCACCCTACGATAACCGTAAGTTTTTCCGCATCGTTCTTGGCATTCCTTTATTTTTTCAGCAAGCGGCAAATCTTTTGCAGGTATTTCCATTCTTTTGACATGGTCATAGTAGCCGCTTCGTGACACTTTAAAAAAACGGCACATCTCACTTATTGAGTATTTGTCCTTGTTGCGATAGATAACCATATATTTTACACTTGTCCTCACTTCCTTTCTGTAAGCAAGAGAAAATCCCGCATCAATTCATTTTCCATTTCCAATCTTTTTATATATCTTTTCTTCGTTGCAAGTTCGTACTGTAGCTGTGTAACTTTGCTCAATTGTTGAATTGAGGGTGGTAATATTATTCCATCTTTTCGTGGTCTCCACTTATGCTTGATTTCTATGTTGGAAAAAGCTTTCCGCTGATTACGATGATAACGCCTGAAAAAATCTTCTATTTTCTCGCGAGAAAATCCCAAGCGTTCACCAATTTGGCGTTGTGTTAACCCTTGTTCTCTCAGCTCTAATATTTCTCTTTCGTATTGTTTGATGTGTCGGTATTCTCTAGGCATAAAAATCCCTCCTATGGTTTTTATTATACCATAGGAGGGTGTGCTTTTTCATTGTCCGTTTTTTACGGTTCTGTGCA
>JAZSOS010000014.1:0-5261 GCA_045537045.1 Eubacteriales bacterium
TGCATTCTCTCGGTCACGGCGTTGGACTTGCCATTCATGAAGCGCCCACGGTTTCCCGTCGCTCAGATATGATTCTTCAAAAGAATATGGTAATCACGATAGAACCGGGGATCTATATCGAAAATCTCGGCGGAGTGAGAATAGAGGACACCGTTCTCGTTACCGCAGACGGAGCCGAAGTTCTCACAAAAGCGCCTCACCGCATAAACATAAAGCTTTAAGGATTTATCTTATGAGAAAAAAGGTTTTAATAGGGATGAGCGGCGGCGTGGATTCAAGCGTTGCGGCATACCTTCTCACAAAGGATTATGACGTTACCGGAATAACGCTTCTTCTCCACGGCAACGACGATACCGACGCACGCGATGTTTGCCGACGCATCGGTATCCCGCACGTTTCATATAATGCTGAAAAGGAATTTTCCGAGTACGTCATAAAAAATTTCACAACGGAATATCTCTCTGCACGAACACCGAATCCCTGTGTTCTGTGCAATTATCACATAAAGTTCGGACTTATGCTGCGCCTTGCCGCCGAAATGGGTATGGATTTCATAGCTACCGGGCATTATTCGCGTCTGGTCTCCTTAAACGGTGAGTTTTTCCCTGCCCGCGCCCTATTTGGTGAAAAGGATCAGACCTACGCGCTTTACCGCCTGCATCAGTATCAGCTTAAAAAAAGCCTTTTTCCGCTTGGCGAGCTGTCAAAACCCGAGGTGCGCAGGATTGCCGAAGAGATAGGACTTTCTGTTGCAGAAAAGAGCGACAGTCAGGACATCTGCTTTATACCGGACGGTGATTATGCCGCATATATTGAAGAGAGATTCGGGAAACAGCCGCACGGAATTTTCCGCGGCCCGAAAGGCGAAAATCTCGGCGAGCACAAGGGTCTTATCCGCTACACCGTGGGACAACGCCGCGGTCTTGGTATCGCATATTCAGAGCGCATTTTTGTTTCCCGCCTTGATGCAGAAAAAAACGAGGTTATCCTCGGTCTTGAAGGCTCACAGAGCAAACGCGAGGTAACGGCACACGATGTTACCTTTGTAAGTGACCTTCCCCTTCCCGAAAAGTTTTTATGCACTGCAAAAATACGCTATAACGCAAAAGCTTCCCCGTGTGAGGTAGAAATATCCGGCGGAGAAATCCGTGCCGTTTTTGACACCCCGCAACGCGGAGTCTGCCCCGGGCAATCTCTCGTCCTGTACGACGGAGAGCTCGTCCTCGGCGGCGGCGTTATAAAGTAAGATGAGGTGATTTACATGTTTGACAATTTAAGAGCAGACCTTCGCGCCGCGCGTGAGCGCGACCCCGCAGCGCGGAATAACTTCGAGGTTTTTCTCCTTTATTCCGGCTTTCACGCAATATGCCACCACCGCGTAGCGCATTTTTATTACAGACATAAGCTTTTCTTTTTAGCAAGACTTGCGTCACAGCTCAACAAATTTTTCACGGGCGTTGAAATCCACCCTGCCGCAAAAATCGGTCCCGGCTTCTTTATCGACCACGGTACAGGCGTTGTTATAGGCGAAACAACGGAAATCGGCTCAAATTGCACGATTTATCAGGGCGCAACGCTCGGCGGCACGGGTAAGGATATCGGAAAACGCCACCCGACGCTCGGAAACAACGTTATGATCGGCGCCGGTGCAAAGGTTCTCGGTCCGTTCACCGTCGGCGATAACTCGAAAATCGCCGCAAACGCCGTTGTTCTCGATACCGTCCCACCCGATTCTACGGCAGTCGGTGTTCCTGCACGTGTTGCACGCCGCAACGGCGTAAAACCGCAGAGCAACGACCTTGACCAGATTCATATCCCCGACCCCATTGCTCAAGAGCTTTGCGCACTTCGCATACAACTTGAGCGCATGCAAAAAGAGCTTGATACCATCAAAGGCGAAAAAACCAAACAGGATGTTGAATAATGCACAACGATAACGTACTGTATGTCGAAAATCCGCAAAAAAGCGAGTATACGCGCCGCATTTATTGCGATGCCGTCACTGCACTTTCAGAAGACGGCTTTGCGGAATATGAGAAAAATCTCGATGCACCGCCTCTTGCTCATACCCTCGGTGCGCCGCTTAATCTTAAAATCACACACATCCCGACGCTTTCCCACGAATACGTCGGGCGTGATTCTTTGTGCGAAATATTCAGACTGCGCATAAACGTTCTGCCCTCTCTTCCGTTCTTCGGGCTTCTGTTTATCCCGCACAATGCAGAAAAACCTGCGCCGCTTTGCATAGCATGCCACGGATATCTCGGCACTCCCGAGCTTATGTACGGTATGCACGGAAAAAACGGATACTCCGGCCTTATTAAAAAGCTTCTGCAGAACGGCTTTGCCGTGTTCGCCCCTCAGCTTCTTATGTGGAACTGCGGCTTCAATCCCGCAAAACCGCATTATGAAACGCAATATAACCGCCCTGAGCTTGATCGGCGTTTCAGGGAAAACGGCGCCGCCATAGCGGCTCTTGAAGTATTTTCAATTCTGCAAGGCATAACTGCACTGTCAAATATCCGCACGCTTGATTTGACGCGCCTTTCCGCTTGCGGAATGTCTTACGGCGCATATCTCACAATGCGCGCTATGGCGCTTGATAAACGCATACAGCGAGGTTTCTTTATGTCGTGCTTTGACGGCGGCGACGATTCCCGCTTCCCCGAATGGCAGCCGCAACCCGGTTTTAACCTTCTGCGCGACGGCGAAATTGCCGGAATGTGCGCGCCTCGCCCCGTCACGGTTGAGGTCGGGCAAACGGATGATATTTTCCCACCCGATGGTGCCCAGCGCGAGGCGGAGACAGCAAAAGACGCGTATCTGCTTGCCGGAGCCATAGAAAACTTCAATCTCTCCATATGGCACGGCGGACACATAGTAAACCCCGAAACAATCTGCGCAGAATTTCTTAGGGGATAATGCCAAAACCGACGGTGCAATTGCACCGTCGGTTTCCTTTTAGATCTGTTTTCTCTTGTTACCTTTCCAAAAACTCATTTGCCGCGTCGGATGATACCGCGCCGTTTGCAACAAGCCGCGCAAGAAGTGTCATATCGCTTCCCTTAACGCGCGCCGACATTGCAAGATATGAAATATGCATAACGTGGTCGCGTTTAAATTCGGTTGCGTTAAGCTCTGCCGCCGTGCTCTGCGGAATAACGCCAAGCCTTACGGCATCGTTTACTGCTGTGAGATACTTAAAATCTCCTGTCTCTTCGCTATATCCAAGGCTTCGCAACACGAAGGTCATATACTGGTTTGCCGTGGTGAGCGAGCTTCCGTCATAGCGCGTTTGTGTAACGCCCTTTGTATACCCCATCCGGTATGCATATCCGACATACCTCTGTGCCCACGCATCAACATCAACAAACGGATGCTTATGCGCCGCTGAAAGCGCCGGTTTTTCCTCTCCGAGCAAACGAATAAGCATCGTTATGCTCTCTGCACGGGTATTTCCGCGGTATAGCTCCATACCGTCCACGGCACCTCGCACAAGGCCGAGGCTTTTAAGCGCATACGCTTCATCCATATACTTTATATCATATGCTGTCTGCGAATAAATTCCGTCAATAAGCACTTTTGCACTTTTGGATGTGACCTCAAAGGTTGCACCGTTCTCAGGGAACATAAATGTTGTGAAACGACCCAGCGCATTGCCCGAAGCAATTTCGCGCCCAACCGCAATGTTGATAACACTCCCTGACGCGCACTTCGCACTTCCGTCAAGAAGCATAATCACAGTACCGTTTTTCGCGGATATCTTATCTCCAGAACGGAGAGTTTTCGCCGTCATTGCGCGGGTGGAATAAAGACATTTTCCTCGGCTTTGCAAATCTCGCAGAACTGCATCCGCAGTCGCCGCAACAAGCTCTTTCTCCTCTGACGGAACAGATGCGGCACTCTTCGCCGCATTTATATATTTATTTTTGAAGGAAGACACAGATGCCTCAATTTTATTGCGTGCAGCCGAGATTACGCTTTCAAAAAATGTCCCGTCAACATATGATTTTGAAACCACCGGGTCAGAGGACGAGCCACCTTTTGCCGAGGTGACAAGAACAAGCGTAAAGCACAGAACCGCCGCGAGACACACCGCCGTTACTCTCCTCTTCATAGACAGGTTCTCCTTATTTTTCCTTCGATATTTCGTAGCACAGAATCTTTAAGCTGTCGGCAAAATGAACGTTTTCGATCTCCACACCAAGCTCGGTTGCAGAAAGGTCAACATTCGTGAAATTCCAGATACCGCGCACACCAAGCTCTGCAACCTTGCGCGCCATATCACGTGCAAGCTCACGCGGCATTGTAAGCACGGCCACGTCAAACGGGCTTTCATCAAATTTCTTTTCCATCTCGCTTATATCGAGAATCGGAACATCTCCGATTTTCGTGCCGATAAGCTCGGGGTTTACGTCAAAAGCCGCCGCAAGCTCAAATCCACTGGTTTTGAAGCTGAAGTTATTTACAAGCGCATGGCCGAGATGCCCCACGCCGATTATCGCGGCAGTATGCTTCCGGTCTACGCCGATTATTGATGCAATTTCGGAAAGAAGGCTCTCAACGTTGTATCCGTATCCCTGCTGACCGAAGCCGCCAAAGCAGCTGAAATCCTGACGCACCTGAGATGCGGTAAAACCGAGGTTATTTGCCAGAACACTTGACGACACACGGCTTACACCGCTGCGAGAAAGCTCCTTTAAGCATCTGTGATATTTCGGTAATCTGCGTATTACAAGCGGCGAAATATATCTCTCGCTCATCTCAATCTTCCTTTCTTTGGCTTTTAGCGCCTCTTATCTGTCAAGCTTTGACATAACATAATCTGCAAACTCGGCACACGTTGCACCGTCTGCTCTTCCTGTTATCGTAAGCTTTTTCTCGTCATACATACATGTATCGAGCGCTGCAGCAAGACGTTCGGATTTTTCAACCTCGCCGATATGCTCGAGAAGCATAACTGCTGCGCGGAGCATGCTGCACGGGTCTGCAAACTTGTCTCTTCCCTCTGCCACCATACGGGGAGCTGAGCCGTGGATTGCCTCAAACATTGCATAGCGTTTTCCGACGTTTGCGCTTCCTGCTGTTCCTACGCCGCCCTGGAATTCTGCAGCCTCATCTGTAAGGATGTCTCCGTAAAGGTTCGGAAGCACCATAACCTGGAAATCACGACGGCGCTTTGTATCAACAAGCTTTGCTGTCATGATGTCTATGTACCAGTCATCAAAAGAAATTTCCGGATACTTTGCCGCAACCTTCTT
>JAZSOS010000048.1:0-6247 GCA_045537045.1 Eubacteriales bacterium
ATATCTTGTGTTATCTTATTCATAGCGAATAGGGTGACACCTGCCTTTCGGTTTTGTCTGAGCAACTCAACCTTAACACAGGTCGCTTCTATTCGCTACCCTTTTTTATTTATTTGTCACACATCATTGTAACACCTACAGTAAAATCCGTGAATAATCTGTGTATTTGATTGACGTTTCGGGGAATTTGTGATATCATATAAAATTGATATAATATCAATGTAAATAAAGGAAATTTTGTTATTATGTGGATTGCCGAAAATTTTGACGATTACAATGTTATAGATTGCGGAGACGGCGAAAAGCTTGAGCGCTGGGGAGATTACTATCTTGTCCGCCCGGAGCCTCAGGCAATCTGGTCTTCCCCGCGCAAACACCCGCGCTGGAAGAAATATGACGCGCTTTACTCACGCTCTTCCTCCGGCGGCGGAAGCTGGACGAACAGAACACTCCCTGCTTCGTGGTCAATTAACTACAAAGACCTTACCTTCAACTTAAAGCCGATGAACTTTAAGCATACCGGCATTTTCCCGGAACAGGCATCAAACTGGGACTTTATTATGGATATGATTTCAAACGCCGGCAGACCTGTAAACGTTCTTAACCTTTTTGCATACACGGGTGCAGCTACCATTGCGGCAGCAAAGGCGGGAGCTTCCGTCTGCCACGTTGATGCGGCACGCGGAATGGTCGCATGGGCGCGCGAGAACGCGGCAAGCTCGAGGCTTTCCAATGCGCCTATCCGATGGATAGTCGATGACTGCGCAAAGTTCGTTGAGCGCGAGATAAGACGCGGCAGAAAATACGACGCAATCATTATGGATCCGCCGTCTTACGGGCGCGGACCTACCGGCGAGATATGGAAGATTGAAAACAATTTGTTTGATTTCGTTAATCTCTGCTCGGGCGTGCTTTCGGATGAACCTCTGTTCGTTCTTATAAGCTCATACACCACGGGGCTTGCGCCGTCCGTTACGAAGTATATGGCAGATATGATATTCACAAAAAAATACGGCGGGGTCAGCGAATGTGATGAGCTTGGCCTTCCGGTTTCTGAAACCGGACTGTACCTGCCGGCAGGAAGTGCCATGAGGTGGCACGTTTAAGAGGTTTTCACGTTATGAAGGATATTATAAAATCGGAAAATCTTACATTCAGATACAACACCGAGGAGTCCGGTGGCAAGACCGCACTGTCTGAGGTCAACGTTTCCGTCCGCGATGGGGAATATCTTGCTATTCTCGGTCACAACGGATCGGGAAAATCTTCGCTTGCAAAGCATTTCAATGCAGTGCTTCTCCCCTGCGGCGGGCGCGTTCTCGTCGACGGTATGGACACACTCAATGAAGAGCTTTTATTTGAGATACGCAGAACGTGCGGAATGGTCTTCCAGAATCCCGACAACCAGATTGTCGCGACGATAACGGAGGAAGACGTTGCCTTCGGTCCGGAAAATCTCGGTCTTCCGAGAGAGGAAATCCGCAAAAGAGTTGATGATGCACTAAAAACAGTTGGTATGTATGAATACCGCGATCATGCACCGCATCTTCTTTCAGGCGGTCAGAAGCAACGCATAGCAATTGCGGGAATCATTGCAATGCGCCCGCGCTGTATCGTCCTTGACGAGCCGACATCAATGCTTGACCCGTCCGGACGGCGCGATGTGCTGAGAATAACGCGTGAGCTTAACAAAAACCACGGCATCACAATTGTTCTTATTACTCATCACATGAACGAAGCCGCAATGGCAGACAGAATAATAATCATGGACCGCGGAAAGATGGTTTTAGAAGGAACTCCAAAAGAGATTTTCCCGCAGACGGAGCTTCTTCACAAGCTTGGGCTTTCCGTTCCACAGACCGTTGAGCTTCTCTCGGAGCTTAACCGCGCAGGCTTTGATTTGCCGCTTGATAAAATCAGCGTAGAGGAATGTGCCGATGCAATAGCAAAGGCAATCAACAGATGAATCCGGAGGTATTACGTAAGGTGAACGCTATAATGAGCATACGGGGACTTTCGCATGTGTACAGTCCCAAAACGCCCTTTGAATGTTCTGCTGTAAATGATATAAATCTCGATATCTATCCCGGCGAAACGCTCGGGATTATCGGTCATACCGGTTCCGGCAAATCCACGCTCATTTCTCATCTGAACGGACTTATAAAACCGTCCTCCGGCAGCATAACCTATTGCGGAGAAGATATCTTCAAGTCAAAAGAGTTTACCCACAGCATCCGCTTTAACGTAGGGCTTGTTCTGCAGTATCCGGAATACCAGCTGTTTGAAGAAACGGTATACAAGGATATTGCTTTCGGTCCCGGCAATATGAAGCTTTCAGGCGCCGAGATTGACGAGCGCGTCCGTGAAGCCGCACGCTTTGCTGGTCTTAGCGAGTCGCTTCTTTCAAGCTCGCCCTTTGAGCTTTCCGGCGGACAGAAGCGCCGCGTTGCCATTGCAGGAGTTATCGCAATGCGCCCGAAGGTGCTTATACTCGACGAGCCGACCGCAGGGCTTGACCCTGTTGGCCGCGAGGATTTACTTCGCCACATACGCGCCTACCGCGACGAAACCGGTGCCGCAATAGTTATTGTTTCTCACAGCATGGAGGACGTTGCCTCAATGGCAGACCGCCTTCTCGTTATGAGCGGAGGACGCGTTCTTCTTCAGGGAACTCCCGACGAGGTTTTCTCCCATTCTGAAATTCTTCTTGATGCGGGACTTGACATTCCACAGGTCGCGCATATTGCAAATGCACTAAGAGCACGCGGGATAAACCTTCCCGATGCTATATACACCGTAAAGCAGGCTGCCTGTGCAATCACTGCACTCGGAGGTGGAAACAAATGATAAAAGACGTTGCGCTCGGTCAGTATTTTCCGGGCAACAGCATACTCCACCGTCTTGACCCGCGGGTTAAGATTATTCTAACAATCGCTTATATCATCGCGCTTTTTGTGTGCAAAGGCATTGTGCCTTACTGCATTGCAACTGCGCTTCTTATCACGGTTATCCTTATAACAAAAATAAATTTACGGCTTATTTTTAAAAGCCTGCGGCCTATTATGATTTTGCTTGCATTCACCGCCGTTCTTAACGTTTTTTACACAAAAAGCGGGGATGTGCTTTTGCAGCTCGGTGCAGTTTCCGTTACGACCGGAGGTGTGGCAACCGCGCTTTATATGACGGTAAGAATTATTCTTCTCGTCGCAGGAACGTTTGTGATGCTGACGTATACCACATCCCCGATAATGCTGACAGACGGTCTTGAAGCTCTGCTTTCTCCTTTAAAAAAGGTACGCTTTCCCGTGCATGAGCTTTCAATGATGATGTCAATAGCTCTGCGCTTTATTCCCACGCTTATTGAGGAAACAGACAAGATAATGTCTGCACAGAAATCGCGCGGAGCAAGCTTCGAAACCGGAAGCCTTATTTCCCGCGCACGTGCGCTTATCCCCATTCTCGTTCCACTTTTCATAAACGCATTCAAGCGTGCAGAGGACCTTGCACTTGCAATGGAATGCCGCTGTTACCGCGGTGGTGAAGGGCGCGTAAGACTTCGCGTTTTCAAGCTTTCTTCCATTGATATTTATGCATGCATTCTTTTCGCTGCCCTGTTTGCGGCAATTGCCGTAATCTCGGCGACAGTGAGCTTTGGAGTTGTGTTATGAGCAGAAATATAGCGCTTTCGCTATCCTATGACGGAACAGAATACCACGGCTGGCAGACACAATCAAACGCCACAAGCGTTCAATCCACACTGAACGATGCCGTTTCATCTCTTTTTTGCGAGCCGCTTAAGGTTGTCGGCTGCGGAAGAACAGACACCGGCGTTCATGCAAAAAAATATGTTGCATCTGTACGCACCCAATCCGATATTCCGGTATCACGCATTGCTTATGCTTTAAGCTCACTTTTGCCAAAGGATATATCGGTAAAGGATGCCTTTGTCGTTCCCGATGATTTTCATCCTGTTCATTCCTGCATTGAAAAGGAATATACTTATTATATCTGCAATACGCAGATGCGAGACCCGTTTTCAGAAAGATATGCCTTACATTACAGATATCCGCTTGATACGGAGCTTCTAAAGGAAGCCGCATCTCACTTTGTCGGAACTCACGATTTTGCCGCTGTGCGGAGTCTCGGAACTCCGGTAAAGTCAACAGTCCGCACGATATACAAATGCGACGTAGCAAGAATCGGCGATGTTGTTTCATTCACGGTTTCCGCAGACGGATTTTTATACAATATGGCTCGGACAATAGCCGGAACTCTCCTTGATGTTGCGGCAGGAAAAATCCGTGCCGGAGACGTTCCGGACATACTGGAAAGCGGAGATCGCGGCCGCGCAGGACCTACTGCCCCCGCGCACGGACTACATATGACAAATGTTATCTATCCCGAACGCTTCGGAATACAAATTTGATTTATTACGGAGGCTGCAATGTCTGCAAAAAGAAAAGGAAGTAAACATCTTTCCGGTCGTTTTGCCGTATTTATAACAATACTGCTTTTTGTTTGCAGTGTCATATTTTTAAACAACCGCATAACCTCAGGCTCGCTCAAGCGTATTTCTTACTGGATATTCAACGGTGTGCGCGGTGATGCCACGGAAGCCTCAATCTCGTTTGATGCAAACGAGTATAACAAATTTGCCGTTATAAACGGAAACCTCTGTGTTATCTCTCCGGAGAAACTTATATCTTACAAGCTTTCCGGCAAATCAACGCTGAACGAGGCCGTGCTTTTGCGCTCTCCTGCTGTATCTGCATCAAAATCACGTTTTGCAGCATATGACCTTGGCGGGCTTAATTTCTACATTGCAACCCCTGAAAAGCTTTTATACTCCGGAACGAGTGAGGCACAGATTTTAAACATCAGTATGAACAGCTCCGGCGATTTTACAGTCGTGACGGATGACGACGACTGCAAATCACTCGTGACAGTATATAATTCTAAATTCGAACCTGTTTACAAGTTTCACTCTTCCGAAAAATACATTTTTGATGCCGCTGTTTCTTCCGGGGAAAAATCCGTTGCAATCGCGGCATACGGAACGACAGACGGAAGCTTTAATGCTGAGCTTCATCTCGGCAAAACCGCTGAGGACAGCTTTTATGCGACAATCCCATTGGGCAGTTCAATGCCGCTTGACATCACATACAGAAAAGATGGGAAAATCTTCGTTGTTTGCAACGACAGAAGCCTGATGTATGAAAACGACGGAAACCTTATTTCTGAAATATCCCACGAAGATATGCCGATAAAAAGCTTTACCGCCGCTGACGGCAAGCATGTTGCCATCCTTCTTGATAACTATCAGAACGGCGGAAATGCAAAGCTTCTTCTCATTTCCGGAAACGGAACTTCCAAAGCTATGGATATCGAGGATGATGTTTATTCAATTTCCTGTGCCGGTAACTATGTATCGGTACAGTACGCCGATAAGTGTGTTGTATACAACGACGATCTTACCGTAGACTGTGAATTTATGATTCCTGCATCGATCACGCATTGCATTGTAAATGCTGACGGTTCTGTGCTATCTGTGGGTGATAATTTTGCAATGCTTTATGTAAAATAAAATGTACCGGAGGTTTTTATAATGACATTGGCCCCTTTGATTGTCGACCTTGCTTCCGCGGCGATACTTCTCTTCTCGGCGCTACGCGGAAGAAGCCGCGGACTGATAAAAACTCTTGCAGGGATTCTTGCCGTTATTCTTGCCTTTTCGTGTGCGGGATTTCTTGCCGAAAAGTCAACGCCGTATATTTCAGAAAAATATGTTTCTCCTTATATAACCTCGGCAATTGAGCCGAAAAGCGAAGAGCTTACGCCGCAGGAAGCAGCATCCGATCCGGCTGCCGTAGGCGAAATTTTTCTTGAGCTTGGTTTTTCTGAAAACATCGTCCGTGATGCAATTTCGGATTTCACTGCGGCAATGACAAAAAGCATTGCAGAGCCGATTGTTGCAATGACAAACAGCATAGCGTATAAACTTACATACTCCGTTCTGTTCGTCATTTTCTTCCTTCTTTCTCTGCTTGTTCTGACGCTTTTATTCAAAATTCTGAACTTAGCATCGAAAATCCCGGGCATCAATTTTATAAATAAAACACTCGGACTTATTTTAGGTATTATATTGGGTTATCTTATATTAGTGGCGCTTTCCTTTAAGTCGGATCGTAGCCATGTCGTTCTGTGAGCCAAGGAGTTGAGTAGATTTCTTGTCTTCCTAAGACCGCTT
>JAZSOS010000011.1:0-74800 GCA_045537045.1 Eubacteriales bacterium
TCGTTCGACGATTTCAAAAAACAGTTAGCTGTTCGTCAGCGTCAATACAATAATTTCCCCATGCGCCCTCTTAATTGGCACTCTCCCAAACACGTCTTATTTGCTTTCCCTTATGTGTAACACATCATTGACAAACCTACAGTTGATTGAAGAGAAATCTAACATATCACTATTTACAAAAAAAGCTGATTGTTGTATAATGTAGTCACAACTTACTCAAAGGAGCGCTCTTATGAACTTTAAATTTATGCATCCCGCCGACCAGCTTGTGCTTATAATGGAGAGAATTTACTCTTATCAGATGACAACAACCTCTGGCGGAAACTTATCCATTTTAGACGATAATGGCGATATCTGGATAACTCCTGCCGGTGTTGACAAAGGTTCTCTCACCAGAGACGATATGGTCAGAGTAACACCGTCGGGTGAAATTATAGGCCGTCACCGTCCTTCAAGCGAATGGCCATTCCACAGTATTCTATACAAGAGACGCCCTGACATTAAAGCGGTTCTTCATGCTCATCCCCCTGCTCTGCTTGGTTTTTCCATTGCAAGGCAGGTTCCTAACACAGCACTTATCCCCAACATTGATAACATCTGCGGAGATATTAAATATGCCGATTATGAACTTCCCGGAAGCGAAGCTCTTTCAGAAAACATTGCGAAAGTGTTTGATACCGGTATTTCAACAGTAATGCTTGAAAATCACGGCGTTGTAGTTGGTAAAGAAAATCTTTTTGAAGCATTCAAGTCTTTTGAAACTCTTGATTTCTGTGCAAGACTTGAGCTTCAGGCTATGAAAATTGGAAACCTTGTTCCTCTTTCAGACCACAAGATTGCCATTTCAAAAGAAAAAAACCGTGTATACCTGGATGAATTTGTTCCAAAAAGCTATTCAAGTGTAGAAAAAGAAGCTCGTGCAAAAATGTGCAAACTCATAAGCCGTGCATATGATCAGAGACTTTTCACAAGCTCGCAGGGAACTTTCTCTGAAAGACTTCCCGACGGTGGATTTATTATCACACCTTATGATAAGGACAGAAAATATCTGTCCGCTGAGGATCTTGTGAAAATCAGAGGAAATTCACGCGAACTTGGCAAAAATCCCAGCCGTAGCGTTATGCTTCATAAACACATTTATGAAATGCACCCTGATGTAAACTCTGTTATCATTGCTCATCCACCAAATCTTATGGCGTTCGCAGTTTCCAATGCAGAGCTTGATTCAAGAATAATTCCCGAAAGCTACATAATGCTTCGCGATGTTAAAAAATACCCGTTTGGTTCAAGCTTTATGCAACCCATGCTTGTCGCAAAAGAAGTAGGAATTAAAAATCCCGTTACGCTCATCGAAAATGATTGCTGTATAGTAACCGGCACATCCCTTCTTAATGCGTTTGACCGCCTTGAAGTTGCTGAATTCAGTGCCAAGGCTATTGTGAATGCTGTTTCTCTAGGTAGGGTTGTTAAAATTGACGACTCAGAAATTGATAGAATCATTGACGCATTTCACCTTGAAAGATAAGCCAAAAAGAGCCATGAACCCGATGGCGTTGGATACGTTTTATAAGCTGCGTTAAATATACACTTTATAGGAGATGCAAAAGATAATTCTCTTGCATCTCCTTCTTGTTTTTCCATATTTTATATGGTAATATATAGATATAAAAAGGGAGGATTAAAACCATGAAAAAACTTATATCACTTATACTTTGCGCCGTTATGCTTCTCACCTTTGTTCCTTCGGCTGCGTTTGCGGCAAGCGGAAGCCTCAGATTTGAAGAAGAGCTTGCAAAAGACTTAAAGGCTCTCGGCGTTTTTAAAGGTGTTTCGGATACTGACTTTGCCCTCGGCCGTGCTCCGACGCGAATCGAGGCTCTCGTTATGCTTATCCGCACCCTCGGCAAAGAAGCAGAAGCTCTCTCAAGGGGCGGAAAACATCCGTTTCTGGATGTTCCCGCGTGGGCGGATAAATACGTAGGCTATGCATATGAGAATAAGCTGACAAACGGTATGTCTGCCACAAAATTCGGCAGCAATACAACGGCATCCTCCTCTATGTATCTCACTTTTGTTCTCCGCGCTCTGGGCTATTCCGATGCAAACGGACAGGATTTTACATGGGATAACCCCTTTACCCTTGCGCGCAGTACCGGCATAATGCTCGGCAATCCCGACACAATAAATTTTCTGCGTGCAGACGTTGTTCTCGTCTCCTATGCCGCTCTTGAGGCCGAGGTCAAGGGAACAAAGGAAACTCTTGCCCAGAAGCTTATAAAAGCCGGCGCGTTCTCTGCCGCTGCGTATGATAAATACTATAACTTATCCGCATTTGACAGTGCTGCGACAGACGCTTCCGGCACACGCGAGCTTACCTCTGCCGAAGTGTATGAGAAATGCTCACCTGCGGTTTTCTACGTTGCAGTGTATGATAAAAACGGTACGCAGTTTGCAAGCGGAAGCGGATTCTTTATCGACTCTGACGGTACTGCAGTTACAAATTACCATGTTATAGAAGGTGCGTATTCCGCAAGAATATGGCGTTCCGACGGCAAAACACACAATGTTCTTGGAATTTACGACTACAATGCTGCACGCGACTGGGCAGTCATCAAGGTTGACGGCAAAGATTTTCCGTATCTCGAAATTGACGAAACACCCGTTTCAGGCGGTGAGGAAATCTTCACAATAGGAAGCCCTAAGGGACTTGATAACACAATTTCAGAGGGGCTCATTTCTAACCCCAGCAGAACGATTGGAAATGTGCCTTTTATTCAGATAAGCGCACCTATTTCAAATGGTTCAAGCGGCGGTGCACTGATAAGTAAGCTCGGAAAGGTAATCGGAATCACCTCTGCCGGCCGGGATGACGGTCAGAACTTAAACCTTGCTCTTCCTATATCCATAATCAAAGGTTATAAGAAAACAACCCCGCATCCGTTTTCTGCACTTCTTTCTCCCAACGCAGATAAACCTTTCGGCAACATTGACCTTGACGTTTATCCCGAGGATGAGCGCGCTTTCGAGCTTCTTAAAATGTGGATTTACAGCAACTACACCGAAATGGCGGAGTTAGGCCCTTTATACAGTCAAGCCTATGAACTCGATGATGGTGGCCTTCAAATTTTGATTATTTATCACGATGAAAGTGATGACTCTATCTGCTTGTGTCTATCCGAGGAGGGCTACCAATATTCATATGATGTTACTATGTGGTTTACTGTGCACGATTCTGTTAACTTGTACCTGACATATACCGGGCAGGGACAATACGGTGAGGAGCGCGATGAAGGGTCTGTTCGCCTTTCAAAGAAGAGATTTTCCGACAAGATGTCAATATCTTTCCCGAATTACAACGGTGATCCCGACTATAAGTACGAGTGGGAAATTTCTGCAGCAAAAACAAGCCTGTACCTCCTTTCGGTTGTTGAAGAAATATTCACCAACGACCTCTCAGGTTATGAGGTTGACGGCGTTCGTGCCCTCGGTTTTGAACACTGCTATTTTGATTGATTACAGAAAAATACGGACTGCAACTGATTTGCAGTCCGTATTTTTTCATATCATCATCCTTCCCCAAAAACAGTTACATTGTCCACTCTGTGTGAGATTTTGAATTGTTTCCTGTCTCTGTTCTGTGATAGGATGATAAAAAACTTACAGGAGTGATTTTTATGAACAAAAAAGCTTACTTTTACATTGATGACACAATATGGGTGCTTCGCGACCTCACAAGAAGCCACCCCGCATCTTTGTTTGACACCCCGCTTTTCAAAGTGCTTAAAGAAGCACATGATAAGTACGGACTAAAAACACAGCTTAATCTCTTTTACCGAACGGACTCTTTCTATAACTATGACGAATTTTCTCTTGCAGATGTTACGGATGCATACAAAAAGGAATTTGAAGCGGCATCCGACTGGTTGAAATTTGCGTTCCACGCAAAAGAAGAATTTCCAGATTATCCCCACGTCAACGCTACTTATGAGGATACAAAAAAACTCTTTAAAGACATTGAACGCGAGGTTTTCCGCTTTGCCGGAGAAAAATCGTTTACATACGCTGTTTGCCCGCATTGGCTGCCGGTAAGTGAGGCAGGCGTTCGTGCGCTTTATGACTGCGGCGTTCGACTTATGGATGCAACCGCCGGTTGCGTCGAGGAGTATAATGGCGACCCGAACTCTCTCCCATACGGACATGCTGCACGTCTTCTTAACAACCGTCAGCCGGAGGCGCGCGTTTACACGCGTGGCGGCCGCGATGTTGCAATCAGCCGTTCCGTCTGTGCATATAACCATCTCACGCCGGAAGAGGACGCAAAAGCTTGTGGATTGAGCACACTTTTTGACGAAAAGACAGGAATGCATTTCAAGAGATACTGCTCATCATGCATCAACCTCACTCCCTATAATGAAATTGAGGATGAGTTTTCAAAGCTTGTTGGCAATGAATATATTGGAATCTGCGACCATGAGCAATATTTCTACGAAGACTATTTTGCATATCAGCCGGATTATGCAGACAAAATATACAAAATGTGCGAAATCCTTACAACAAACGGTTTTGAATTTATCTTCGGCGAAAATCTTATATGAACAAACAGAACAGCTCTCCCGCTTTTCCGGAAGAGCTGTTCTGTTCATATTCGTTATCAGTCAAGATGAAAAACGGGTTTCAAATCAACCGAAACGGGGCTTTCATCCGGGTTGGTTTCCATTATATCTGCCATAAAGTGCCACCACTTGCGGCAAATTTCCGTATCTGCAGATTTTGCCCAGAGTTCTTCGCTTTTAAGCTCAATGTACCCATAAAGAATATTTGTTTCTTCATCGAGAAAGATGGAATAATTGCTTCCGCCGTATTCGTGGATCATATCACGCATTTCGTCCCACAGCTCGTTATGGCGCTTTTCGTATTCTGCCGCCATTCCCGGATACAGCTTCATTTTAAAAGATTTTCTTATCATAGTTATCCCTCCGTCATTTTTTAATAATTCTAACACAACAGTATATAAAATTCAAGAACTACATTACTTTTTGATGAGTTCTGCCTGAATATATTTTGTCGGAGTCGTTCCCGCATGCTTCTTAAAAAGCCGATAACCGTAGGAAATATCCGTTATTCCAACGTTTTCGCACGCAGTTTCAAACGAAAGACTGCGGTCCTTTACAAGCTCGGCAATTTTCTTCACGCGCTCGTTGCAGATGTATTGGTTTACCGACGAGCCTGTTGACCTTTTGAAAAGCGAGTTAATGTAGTTGGGCGATTTTCCGATGAACTCCGCCACATCTGAAAGAAGAATCTTTTTATCAATGTTATTCGCAATGTATTCCTTCACTTTTCGGCATATACTGACGGAGCTTCCGCTTTTGAAAAGGTTTCTGCGCGCTACAAAGTCAAGCTCGCGCATTATGCCCAGTATTCTTATCCCGCACGAAAAAGCATTTTCTTTCCTGTCTGCAGTTATATCCGATACGATGGAAAACAGCTCATTTTTTATACGTTCCGTTTCGCGCGACGGCTGAGTGACAAACGGAAGAAGAAAGCCTTCCCTCTCCGATGGCAGCTCCGCATCGGAAAGCAGGGTGAAATCATAATCGAACGAAACCTGCACCGTACAGTGCGCCTGCGCTCCCCCGCCGGAGGAGCGCACGCTTATCGGCAGATGACGAAATAGAACGAAAACGCTCCCCTCCGGCGCGCGGAGTACTTCATTTGAAAACTCCACCTCGATATCGCCTGACTTTACATATACTATTTCAAAGCTTTTTTTATTGAATTTATACGAATACCCATAGCTATCCGTATAAAAATGATGCGCAAACCCGATTTCAGGTATTTTTTCAAAACTTACAAAACCGGAATACATTTGCCATCTCTCCTCTGCTTAAATAAGAATCACAGAAACTTTCATATAAATTATAAGATATGCACTGATAATTTGTCAACTGAAAGTTAATTTCGGTGTTTTTGCTCTTGTATTGTTGCTGTTTTTGTGATATACTTAACAAATATGAAAAGAACAACATGTATTAATGTTTAAAGTAAAGGACAGGTGTATTATGAAGAACAGCGAAAAGACAATGGAAAAAATCGTCTCCCTTTGCAAGGGGCGCGGCTTTGTGTACAGTGGCAGTGAAATCTACGGCGGTCTCGCAAACACGTGGGACTACGGCCCGCTCGGCGTTGAGTTTAAAAACAACGTAAAGCGTGCATGGTGGAAAAAGTTCGTTCAGGAATCTCCGTATAACGTAGGTCTTGACAGCGCAATTCTTATGAATCCGCAAGTATGGGTAGCTTCCGGACATGTTGGCGGCTTCTCCGACCCGCTTATGGACTGTAAGGAATGTAAAACACGCCACCGTGCAGACAAGCTTATCGAGGATACCGGCGTAAATCCGGCAGGCTGGAGCTTTGACGAGATGGCAAAGTACATCAATGAAAACAACATCTGCTGCCCGGACTGCGGCAAATGCAACTTCACCGACATCCGCAAGTTCAACCTTATGTTCAAGACCTTCCAGGGTGTAACCGAAGATGCGAAGAACGAGCTTTATCTCCGTCCGGAAACAGCTCAGGGCATATTTGTTGACTTTAAGAACATTGCGCGTACAACAAGAAAGAAAATGCCTTTCGGCGTTGCTCAGATTGGTAAATCCTTCAGGAACGAAATCACTCCCGGTAACTTCACCTTCAGAACGCGTGAGTTTGAGCAGATGGAGCTTGAGTTCTTCTGCCGCCCGGGCACAGACCTTGTGTGGTTTAGATACTGGAAGGACTACTGCGAAAACTTCCTTCTCTCCCTCGGCATTGCAAGCGAAAACTTAAAGCTTCGCGACCACGAGCAGGAGGAGCTTTCCCACTATTCAAACGCTACAACGGATATTGAATTCCTCTTCCCGTTCGGTTGGGGCGAGCTCTGGGGTATTGCAGACAGAACTGACTTTGACCTCACCGCTCATCAGACCCATTCCGGCGAGAGTATGGAATTCTTTGATGCGGAAACAAACGAAAAGTATGTTCCGTACGTTGTTGAGCCGTCTCTCGGTTGTGACCGCGTTGCTCTTGCATTCCTCTGCGAAGCATACGACGAAGAGGTTGTTGATGCTGAGAAGAACGACGTCCGCGTTGTTCTCCGTCTCCATCCGTACCTCGCTCCATTCAAGGCTGCCGTTCTCCCCCTCTCCAAGAAGCTTTCTGAGCAGGCAGGTAAGGTTTATGCAGACCTTTCCAAAAAGTTTATGGTTGACTTTGACGATGCAGGTTCTATCGGTAAGCGTTATCGCCGTCAGGACGAAGTCGGAACTCCGATTTGCATCACCTACGACTTCGACAGCGAGACAGACGGCTGCGTAACCGTCCGCGACCGCGACACAATGCAGCAGGAGCGTATCAAGATTGAGGATCTTGCAGCATACATCGAAAAGAAAATTGAGTTTTAAGTAAATACAATAAAATCACCCTCCCGCGGGCAATGCCCATAGGAGGGTGTCCTTTATATGTAACTTTTTACGCGAAGCTTGATATGAAAATTTCAAGACCGATGAAAATTAGAATGAGTCCGCCGAGAATACCGGCTTTTCCGGAAAGATGCGTACCCGCCTTTTTGCCGATGCATAGCCCGAGCGAGCAGATGCCGAACGTGACGGTAGCGATAATCAGCGCGGAGAGAAGCGCCGCGGAAAGCTCATAATCTGCAATCGTAAAACCGACGGAGAGGGCGTCAATGCTTGTGGCAATACCCTGAACGAGAAGCGCAACAAGACCTACGCCCGGCTTTTCGCATTCACCATCACGGTTCTTTATGCCATCATAGAGCATATTGCCGCCTATGTAAACAAGAAGGATAAGCGCAATCCACGGAATAAGCTTTTCAAATGATTTAAAATGTTCTACAATCGTGTGGATGCATAGCCAACCGAGCATAGGCATAAGTGCCTGAAAGAATGCAAAAACTCCGGCAATACCGAGCACTTTACCTCTTTTCATACACGGTTCATTAAGTCCGTTTGCGAGCGATACGGAAAAAGCATCCATCGCAAGCCCCACGCCGAGAAGAATGCTGTTAAAAAAGAACGTGAATCCCAAATCCATTTTTGTAGCCCCTTATAATTATTCAAGGGTTATATAATACCATAAAAAGGACGGCGGTGTCAACCAAAGACTGTCGAAAAAATCAAAAAAAGACCTTGACAAACAGGTCATCGGGTGATATAATAATTCACAATTAAATATTAAACGCGATGATGCGGAACAGTAAGCAAAGCTCTTTTGCCTTTCAGAGAGATGTCGGTCGGTGCAAGACATTGGAAAAGAATTGCCGAACTCACCGCGGAGCGGCCGCCGTGAAATTTTATTTAACAGTAGGGGCAGACGGGAACTCCCGTAACAGAGTTAAGATGTGTCAGCATCTGAGGGCATCCTCATCGGATGAAAAAGAGTGGTACCGCGGAAGGTTTAAATTTCAGATTTTAACGCTTTCGTCTCTTTAAATCAACAAAGAGATGAAGGCGTTTTTTGTTGATTGTATCCCGAAAAAGACTTTAAATTGAAAGGGGTTTTCACAATGAAGAAAATCAATATTGCAGACATCACATTAAAAAGATTTGCCGGAGAGCGCAGCGTTTCTCTCCTTTTCCGTGAAAAGACAGCTATTGCCAACACCTCGGACGCACTCGGTGCAGATGCCATTGAGCTTGCACCTGTAATAAATGTCCGCGAGGACACCATTATCTATAAGACAATTGCTCAGAACATAAAGAACAGCACCGTTGCCATTCCCGTTGGATTTGAGTCTGATGGCGTAAACACTGCCTGGGAGTGC
This sequence comes from Eubacteriales bacterium, assembly GCA_045537045.1. Classification (GTDB taxonomy): domain Bacteria; phylum Bacillota; class Clostridia; order Oscillospirales; family JAAYXM01; genus SIG480. The sequence continues at coordinate 8,825 of JAZSOS010000011.1, forward strand.
ATTAAGGACGCTGTTTCTCCGCGCCTGCAGATAGAGGTTCCCACGTCTACCGTTCAGATGGAGTACACATACCACGTCAAGGCAGACAAAATGCTTGAAAAAATATCCGCTCTCACCGCAGAGACAAAAAAGCTCTGCGAGGATGTTGAGTTTGTTGCACTTGATGCAACGCGCGCTGATGAAAGCTTCCTCATTTCCGCCGCAAAAGCAGCACAGGAAAATGGTGCGACAATCGTTACAATCAGCGATGATGCGGGTGTTTCCCTGCCGGAGGAAATCGCTTCTCTTACAGCAAAAATAAAAGAGGCAGTGGATGTTCCAGTTTATGTCTGCGTTTCAGATGCCATCGGAATGGCAGTTGCCTGCGCACTTTCCGCAATAAAGGCAGGTGCAGACGGTCTTAAATGTGCAATGGTGGGAAAAAACACACTTTCTATGGGCGAGCTTTCCGATGCAATAAGCGCACGCGGCGAAGCTATCGGTGCATCAGTTTCTCTTGAAAACACAAAAATTCACGCAAGCATTGATGATATGCTCACGAAAATCAACCACGCAACATATGAAGATGCTACCGTCAGCGAAAAGAAGAAAATTGTTCTCGACGCGGACAGCACCCTCTCTGAAGTGGCTCAGGCAGCATCCATCCTTGGCTATGACTTGTCCGATGAGGATAACGGAAATGTCCATCGTGCGCTTGCATCAGTCTGCGAAAAAAAGAGCTCCATCGGCGCAAAAGAGCTTGAAGCACTTATTGCAAGCTCTGCAATGCAGGCACCGTCCACCTATCACCTTGAAAGCTACACCACAAACTGCACAAACCTCGGTGCATCAATGTCTCAGATCACGCTTACTTGCGGCGACGAAAACCTTTGCGGCGTAGCGACAGGAGATGGCCCGATTGACTCCGTTTTCCGTGCAATTGAACAGAGCATCGGTTACCACTACGAGCTCGACGATTTCCAAATTCAGGCTGTTACCGAAGGTAAGGAAGCTCTCGGCTCGGCACTCGTAAAGCTTCGCGTAGGCGGCAAGCTTTACTCCGGCAACGGAATTTCCACCGATATCGTTGCCGCAAGCGTCCGCGCATATATCAACGCTCTGAACAAAATCGTAGCTGAGGAGAGATAACAATGAAGCTGACATTCTCTACAAAAAATGTAAACCGCGCATCGTTTCTCGACCTTTGCCGCTACGCTTATGATTACGGCTTCTCCGGATTTGAAATATACGATGCGATAAAAGAAAGAAAGCAGCATTACGACAGCGTGCTCCGCAGTGACCGCGTTGCAGATGCAAAGCGCAAGCTTCACAACCGCTCGCTTTCCGTTTCCGCACTTGTTTACCCACATCCCGTCGAGTGCAGTGATGCCACGAGCGATGAAATACTCAAATATATAAATATGGCAATCCACGCAGGTGTAGAGCGCGTTATCGTGCGTATATCCGAAAAGACGGACAACGCCGTTCTCTCCGATAAGCTCTCCGCCGCAATTGCGCGTGCAGAGATAACCGGCACAGAACTTCTGCTTGAAACCTCGGGGTATCTTGCGAACACAGAAAATGTGATTGACGTTATAAACTTTTTCTCAAGTGCCGCAATCGGCGCTTCGTGGAACATCCGCGAAACGTATTTCGGTGCAGGCGAAAGCGCGGAAACCACTATCAAAAATCTCGGCGCATATATTAAATATGTACGTCTTGGCGATATGAAGGACGGAATGACCGTTCTTATCGGCGAGGGCGAGCTTCCGACTCAGGAGTTTATAAATGCGCTCACATCTCTTAATTTCGACGGTTTCGTTTCCGTTGCATGGAACGAAGAAATAAATGACGCAGATATTGTTCTCACGCATTTTGCAAACTATATCGCCCAGCTCTCACGCGAGAAAAAGGACTATGACACAGTTTATTACAACCGCGCAAAGACGGGAACATACGTGTGGAAAAAATACGATGTTATCGACGCAACATTTTCCGATGTTCTTGACACAATGGTTGAAAAATACCCCGACCAGTATGCATTTAAATACACCACGCTTGACTATACGCGCACTTACACGGAATTTCGCCGTGATGTTGACGAATGCGCCGCTGCGCTTATCTCGCTCGGTGTAAAGGCCGGTGACCACGTTGCTATCTGGGCGACAAACATTCCCGCATGGTTTATCACCTTCTGGGCAACAACTAAAATCGGCGCAGTTCTCGTAACAGTCAACACTGCCTATAAAATAAGCGAAATTGAATACCTCCTCAAGCAGTCTGACACACACACGCTCGTTATGATTGAGGACTGCAAGGATATAAACTATCGCGAGATTATCCAGAAGCTCTGCCCCGAGCTTGAAAATATGAAACCGGGAGATGCTCTGTATTCAAAGAAGCTTCCGTTTTTGCGCAACATCGTAACCGTAGGCTTCTCTATGCCCGGTTGCCTCACATGGGAGCAGATGCTTTCGCGTTCATCCCTTATCCCTAAAGAGGAAATACGCCGCCGCGCATCACTTGTGCGTCCGGACGACGTATGCAATATGCAGTACACCTCCGGTACAACCGGTTTTCCGAAGGGCGTTATGCTAACGCACCGCAATATTGTAAACAACGGCAAAACAATCGGCGACCGTATGGATCTTTCCACAGCCGACCGTATGATGATTCAGGTGCCGATGTTCCACTGCTTCGGAATGGTTCTTTCCATGACATCCACGATGACACACGGCGGAACGCTGTGCCCGATGCCATACTTCTCTCCCAAATCATCCCTCGCCTGCGTGAATGATGAGCATATAACCTGCTTCAACGGCGTTCCTACAATGTTTATCGCAATGTTCAACCACGCTGATTTTGCAAAAACCGATTTTTCATATATGCGTACAGGCATTATGGCGGGTGCAAACTGCCCGGCAGACCTTATGCGCCGTGCTGCAGATGAAATGAACATGCGCGAAATTATCTCCGTTTACGGTCAGACAGAGGCTTCTCCCGGCTGTACTATGGGTGAGGTCAATGAGGACCTTGACCACCGCGTTGAAACCGTTGGAAGCGCATTCCCGGGCGTTGAGTGCAAAATCATTGACCCTGAAACCGGCGAAGAACTTCCCGACGGCGAGAGCGGTGAATTTGTTGCGCGCGGCTTCAATATAATGAAGGGCTATTACAAAATGCCAAACGCTACCGCACAGACAATAGACAAAGACGGCTGGCTCCACTCGGGCGATATCTGTTGCCGCACGCCGGACGGGTATTATAAAGTTACCGGTCGCCTTAAGGATATGATTATCCGCGGTGGTGAGAACCTTTACCCGCGTGAAATCGAGGAATTTTACCTCACGAACCCGAAAGTCCGTGATGTTCAGATTGTCGGCGTTCCGGATGAGCGCTACGGCGAGGAATGCTGCGCGTGGATTATTCTCCACAAAGGCGAAGAGTCGGACGAAAACGAAATGCGCGAATTTGGTAATGCATCAATTGCGCGTCATAAAGTTCCAAGATATTTCCTGTTCGTCAAGGAATTCCCGATGAATGCCGCAGGAAAAATTCTTAAATACAAAATGCGTGATGAGTCCATTGAAATGCTCGGTCTCAAAAAATAACTTCAACTTTATGCCTTTTTGAATAACAAAAGCATCTTCGGGCAAAAATATGCTCGGAGGTGCTTTTTTAAATGAAGAAATTTGCAAGTAAAATCGCGCACAGCGGATTTTACATAATCCTCTTCCTTTGTATGTGTGCAATAGGAATTTCGGGTTATGTTATGTATCTCGCCGAGGACACTGCAGACACAGTAAAAGAAACAACGGATATTTCTGATTCTGCAACTCTACCTTTCCCTATGGGTGATGAAACGCTCTACGATTTTGAAACGGGAGATGAGATTATCCCAGAAGAGCCGCAAACGCCCCCCGAACCCGCAACAACACCCATCCCCGAAGAACCGATAGTTCCGAAAAAGCCGATGGAAGACAGCTCAAAAGCCTCATCCACGCCAAAGCCTGAACCGGCAGTACCAACGGTTAGCATCCCCGAAAAGAAAGCCGACACCGTTTTCACAATGGCAGTAAACGGAGCAATAACAGAGCCTTTTTCGGGAGACGAGCTTGTGAAAAACGAAACGATGGGCGACTGGCGCATACACGCCGGTGTTGACATTGCCGGAGAGGAAGGAACGAGCGTCAGAGTAATCGCCGACGGCACGGTGGAAAGCGTCCAAACCGACAGCATGATGGGGAATACCATAACGGTCAAGCACGCCGACGGGCTTGTAAGCATTTACGCAAACCTTGCCGACGGAATAACGCTGAAATCCGGAGATCCGTTAAAAAGCGGAGATGTAATTGCAAAAATCGGAAAGTCTGCGCTTGCAGAATGTATGCAGGATGCTCATCTCCACCTTGAGGTCACAAAAAACGGCAAGGCGATAGACCCACTTTCTCTTTACCCCGCCGGAGAAGAATAGAATAAGGATATAAAACAATGGCTACCGGCAATGCCGGTAGCCATTGTTTGTGTGCAAAAATTTTACTTAGCTATATCATTTGCAGCGGCGGCATAGCGGTCCGCCGTTTCATTTGCTTCATCAAGGGTTTTGCCCGATGCGAGGATATACACCTTTATCTTCGGCTCAGTTCCCGACGGACGGATGATAAAGCTTGTTCCGTCTTCCATTTCAAAATAAAGGACGTTGCTTCCCGAAAGCGGAAGTTCCTCGCCGGTGTTTGTTTTTCCCGTGAGATAATCGCGTACGCGGCGTACCTTGCCGCCCGCAAGCTCGCACGGCGGGTTATTTCGAAGACCTTCCATAAGCTCACGCATCTTTGCAAGGCCGGAAACTCCCGGCATAACGACGTTGACAGTGCGCTCTGCGTATGCACCGTATTTTTCATAGAGTGCCATCATCGCCTCATAAAGGCTCTTGCCCTCACTCCTGTAATACGCCGCCATCTCAGCAATCATCATCGTTGCCGTAACAGCATCTTTATCGCGGCAGAAATCGCCCATCAGGTAACCGTATGACTCCTCATATCCAAGAAGGAATCCTTCGCTTCCCTCCTGCTCAATCCGCTCTGCAATGAACTTAAATCCGGTAAACGTTTCGTGCATCTTAACTCCGTTTACTTCACAGACGCGGCGTGCCATTTCCGTGGTTACAATCGTCTTTACAGCATATGCATTTTCAGAAAGCTCTCCCGCGCGTTTTTTTGCGCCGATGATATAATCAAGAAGCAGAACACCCATCTGGTTTCCGGTTATTGTTACATACTCTCCCTCGCCGTTTCTTACAACAACGCCTACGCGGTCGGCATCAGGGTCCGTACCTATAATCAAATCAACATTCTCACGCTTTGCAAGCTCAATTGCAAGAGCAAAGCCTTCGCGGTTTTCGGGGTTCGGGCTCTTGACCGTCGGGAAGTTTCCGTCGGGTGTGCTCTGCTCCGGTACGCTTATCACATTGCGAAGTCCTATTCTCCCCAGAATTTCAGGAACAAGCTTGTATCCCGTACCGTGGAACGGTGTGTAAACGATTTTGAAATCATCAGCAACAGCTCGGGGAGCCTCACGGTTTATCGCGCAGGAAAGGCTGTGAACAAGAAAAGCCTCGTCAACTTCCTCACCGATTACGGTGATAAGTCCGCTTTTCACTGCCTCATCATAATCCATTGTCTTTACACCCGTGAAAATATCTGTGTTTTCGATTTCAGCAAGCACGACATCAGCTTCCTTGGGGGGAAGCTGTGCGCCGTCCTCCCAGTAAGCCTTATATCCGTTATATTCCTTGGGGTTGTGGCTGGCGGTTATATTGATACCGGCGATGCATTCCATCGCGCGTACCGCAAATGACAGCTCAGGAGTCGGGCGGAGAGACTCGAAAAGATATACGGAAATTCCGTTTGCCGCAAGCACGCATGCCGCCTCACGCGCAAATATATCACTTCCGATGCGACAGTCCATACACACCGCAACACCGCGCTGCATAACTTTTTTTCCCATACCGCAAATAAGTGCGGCGAGACCCTGTGTTGCCTGACGTACGGTATATACGTTCATGCGGTTTATTCCCATTCCGAGAACGCCGCGAAGCCCGGCTGTACCAAACTGAAGCGGTGCGAAAAAGCGATCTTCAATCTCTGCCTCGTTATTCTTTATCGACCGAAGCTCTTCCTTTTCTTCCTCACTCAATACATCTGATGAAAGCCATCTTTCATATTCTGCTCTGTAATCCATAGATATGTATTCCTCCTTTTTATTTCTATCCCGAAGAGAAATTCAGTTGCTGTTTTCTCCCACTCCGCGGGATAAAATTCGGCTGCATCCCTTCCGACGGGAAGTTTAGTTATTGTTTTCTTCCGGCGGGAAGCTATTTCCCCCTATTTATGATATCCGGAGCCTTCTTCTATCTTGAATGCACGGTAAACCTGCTCAAGCAGCATAACACGTGCAAGGTGATGTGGAAACGTCATTGGTGACATGGAAAGCCGCAGCTCTGCGCGCGCCTTGATGCTTTCATCAATCCCGTTTGACCCTCCGATAATAAAGCAAAGCCTGCTTTTACCTGAGCATTTCAGCGATGAAATTTTCTCACAAAGTGCCTCGCTTGAAAGCATTTTCCCCTCAATGCACATACATATGAGATACGCATCCTTGGGAATTTTTGCGTTTATGCGCTCCGCCTCGGAAACAAGCGCGCGGCGCACTTCCGCATCATTTGCTGCGGGTGTTTCCACAAGCTCGATAATATTCAGCTTGCAATATGCACCCATACGCTTTTTATATTCATTGCATGCATCAGCGAAAAACTTTTCTTTAAGCTTTCCGACACAGATAATGTCAATACCAAGCATCTACTTTTCCGCCTCCACAGTCACAACCTCGCCGCGCTCACCGCGCGGTGCAACGTACAGCATCATATCTACACCAGGAATCACTCCACTTTGCGTAAGCGCCGTATGCGTTGCAGTGTAGGCCTCTTTTGGCGTGTTGCTCTCAGCACTTAAGTGACCTAAAATTATGTTCTTTGTACCTCGCTTTACCGCCTCTACCGCAAGACGGGCGCACTCGGCATTCGACAGATGACCGCGCTCTCCCACTATTCTCTGTTTTAAAAACACGGGATATCTGCAAGCGCGAAGCCGCCGCTCATCATAATTTGACTCAAGCAAAAGAATATCTGAGCCGAAAAGATGCTCTGACACCTCACCATCTACATGTCCGATGTCGGTTGCAATAACTGCACATTCGCTTTCCGAGCATATGCGATAGCCCGTGCTTTCGTAAGTATCGTGTGGGGTGTGGAACGGCTCTATCTCAAGACCTCCGACCTTTGTTGTTTCTCCTGGATAAACACAATTGACTTTTCCGTAGAGAGACTTAATTCTCTCTCCTATTCCGCGTGCTGTCCCACATGATGCATAGACGGGAATATCCGAGCGCGAAAGGAGCTTTTCCAGACCGCATATGTGGTCTCCGTGCTCATGCGTGATAAATACTGCATCTATCGCGGACACACCAAGCCCGAAGCTTGAAAGCTCACGAATAATACGCGTGGCAGAGATGCCTGTATCAACAAGTATATGCACCTTTCCGTCGGATATGTATGTACAGTTTCCGTTAGACCCGCTCGCGAGCGGACAAACCTTAAGCATTATAAATCTCCTTTTATCAATAAAGGAACGGCGAGATTTCCGTTCCTTTGCTTTATCTATTGTGCCTTTGCCACAGGGATATTGTCTTCAACGATTTTTATGTGAGCACCAAGTGCGGTAAGCTTTTCTACGATATGCTCATACCCGCGCTCAATATGGAGAATATCTTCAACCTCTGTTATTCCCGTAGCGGCAAGACCTGCAATGACGAGTGCCGCACCCGCACGCAAATCGCATGCACGCACCGGAGCACCGGTAAGCGAATCAACGCCCTCGACAACAGCGGTTTTTCCGTCAACCTGAATTTTTGCGCCCATTCTGCGAAGCTCTTCAACATACTGGTAACGGCTGTCCCACACGCCCTCGGTGACGATGCTCATACCGTTTGCAATGGTGAGAATTACCGTTGCCTGCGGCTGCATATCCGTAGGGAATCCCGGATACGGAAGAGTTTTGATATTTGTATTTGAAAGCGGCTTTGTCCGCTTTATCAGAAGCGAATCATCGTGTTCCGTAACCTCAACGCCCATTTCAACAAGCTTTGACGTTATGCAGTCAAGATGTTTCGGGATAATATTCCGGACAAGCACCTCGCCGCCTGTGGCTGCAACAGCTGCCATATATGTTCCCGCCTCAATCTGGTCGGGGATGATCGTGTAAGCGCCGCCTTCCATCTTCTTCACGCCGCGTACCTTTATGACGTCTGTACCTGCACCGCTGACATTTGCACCCATGGAATTGAGAAAGTTTGCAAGGTCAACGATGTGCGGCTCTTTCGCTGCGTTTTCAATAACTGTTGTTCCGTCTGCAAGAACTGCCGCAAGCATTGCGTTCATCGTTGCACCGACCGAAACAACGTCAAAATATATCGACGATGCCGTGAGCCTGCCGTGAGACTCTGCAATTACATAACCGTTCTGGACATCAACATCAGCCCCGAGAAGCTTGAACGCCTTTGTATGCTGGTCAATCGGGCGGTCACCGAAATTGCAACCGCCGGGCAAAGAAACCTGTGCCGAGCCGAAACGTCCGAGAAGCGCGCCAATAAGGTAATACGATGCACGGATTTTTCTTGCCATATCGTAATCCGCGCGGGTAGTACGAATTTTCGCTGCATTAATCTCAACGCAATTGCGGTTTATAAGCCTGACATCTGCGCCGATATCGCGCAAAAGATCAAGCATAAGCGTTACATCCCGAATTTCAGGGATGTTTTCTATTCTGCATGTACCGTCGACAAGAAGAGCCGCGGGTATAATTGCAACAGCAGCATTTTTTGCACCGCTTATGGTAACTTCACCGCGCAGCTTATAGCCGCCTTCTATAACATACTTCGTCAATGCCGGGCACCTCTTTTTCAATCATACTCATTTATCATTCTGCCAAAAAGCAAGTGTTTTTAATCATAAACAGGATAAATTTCAACTTTGAAATCCACCACTTTAAATTATAGCAGACTTCTTCTCAAAATGCAAAGATTATTTGTATATTTTGTAAATATTTTATGCACTCACAAATTTGCCGCTTTGCATATCAACGTAAAACACGCCTTTATCGGTCGTTACGCAAAGTGTCGGAGACATCGAAACCCTTCCCGCAGCCGGAGCTTTGGAGATATATCCGAGCGTTACCGAAGAAACCATCAATGGACACAGTGCTTCTTTCACAGCGCCGTCGGCAAAAGAAAGCATAAGAGCCGAAGTCTTCATCACCTCACCATCGGTCGGAACACGCACACCCTTTCCGATGAATTTTCCGGATGCGATCACACTTCCCGATTTGGATATTTTGACCTCTATCCCACAGTCAAACACGGGAACGCCGGAAAACATCTGCGAAATCCCTATGCTGTATCCACTCTCATCAGACCGGCTGATATAATCGCTCATCCCGCCCGTTACGGCAAAGCTTTCCGCAACAGCTTTTGCGAGAACTTTTGCCTCATCCTCATTGTCTACGCTTTTCCCAGACTCGTACACAAGCGAAAACGCATCATCCGAGAACATAACGCTTCCGCCCTGACCGGAGTATGTGATATTTTCTTCGTTTTTTTCCTCAGTTACCTTTCCGAAAAACGATACGGCGGTTTTTTGTGTATCCGTTTTTCTCTGCAGGACAGCCGGACGGATTCCAACAGAATCAAGCGGAACAAGCTCCCTGGCAACGTCTATTCCCTGCGCAGAAAGAATATCGCAAACATCGGCGCGCAAAGCTATTTCGTCGCGTCTGACTCCGTTATCGCGCGATATATATACCACAAGAAGGAATACGTCCACCGCAAGAAGCAATGCAATAAGAATTGTTTTAGCTCTCGACCAGTTCATTTCCATTCTCCTTTTCGGACACAATAAACCATGACGGGTACAGCGTTGCATTGCCCGTATCAGCGTACCGCAAACTTACATCGCCGCGCTTATCCGTTCCCGCAACAGCTGCGGCGGCAAGGCGCAAACTTAGGAAATCTGCACTCTGTGATGTCGCATCATACCCCCGCAGATTTGCTCTGACGTCACTTATCATATCTCCACGAAGGCTCACTCTCACAAAATATGTGCTTGCATTCATATCCACCGGAATTCCGTCAACGTGACGCCCGAAAATTACCTCGGCTTCATCGCCGTTTTCCAATGCTGATATGAGGTATATGCCGCCTGAGCCAGGAAGCTTAGAAGCGAGTGCTGCAGCAATACCGCGGGATGTCTCCGTCTTTTCGGAAAGCAATGCCCGCTCCCCCTTATGCTCAACACTTATTCCTATCGTCTCATCGGTTTCCTCTCGCGGATCGGTGTATGACACGAACCCCGCAGGTGATATCTTCATCGTTACCATATCGGCAATGTATACCTGTGTGCCGTCTGCCTCTGAATACGTGCCCGGGGAAACATCACTAAGTGAAAATGCATTAAGGCATCCCTCCGCAACGGAAGCGGAAAATGCGGAATATGTGTTATAAGCAGAAATTACAGCGGGCTTTGAAGGAGCTGAAGAAACCACAGTTTCCGCACTTATTGCTTCAAAGTCCTTCACATCGCTGTTTCCGGCAAGAACAGCATCGGGTGCGCTTACACCCGCAGCTACCGACATCAGTTCTTCTGAAGAAACAGAAGTGCTCACCGAATATACCTCATTAGCGTTTGGATTTTTAACATATAATTTTACATTTCTTTCCTCTGCAGAAAGCATATAGTATCTTCCTGAATACGGATTACTCTCTGCATCAGTACCAAGCCACGTACAAATCGCCCCTACCGGAACATTTCCGAAATAATCAAGCAGAACACCGTGCCCTGAGAGCCTCTCTTGCCATACTTTTGCATCTGCCGGTTCCATATCACCGTGGAAATCAAACACACGTGCAAGAAGCGCACGCAAGGATTTATACGCCGCATCCGTCTTTTCGCTTTCGTAAACAGATGCACGGCAAAATCCGTCACCCTTGACATAAATGCTCATAGGGCGTATTCCGAAAGCATCAAGATCTGTTCCCTCGCCCTCACCGGTGCTGTAAAGGCTCATATCTATACCAAAAAGATTATCTGTTCCGGCACCTTCAAACGGGCTGTCAAAAAACCATACGGTATACGTCAGATACAGCATTCCGACAAGCAATACGCAGATGAACACATTTTTTATTTTTTCCTTTGTCGTGCTCATTTTTCTCCCACCAGGCCTTCCTTAGGCAGGGTTACGGAAGCAGTTGTTCCTTTGCCGTAAACACTTTCTATCTTTATTTCACCGCCATGGTGTTCAGCAATTTCCTTTGCGATGGCAAGCCCAAGACCGGTGCCGCCCATCTCACGGCTTCGTGCCTTATCAACGCGGTAAAATCTCTCAAACAGACGCGGAATATCCTTTTCCGGGATACCTATTCCGTTATCTTTTACAGTTATTTTTATAAATTCATCGTAGTTTTCTGCAGAAAAGTCTATCTTGCCGTCCTTGCCGGTATACTTTACCGCATTTGAAAGAAGGTTTATGAACACCTGCTCTATACGTTCACGGTCGCCGTAAAAATCGGGAAGTGACGCATCTACCGAAAGCGTAAGCTTATGTCCGCAACGGCGTGCCTCCATTTCCATTGCACGGTAAGCATTTTCCACACTCTTGCGCATAGAAAATGTCTCGTGCTTCCAGTCCATTTTTGCACTGTCAAGCCGCGATAGAGTCAGAAGATCCTTTACTATTCGAGTCATTCTGTCCGTTTCGTTGAGAATAACGTCAAAGAAGCGCTCACGCATCTCGGAAGGTGCATCCGGCGATTCTGCAAGAGTTTCTGTATAGCTTTTAACGTTCGTCAGCGGAGTGCGAAGCTCGTGGGATACGTTTGCCACGAACTCACGCCGTGAATTTTCAAGCTTTGCTGCTGTTGTAAAGTCGTGAATAATGGCAATGATGCCGCCGGCCTCCTCTACCTCGGTTCCGAAGCGTGCAAAGCTGACCTTCAGTGTCTTTTCGCCGGTTTCCATGTTGTACTCCTCAAAGCTTCCATCCATGCCCGAAAGTGATGAAAAATCTACTTCCAGATCTTTGAAGATTTCCGAATACGTCTTATCTTTTTCAGTGTCAAAAGACAACATTTCAACCGCCGCCGGATTGTGGTGAATAAGTGTTCCGTCAGCAGAAAATGCAGTAACTCCGTCTGTCATATAAAGAAAGAGTGTGTCAAGCTTATTGCGCTCATCCTCAACCTTTGCAAGCGTGGTATTAAGTGCCGCGGCCATATCGTTGAACGTTTGAGTAAGCGTTCCTATCTCATCGTTTGACTGGACGGCAAGCTCACATTCAAGTTCGCCCATCGAAAGCTTTTTTGCTCCCTTTGTTATATTCTCAATCGGTGTTGTTATTGTTTTTGCAAAGAAAAAGCTTAAAATCACCGCAAAAAGGAGCGCGAAAACCATCGTTCGCAGAATAATCATAAACATTGATGCCGTAAGACGTTGCTGATCCTGCTTTGTATCCTTTATATAAACAATGTATTTTACTTCATCATCTACAACTATCGGGTTTGCGCGGTCGATATATCCGCTTGATATCCGCTTTTCCTGTCCTATCTTGCCGCTAAGTGCGGAAATGATTGCCGGAGTTCTTACCACCTCGTCATCATTTGAGCCGAAAAGCGTCTGCCCCGTTTTTCCGTCGAGTATGTAATAATTGCGGTATCCGCTTATTCTCATTGATGACGAATATGCCTCAAGCGCACGAGAAAGCCTTTCTGCTCCGTTTTCTGCCTTCGCTTCGTTTTTGAGCACGGCAAATACCTCGGCATTGAAAACCGAGTTCATCTGCTCTGTAAAATCATCAAAATAGTACACCGAAACCTGATTTAGCATAAAGGTTCCGACAATTACCATTACCGAAACAATAAGCAGCACGAGCACAAGCACGAGCCTCATCTGAAGCGAACGCATACTGCAACAACACTCCCTCTCCAGTCAGAATATCATCAGTCTGCAAACATATATCCCGCACCGCGGCGCGTTACTATACGCACCGGATTTGCCGGATCGTCCTCAAGCTTTTCGCGAAGGCGGCGCACCGTAACGTCAACCGTGCGGAGATCTCCGTAATAGTCATACTTCCACACATGTTCCATAAGCTCTTCACGGGAAAAAACCTGATTTGGCTGTGTTGAAAGAAACTTTATAAGGTCAAATTCACGCGGGGTAAGCTCAAGCTTCTCTCCGTTTTTCTTCACGTCAAGGCTCTTTAAATTTATTACAATATTGCCGAACACGAGGCGGTTTTCATCTCTCACATCCTCCGCTTCCGCAGGAGAAACCACACTTCTTCTCACGTTTGCCTTTATTCTCGCCATAAGCTCACGCATCGAAAAGGGCTTTGTTATATAGTCATCTGCACCAAGCTCAAGACCGAGGATTTTATCAACCTCTTCTTCACGCGCGGTAAGCATAATTATCGGCACGTTAGAGGTTCTTCGCACCGCCTTACATACCTCAAATCCGTCAAGCTTCGGCAGCATAACATCAAGAAGAATCAAGTCGGGTTTGTCTGCCAGTGCATGAGAAAGCCCGTCCTCACCGTCGTATGCGCAAACTACGGTGTAGCCCTCTTTGCGAAGATTAAATTCAAGAATATCGGCAATTGCCTTTTCATCCTCGACAACAAGAATTTTCTTATCCATATCGTCATCCTCCCAAACTACTGATTTTTATTATAATCCGAGAAGTCTCGCCGCACGCAAAATAAGCACAGCTGTCTTTGCATCATCTATTTTACCTGCATCACACATTGAAAGCGCTTCGGCAAATTTAATTTTCTTAACCTGCAAAAACTCTCCCTCATCCGGATGCGCCTGTCCCTCGTGAAGTCCTGTTGCAAGATACAAATGTATTCTCTCCGTCATGCATCCCGGCGACGGATAAACAAAGCCGAGGTATTTCATCTCGTCCGCAGTGTATCCGGTTTCTTCGCCCAGTTCACGCACTCCGCAGTCGAAATGCGGCTCATCCCCGTCCACCTTACCGGCGGGGGCTTCAAGTATTTCAAGCTCAAACGGATAACGGTACTGCGAAACGAGAATTATTTCACCGTCATCGGTAACCGGAAGCACTGCCACTCCGTCACAGTGCTCACAAACCTCACGGGTTGTTTTTCTCCCGCAAAGCTCTACCTCATCCTCGCGGATGTTCATTATTTTCCCTTTGAAATGATATTTTCGGCTTAACGTTTTTTCTATGTTGGTCATATTTAACCCCTTCTCTCAGCCACTCGTCACCGTACGGCGGCGAACGGCTGTTCTCTACAATGCTTCTGCCATCTTTCGAAGAAGATTAAAGGCTTCCTGCGCAGCGCGTCCCTTTGCAAGCTCGCGCCCGCGCGGCTGATAAATTTTCGAGCAAACGGTATCACCCTTAACGGTTACGGCAACATAAACCGTGCCGCCGGGGTTCTTCTCATCTCCGGAGCTTGGGTCTGCATAACCCGTAACGCCGATACCTGCATCCGTTCCGAACTTTTCGCACGCCGCGGCCGACAACGCCCGTGCGCACTCCTCACTCACAGCGCCGTATGTTTCAAGAAGCTCGCGCTCTATTCCGAGAAGCTTCATTTTTATTTCATTTGTATATGCGCACACCCCGCCGTAAAACACCTCAGACGAACCCGGGATATCGGTGATGAGCTTTGCGCACAGTCCACCTGTACACGACTCTGCGGTTGCAAGCGTAAGCTTTTTTTCACGGAGAAGCCCAAACGCTGCGGCGTGAAGGGACGGAACATCAACTCCGTACACCACATCACCGAGAATTTCTTCTACCTTTTCAATAACAGGGCGTGTTATTGCGTCTGCCTCTTTCTCGGTTTCCGCCCGCCCCGTGACGCGCAAAAGAACTTCGCCGTCCTTTGCATACGGTGCAAGAGTCGGGTTAGTCATCGTTTCCGCAAACGAGCTTATTCTGCTCTCAACCTCGCTCTCGCCCATCCCGTAAATGTGTATACCGTGAGATACAAGATGTGCATCGGAAAGTTTTTTTAGATACGGCACCATACGATGCTTTACCATAGGAATACATTCACGAGGAGGACCCGGAAGCATGATCAGAATTTTCCCGCCGTCTTCTATTGCGCATCCCGGTGCTGTTCCCCAGTCATTTTCAAGAACAGTGCAACCTTCCGGAAGATACGCCTGCCGAGCGTTGTTTTCCGTCATTTTGCGACCGAGCTTTGTGAAATATTCTTCTATTTTTGCAAGTGCGCTTTCGCTTAAAACAAGCTTCTTGCCAAAAGCTTCTGCCGCAACCTGCTTTGTAAGGTCATCAAACGTCGGACCAAGTCCGCCGGTGGTTATTATGATATCCGCACGCTCTTTCGCGATAAGGATACACTTTTTAAGTCTCTCGGGGTTGTCTCCTACAACTGTCTGGTAATACGCGTTAATTCCAAGCTCAGACAAAGCACGCGCAACTGTCACTGCATCGGTATTTGTAATCTCGCCGAGAAGAATTTCGGTTCCGACTGCGATTATTTCAGCTGACAAGCTCAACTTTCTGCCTTCTCTCTATATAATTTCAATGTTTTCTATTGCCTCGCGGCAAAGCACATCAAACGGAAGCTTTTTCTCCTCTTCAAGGATATTTTCAAGCTTCGGCTTTGTGCGTGGATGCTTCGGCGTGAACACCGTACAGCAATCCTCATAAGGAAGTATTGACGTTTCAAACGTGTTTATTCTGCGAGCAATGCCCACAATTTCCTCTTTATCCATGCCGATTACCGGACGAAGCACAGGAAGTGATATGCCGTTTTCTGTAACGCCGAGCGCTTCCATCGTCTGGCTTGCAACCTGACCGAGGCTCTCACCCGTAATGAGCGCACCGCATCCGTTCTCACGCGCAACCCGCTCTGCAATCTGCATCATAAACCGGCGCATAATAAGGGTAAAATACTCTTCCTTGCAGTTTGCGCGTATCTCCTCCTGAATTTTCGTAAACGGAACCATTGCGATTTTTATGTTTCCTGCATATTTTCCGACAAGACGTGCAAGCTCAATTACCTTTTCTTTTGCGCGCTCGGAGGTGTACGGATATGAGAAAAAGTGAATTCCGAAAAGCTCCACCCCGCGCTTTGCCATCATATATGCGGCAACGGGGCTGTCGATTCCGCCGGAAAGAAGAATTGCGGCACGTCCGTTGATACCGACAGGAAGCCCGCCTGCACCCGGGATCGGGTTTGCGTGGACATATGCCGCACGGTCGCGAACTTCAACTTTAACTAAAACTTCCGGATTTTTTACATCCACCTCTATGTTTTCAAATTCATCATGCAACGCCGAGCCTACCTCAAAGCAAATCTCAGGCGATTTTTTCGGGAATGACTTATCCGAGCGCTTTGCTTCCACCTTAAAGGTTTTTGCAGTGCTCAGTGTGTCGCGGAGATACTCCTTTGACACGGAAATTATTTTGTCAATATCCTTTGGGACCTCTGCTGCGCGGGCGATGTTCACGATACCGAACACGCGCTTTGCCGCATCCAGTGCCGCGTCCATATCGCAGTCATCGCTTTGCGGCTCCACGTATATGGTGGACTGCATACAATATATTTTGAACTCGCCGAAGTTTCTTATTCTCCACGCAAGATTCTTCATAAGCCTTTTTTCAAAGTTTCCGCGGTTTAGCCCTTTAAGTACAAGCTCTCCCAGCTTTAAAAGCAATATCTCTTTCACGTTATGCGCACCTTTCAATCATTTATAACTATACATTATAATTATACATCATTTATCCAAAATAAACAATACCGCGGAAAGGAAAAATTTATTTTTATTCCATTCTGTCTGTCGTCCCAGCCGACGCTCGCTATATGGGCAATAAACGGCTTGGCACAAAGCTTTATTCAGATGCCATTTGTGAAAATCATAACGCTTCTTTTTGATAGCAACACTTATCACATTGCAACGGTGTGCATATCCTGGGCGCAACACTGCACAAAAAAATGAAGCTGTTAAAACAGCCTCATTTTTGTTTCTTTTATTTATATTCGTCAAGATTTTTCGGTGCGGTGATTTTTACATCTGCACCGTTTTTTATGTTCGTCATTTCGTACGTTACGGAGATATCCGCTGTCTCTTCGCCCGCTGCAACCGACATTTTCATCTCTCCCGACATGGAAACCAGTTTTCCGGAGCGAAGTTTAACTGAGATTTTCAGTTCTGAGAGGTCTGCTGCAGCTTCGGTTTCAATCAGCCCGGCAACTGCGTTCACACCGCCCTGTGCGCAGGTTACGGTATAAGTTTCGTAGCCGTCGGCTGTTTTCTTTACTTCTATATCTTTTATAAGGCAAATCGGATTTGCTTCGGTCTGCATATTGATATCCATTGTTTCAAGTGCATCGGAATATGAAAGCTCTGCCTTCTGCTTCTGACCGGAAACGTCAATATACAGACATCCGTTTGCAAAGTAATGGCTAACCGGCATATCGAGATTGACTTTTTCGCCATCAACTTCCGTTACTGCCTTTATCGTTCCCTGATACATCATTTTGCTTTTATCCGGATTTTTCGCATCTATATCTGCCGCAAGGCTGAGAACATAATACATTTTCATATTTTCCTTGCCGCCAACGGCAGAGGTCATATTTATCTTTACATCCGTTGAGAGCTTTTTTTCTTCATTTAACTCTTTTGTTGCTTCTATGTATTTGCGGTAGTTTTCAAAAAACTCAATATTCCCTTTGTCATCTGAAACAGCGCCGGAGGCCTTAAGCTTTGTGAGAAGGTCTGCCTCGCCGGACTTCGGAGAGACTGAGAGCGCGGTATAGCTCATTGCGGCAACATTGTCGCGCAAAAACGCATCTCCTCCGCAGTTTACAAAATCAACAACGCCGCACTTTTCCGCAAATGCAAGAGCGTCTACGTATGTAAAATCACCGTTTTTTCCATCGGTATATCCGAGAGCACGGAGAAGAAACGTTGCATATTGATGTGCCGTGCACTTATCCGAATATCCAAATGTTGTTGCACTTGTACCCTTTGTAAGTCCATTATCATGCAGATACTGAACATACGGCTTAGCCCAGTCTGCAACATCCGTATACGGCGCGGTATAGGAAAGAGCAAGAGCTTCATTCTCCGCACCGAGCAGGCGCACAAGCATAGTTGCCGCCTCTGCGCGAGTAGGTGCGCGGTCAAGCTCATATCCGTTCTGCGTTCCGCGGAAAAGCCCTATTTCCCCCAGTGCATCTGCGCAATGGTCAAAGCTCGATGCAAAAGAAGTAACTGCAAGCGCCGCCGCGATCATCACGGCGATAAAAATAGTTTTAAACATCTTTTTCATGTTGATACAAACCTCCCCTGAGTTTTTTATTTTTTGAATAGGAGCGAGGCTATTTTTTCGCCTTTCGGAAGTCCAAGAACATCTTCACGCGTTATTCCGCGAGAGAGGATCATCGCCGCAAAATACACTGCAACTCCTACGCATATTGAAAGTGCAACGGAAATGAGGTTGCCCGCAAACGGAAGCAATACGTGATAGACAAAATACACCGCAACACCCATAACAGCGCAGGATACAAGCGGACGCAGATACGTCTGCACGAATCCCGGCTTGAATCCAACAAGGCGGGAAAGGCACATCATATTTAGCATCGTTATTATAACGTAGCAGAGCACCGTTCCGATTGCCGCGCCGGAAAGCTCGATACCGGGTATCGCAATCAGCACATAGTTTGCCGCGACCTTTACCACAGCACCGACAAGCATGGTGATAAGCGGAATCGTTGCATGGCCGAGAGCCTGCATTGAAGTTGACGTAAGAGAAGATGCGCAGAGGAAAAATGACGCTATTCCGAGTATTGTAAGCACAGGAGCCGCTATCGCAACATCTGCTGCAGAGGTGTAGAGTATCGACAGCACAGGCTTTGAGAGGACGGATATTCCAACTGCCGCCGGAAGCGTGAATATAACGACTATCCGAAGCGCGGAAAGAAGCGTTTTTGTGAGCTTTTCGCGGTCTCCGACAGCGTGCGCCGCAGAGATGGTCGGCGTTACGCTCACATTAAGCGAAATGATAATAGACGGAACAAGATTGAAAATCGGAAGTGCATAGTTTTCATATATACCGAACATTGATGTTGTTGCCTCGGAATCATATCCGAGCGAGGCAAGCCGGTTTGTTATGAGAAACATATCAATCGTGCTTGTTACGTTCATAACAAGCGAGCCGAGAGTTACCGGAACTGCAATTTTCAAAAGCGAAGATAGAATTTCACCGCTCTTTCGCATCTTTTCTCCGCCGTCAGGAAGCTTTCCTTCCAAAGAACGCTTGCGCCATGCAAAGAGGAGCATCATAAGAACGGTAAGCACCGTGCCGAATGTTATTCCGGTTATTATGCCGGAGGATATGTATTTCCCGTCATATCCATTCTTCAAAAGAAGCCATGCAAGCGCAAGCCCGACAAACAGACGGGACAGTGCCTCAATTATCTGTGAAAGCGCGGTGGGAACCATGTTTTCGTGTCCTTGAAAATACCCACGAAATGCTGCAGTACACGCCATGAAAAGAACAGCAGGCGCGAGCGCAACTATGCTTGGGGCGGCGTTAATGTCATTTGTTGCAAGGGCAAGCTTTTCGGAAAAAGCGATAAGCACAATGCTTCCGGCAAGACCTATTGCAATGCACAGCCCCATTGCAGTTTTAAAAATGCGGCTTGTCTCACGCGGGCGCGAAAGTGCGCGGCTTTCCGAAATCATCTTTGATATCGCAATAGGTATACCCGCCGTGGCAATGGTAAGCAATATCGAATAATAGCGATATGCCATACTGTAAAGCCCCATCGTATATTCTCCGACGAGATTTGTAAGCGGAATACGGAACACCGCGCCGATTACCTTTACAAGAACGCTTGCAACCGCAAGAATAAGCGCGCCTTTTACAAAGGACGCTTCTTTTTTCTGAGTCAAAACAAACTACCTCCTAAATATCAAGCAGCATAACAATCTGCCGCACGGTTTCCTCTGTTTCGCGGAACACCTCGTAGAATCCGTGTTTTTTATAAAAAGCATATGCCGACGTGTTACTCTCTGCAACACGCACAGTGATGTGCCTTTTTCCTTCTCTTTTATATTTCTCTGCCGCATATGAAATAAGCCCGAAACCAAGACCCATACGGCGGAATTCCGGTTTTAAATACAGCAAGGAAATATGCCCGGCAGCGGGATAAAGGGAGACTGTGTCATCCAGCATTATAATCCCTGCTTCCCGCTCCCCAAGATACCCGAATGCTATGCTTTCCACATCGCGCCGGAGCAGTCTTCTCGCCTTTGCAGCGGCATCACGGACATACAACAATTCTTCTCCGAAGATATTGCGCCACGCTGCCGCGTAGTATTCGCATATTTTTTCTTTATCACGCGGCAGGGACGCAAGCTTTATCTGTATTTTATTCATATTTTAAATCAGAAGCAAAGCCGAAGATCACGGCATACTTCCTCTGCCGCCGCCTTTACTCTCCCAGCGAAATCCCCATTGCCGGACGGCGCGGTTATCGGACGGGTTACGTATACAAGTCCACCAAGCCCGCGCATATCAAACGCACCGGTAAGGTCGTGAGCGCTTACCTTTTCTCCGTTATATCCGGTAAGCAAGAACAACGTTTTTTTGTATGTGCGCCGAAGCTCTGCAAGTGTTTTGTTATCAACACCGCCGAGCATTACTCCGATATCGGAATATCCCATATCTCCCGTGCGTTTATCCCCCCACATCGCCGCCTTTTCACAGACCGCGCGGTAAACGGTGCGCAGTCCCGCCATAAGCTCCTGAAAATCCTGTGGAGAGCCGCTATCGGAGCGCGAAAGAACAAACACGCTTTTACTCTCCTGCGCCGCCTTTTCGAAAAACGGAGCAAGCCCCGCAGCACCGAAATACGGACTTACCGTTACGCAGTCTGCACCAAGAGTATCAAAATAAAATTCTGCCTCAGCGCGCGATGCGGCGGGGTCTCCGCTGCACTTTGCATCAACAATTGTAAAAAGCTCTTTTTCCTTTGCATAGAAAAGCGCATCGCTGATAACGGAAACTCCATACGGCAGAAGTGCCGGTACATTCACCGAAATTGCCGGTACAAGGTCGCACACGGCATCTATAACTGCGCGGTTGAATGTACGGATATCCTCCGCGACATCTGCTCCCGAAAAGCTTTCCGGAAGTTCGTTTCCGCCGATGTCAAGACCGACAACGCACGGTGCCTTTCCGGTTATTATCTTCATAATAAGTGTATCAAACGCCATAGTTATAACCATCCCTCTCTTACTGCCAGTAGTCCACCTTATGCGGAAGCCCTATATCCCTTACGCGGAAGGTCGGTTCCAAGCCTTCCTTTCTCTGCTCGTCATAATTGCGCAGAGCACGAAAAGCATATTTTGACAAAATAAGAATAACCGGCATATTTATAAGCGTCATACCGCCCATCGTTATATCGGCAATATTCCACAGAAGATCAGCAGAAAGCCCCGCGCCGACAAAAATGACAAGCGATGCAAGGATGTGGTAAACGCGCATAAATGCCTTTCCCGGCTCTCTTCCGAGCATGTATATAAGGCATTTGTCCACATAATAAAGATTTCCGAGAAGCGTTGTGAACGCAAAAAGAATCATCGCCACCGTGATGAACACAGGGCCGAAATCTCCCAGCACTGCCCCAAGCGAGACTTGAACATACGGTGCACCGGAAAGTGCCTCAGTCGGCTCAACGCCAGAGCACATACACATAAACGCGGTTGCACTGCATACAAGCACGGTATCAATGAACACGGAAAGAATCTGTACAAGACCTTGCTTTGCGGGATGCGCCACCTCCGCAGATGCCGAAGCGTTCGGTGCCGAGCCTACGCCCGCTTCGTTACTGAAAAGACCGCGTTTTATTCCGTACATAACGCATGAGCCGGAAAAGCCGCCGAATATCGCTTCAAAGTTAAATGCATCCGAAAAAATGCGTGAAAATACACTGGGAAGCGTATTTACATTAAGCACCACAATGAGAAGTGCGACAAGAATATACGCAACGCCCATAAACGGAACGAGCGCACCCGTAACCTTTATTATGCGCCCGCCACCTCCCATAAGGCAGAAGCACACAACTGCCGAAAGGATAAGACCTATTATCCACGGAGAATATTCCGGATTGTAAAACTCATACGCTGAAAAGGTTGACTGCAAATTATATGACGCAAGCATATTAAACCCGAAGCCGTAGGTGAGAATTAAAAACACGGAAAAGACAAGCGCAAGAGGGCGGCTTTTTAGCGTTGCCTCGATATAATATGCGGGGCCACCGTAAGAACCGTCACGTCCGCGCTTTTTGTAAATCTGGGCAAGCGTGCTTTCGACAAAAGCGGATGCACCGCCGATAATCGCAATAAGCCACATCCAGAAAACGGATCCGAAGCCACCAAGACAAAGCGCCGTTGAAACGCCGATAATATTTCCCGTTCCCACGCGCGATGCCGTAGACACCATAAGTGCCTGAAAGGACGAAACACCCTTTCCGTCCACAGGCTTTTCCGTAACTGCGCGAAGCTGCTCTCCGAAAAGACGGAACTGCACAAAGCGCGTCCGTACCGTGAAATACAGACCTCCCGCCACAAGAAGAATAACAAGCACATATGTGTACATCGCGTTGCTTATATTCGCGACTATTGTATCCAACACTTCGATTCCACCTTATAAGTAAATTACTTTTTCTTTATTTTTACCTTTTTTGCCGGAACATATTTTTCTATGTAAGACAAAAACGTATTCTTCTGTTCCTCACTCTGGAAGCTGCGCTTCGGGAAATAGAAAGTCTTGCGCTTTGCGAGAAACACATAATAGCAATCTTCCGATTCCCGGACGGCATACACATCTTCCCACGGAAGGCGGGTTTCTCCCGATGCCGCGCTCTGGCGGATTTCATCGTCATCAATTTCAAGATAAAGCTCGCTTGATGCGCCAAATGCCGCATATCTGTTTTCAGCACGCTTTATAACGCCGCGCTTCCTCAGTATATATATTATTGGAAAGCATATGACAAAAAACAGAAAACCTATGATCGGGTTGTGGCTTAATCCGAAAAACGTAAACGCTATTGCAAAGGAGAGCAATGCCGCAAGCACGGTAGACAGCGCACGTGCCTGAAACCAGCAAAGTCCGCTGTAATCCTCTGCAAGAAAATCTGTCCTGAACTTCATTTTTTAACTTCTCCTTTCAGATGTCAAAACATACTCTTATAATCATACCCCGCTTTGGCACTTTTTGCAAGTATTTATGCATCTGTTTTACAATAATTTCATTATGCCTCATCCAGCATCCTCAAAAATTCGTCTTCGGTAAGAACCGGGATTCCCAGCTCGTTTGCTTTCTTAAGCTTCGAGCCGGCACTTTCGCCTGCTACAACATACGTTGTTTTTTTAGACACAGATGATGATGCCTTTCCGCCGAGCTTTTCTATCCTTTCTTCTGCTTCACTGCGCGTAAACTGTGTCAGCGTGCCGGTGAGAACAAACGTCTGTCCGGCAAAGGCACTACCCTTTTTCTCTCCCTTGAACTCTGTGTTTACACCCGCGGCGCGGAGCTTTTCGATAAACTCATACGAATCAGGAAGTGAGAACCATCTTTTTATGCTGCTTGCCATAACCTGTCCGATATCGTCAATAGTGCGAAGCTCATCCTCAGTTGCGTTCATCACGGCATCGAGTGAACCGAAATGTTCCGCAAGCGTTTTGCCCGCTTTCTGTCCGACGTGGCGTATACCAAGCGCAAAAAGAAGCCTTGATAAGTCATTTTCCTTTGTCTTTTCTATCGCGGTGATAAGATTTGCCGCCGATTTTTTGCCCATGCGGTCAATTTCCTCTATCTGCTCGGGTTTAAGCGAATAAAGGTCTGCCGCGTCACTGATAAGTGCTCCCGCCACAAGCTGTTCAACAACGGCGGGGCCGAGTCCGTCAACATCCATTGCGTCGCGCGAGGCAAAGTGTATTATATTTCGTATTCTCTGCGCGGGACACTCGGAATTTACGCATCTTACCGCCGCTTCACCCTCTTCGGAAAACACGGGTGATCCACATACAGGACACGTTTCCGGCATTTCAAACACGCGCGCATCATCAGGTCTTTTTTCTTTTACCACTCCCACAATCTCGGGGATGATATCGCCCGCCTTCTGCACAATGACCGTGTCACCGATCATAATATCCCGCTCTTTTATAAAATCTCTGTTATGGAGCGTTGCACGGCTTACCGTAACGCCCGAAATATGCACCGGCTGGAGCACTGCGTTCGGCGTAAGCACGCCTGTGCGTCCGACCTGCAGGATAATATCAAGAAGCCTCGTCTGCTTCTGCTCGGGCGGGTATTTATATGCCGCCGCCCACTTCGGGAACTTCGCTGTTGAACCGAGCGTCGGTCTCTGGCTTATGCGGTTGACCTTAAGCACCGCGCCGTCTATCTGAAACGCGAGCGAGTCGCGCATATTTCCAAGTCTTTCCACCTCTGAAAACGCATCGTCCACGGTTGAAAACACGTTACAATAAGGGCTTACCCTGAAGCCAAGCTTTGCAAGATACGCAAGGGATTCCACATGTGTTTCAAACTCCACGCCCTCAGCAAGCTGAACGTTGAATATTATTATATCAAGGCTTCTCTCGGCGCACAGCTTTGGGTCAAGCTGGCGCAGCGACCCTGCCGCGGCGTTGCGCGGGTTTGCAAATAGAGCCTCTCCTCGCGCCTCGCGCTCTTCGTTAAGACGGTAAAACGTCTCTCGCGGCATATACACCTCACCGCGGATGATAAGGCGGCGCGGTGCGTTTTCGATATACAGCGGAAGGCTTTTAATTGTCTTTATGTTTTGCGTAACATCCTCACCCGTAATACCGTCACCGCGCGTTATACCACGCACAAGATAGCCGTTTTCATACTCAACGGATACAGAAAGACCGTCAATTTTAAGCTCCACAGCGTACTCCGCATCGGGAACAACTTCCTTTACACGCGCATCAAAATCAGCAAGCTCTTCTTTTGAAAACACGTCCTGCAGGCTGTCCATCGGTATTTCGTGGCGCACAGACTCAAAAGACGTCAGTGCCTCGCCACCAACACGCTGTGTGGGCGAATCCGGCGTTATAAGCTCGGGATGCTCCTTTTCAATTTCTTTCAGGCGGCGCATAAGCATATCGTATTCATAGTCCGACACGCTCGGTGCATCCTCAACGTAGTAGCGGCGGTTGTGCTCTGCAATCTCCGCACGAAGTGATTTTAATTCTTTTATGATTTCTTCCATATTAAAACACCTTCCGATGTGTAGTTTGTGAACCATTCCGTATCAGCTTATGTACATTTATTTTATCATATACAGCGAGTATTTTTTTCTTATAGAACAGCCAGCACTATTCCGAAAATAATAATTCCGGCACAGCATAGCTTTCGCGCTATTTTTTCTCCATAAATAAACTTGCCGCTAAGAATTGCCACTATTACTGCACTTTGCTTAAGGAGAGTCATAACTGTTACCTGACTTGACTCATAAGAATTGGCAATGAAAAGTAAGCGGTCACCCGCAATCAGAAGAAAGCTCAGAATATAAATATACGGATTTTTCGCACAACCGCGGACATCTACTTTTTGCCCTTTAATCCGGATATATGTATAGTACATTACAGAAAGCATAAGCATAAACCAAAACTGCAACTGGATACTGCTTACTGCTTTTGTTGACATGATATACTTGTCCATTATTCCGGACACCGCGTTCAGAAGACATGAAAGAAGAACGAGCAACACATAGCGAGGCTCTGTTTTCCCCTCGCCTGAACCCTTCTGCCTGTTCACGAGATATAAGCCTGCAACAACAAACAAGAGACTGACAATCCCTTTTAATGTAAGAATTTCATTTAAGAAAATCACGCCCATTAAAGTGGAAAAAAGCACACGTGACAAGTCCATAACGCTATAAAGACTGACCGAGAGCTTCCTCACCGCCGCAAAAGTAGCCATCCACGCAAAGAAAAGCACAAATGACTTTACGGCAATTAAAGCAAAGGTCTCAGCATCAACAGAAAACACATCGCGCGCCATCGGCACCGTCATCAAAAATCCAATAAATGTATATGCGAATAATGCGCTCAACAAATCATGTCTTTCAAGTATTTTTTTCTTGATGGGCTCGCGGGCACCTTTGAATATGCCGTATAATAAAACAAAAATTACCCAAAGTTCCAAATGTGATGCTCCCCTTTTAAACTTCCTTTGTTTTTATTATATCACAAATGCTTTTTCTGTTCAAGAAAAAGCATTAAAGCGAAGCTTTGAAAATCTCTGATTTTCGTAATTTGTGATAAAACGTTCTCTCCGGCGTCCGGTGGCTTGCATCCGCAAGACATCGGCTTTACGCCGTGAGGTTGTTATACCACAAATACTTTTTATGTTCAATAAAAAGCGGTAAGCGCAGTTTGAAAAATCTTTTTAAAAAATTTTTCATTATTTCACCCAACATATTCCTTTCCCGTGAAAAAATCGGGAACTGTGCCGACGATGACGGTTTCGGCAACGCAAACGCTAAGTCCTACATCCGTTCCTATCTCACGTCCGGCGAACATCATACCTACGTTTATGCTAAAATCAAGCATAATCCGGTGGCACGTCTGATTTATCCCCGCCGCCTCAAACGTGTTGCGGTATTCACCGTTAACACTTGACACCCACAACGCGCGGAATGTAACATCCGGCCCGACACCGGTAAGAAAATCAATGCCTGTAAGATTCCCGAGCGGAATTTTCACAACATCCTCAGTTCTTTCAAACATCTCATCAGACAGACGGTTGACAACCCGGAGTTTTAAGAGATTGAGCCTCTTTATATCCGTTGTTATTGACGATACGTTACCATTCTCGTTTCTCTCGATATGTACAAGGTCATCGTAATCTGCGCCGTCGCGCAAAAGCTCCTCCTCAACCGTCCTGCCGACAATGTCAAAGGCGATGCTTTCAAGCTCAGACTGCGCAACCTCGCGCAGCATTGGTGATGTTTTCATATTAAAAAACGAGAATACACCGACGGACACACCCGCAAGCAAAAGCAAAACAGCAACAGTCCTCCGACCGGCTTTTCCACGCTTTCTTCTCTTTCTTTTTATTTGAAGCCGCATATTGCACCTCTCCCGAAATTATACTCATATAAATTTTATGAGACATAACATATGAAAAAATACACTTTATGCACAAAATTGCTTGACGTGGCGGACATCACAGCGGTATAATATTTTTATTACATATATAAGGAGTAAGTTATGAAAATTATAGATTTACTGTCAGAAAAGAAACTTTCGCTTTCGTTTGAGGTTTTTCCACCGAAGACAGAGATGGGGTTTGACAGTGTAAAGAGCGCAACAGAGGAAATCGCAAAGCTCCGTCCCTCTTTTATGAGCGTTACCTACGGCGCGGGTGGCGGCACAAGCCGCTATACGCTTGACATTGCAAAAAACATAAAAGCGCGCTATGACGTTCCCACGCTTGCACATCTTACCTGTGTGTCCTCCACAAAGGAAACCGTGCGGAATATGATTGAAAACATAAAAGCCGCAGGCATACAGAACGTTATGGCACTGCGCGGCGACATTCCCGAAGATAAACTGAATGAGGACAGAAGCCGCTGGGACTACACCCACGCAATTGACCTTATCCGCGAGCTTAGCGAAGCCGGTGAGGATTTTTGCATTGCGGGTGCGTGTTATCCGGAAATACATCCGGAAAGCCAAAACCAGAAGGACGATATCGCACGCCTTAAGGAAAAGGTTGATGCTGGATGCGATTTTCTTACAACGCAGATGTTCTTTGACAACAACCTACTCTACAATTTCCTGTATAAAATCCGCGAAGCAGGAATTACAGTGCCAATTGTGCCGGGCATTATGCCGATAACTAATGCCAATCAGGTTGAACGTGCAATGAAGCTTTCCTGCTCATTTATGCCGCAGCGCTTTAAAAGCCTTGTTGATAAATTCGGTTCAAATCCTGCCGCAATGAAGCAGGCGGGCATTGCATATGCAACCGACCAGATTATTGACCTTTATGCAAACGGAATCACAAACGTCCATGTCTACTCTATGAACAAGCCGGATATCGCAGAAAAAATACAGAGCAATCTCTCCGATATCCTTGGAAGATGACTATGGAAGTAATAACAAAAACGTACCCCGCACCAAACATGAACGTGCATGAAGCTCTCCGCTATGCAGGGTGCGCTCGGGAAAACTTTGAAATGCTTGAACTTTTGCGCAGCTGTGTGGATGAAGCAGAGTCGCTTTTTATATATAAGGTTTGTTACTGCATACTTGATACAAAAATACAGGACAATATATGCGATTTCGGTTACTTTTCGGTACAGTCGGAAAAGCTTGCAAAAAATCTCTCTGGTTGCGAACATGTTCTTCTCTTTGCCGCAACCGTTGGCACGGCGCTCGACCGCCTTATTGCAAAACACACACGCCTTTCCCCCGCACGTGCCGTAATGCTTCAGGCGCTGGGATCTGAGCGCGTTGAGTCGCTTTGCGATATGTTCTGTATGGAGTTCGAACTGGAAAACAGAATAGCTTTAAAGCCGCGGTTTTCGCCGGGCTACGGAGATCTTTCGCTTGATGTCCAAAAGGACATTTTTTCTGTTTTGAACTGCCCGAAAAACATCGGTGTGTATTTAAACGACAGTCTTTTGATGTCTCCGTCAAAGTCCGTTACGGCTTTTGCGGGGATAGGAGGAAACATATGAACTTTTCAGAATTTTTAAAAAACAATATTGTCTATCTCGATGGAGGTATGGGCACGCTTCTGCAAGGGCGAGGACTTACCCCCGGCGAGCTTCCGGAGCGTTGGAACATAACTCATCCGGATGTTATCTGCGATATTCACAAAGCATATTTTGATGCAGGGAGCAATGTTGTAACTGCAAACACATTCGGCGCTAATGCACTGAAGTTTGATGATGCCGAACTTGAAGAAATAATCTGCGCTGCGCTGAATAACGCACGCCGAGCAAAAGAGGAAAGTGATTCTTCGCAGGAGAAATTCATTGCGCTGGATATCGGACCGTCCGGCAAGCTTCTTTCGCCACTTGGTGACCTTGACTTTGAAAATGCGGTAAGCCTTTTTGCAAAAACCGTACGTCTTGGCGCAAAATACGGTGCTGACCTCGTTATAATAGAGACGATGAACGACAGCTATGAAACAAAGGCGGCTCTTCTTGCAGTTAAGGAAAACTGCAACCTTCCCGTAATCGTTTCCAACGCTTACGGCGAGGACGGAAAACTTATGACCGGTGCAACACCTGAGGCAATGGTGGCACTCCTTGAAGGCATGGGGGCGGATGTTATCGGTGCAAACTGCTCACTCGGCCCGCGCCAGCTCCGCGGTGTTATGGAAAGACTTCTCGCCGTTTCTTCCGTACCTGTTGTTTTTCAACCCAATGCAGGGCTTCCGAAATCCGTTTCCGGCAAGACCGTCTTTGATGTTGATGCAGACGAATTTTCCGATGAGGTTTGCGAGCTTATAAAGCTTGGCGTGCGCGTTGCAGGCGGCTGTTGCGGCACAACACCTGAATATATAAAAAAGGTTGCAGAAAAAACGGCAGGCATCGCGCCCGCCGCAGTCACTGACAAAAATTTTACCGTTATTTCTTCGTACACCCACGCGGTAACATTCGGTGATGACCCGATTCTCATAGGTGAGCGCATCAACCCCACAGGCAAAAAGCGCTTTAAGCAAGCCCTTTTGGAAAATGATATGAACTACATTCTCGCAGAGGGTGTAAAACAGCAGGAGATGGGAGTTCACGCGCTTGATGTCAACGTAGGTATTCCGGATATCAATGAGCAGAAGATGCTTAGCGATACGGTGCGCGAGCTTCAGGCTATAAGTGACCTTCCGCTCCAGATTGACACCTCCGATGCTGTTGCAATGGAAAGCGCACTGCGCCGCTACAACGGCAAAGCAATGATAAACTCCGTGAACGGCAAGGAAGATAGCATGCACGCTATCTTCCCTCTCGTGAAGAAATACGGCGGCGTTGTCGTTGCGCTCACGCTTGACGAAAACGGAATTCCGGATACGGCAGACGGCCGCTTTGAAATTGCAAAAAAAATCCTTTCCGTCGCCGAGAGATATGGCATTGCGAAAAAAGACATCATCTTCGACACGCTTGCCATGACAATCAGCGCGGACTCATCTGCGGCGCTTGCAACGCTCCGGTCTCTCAAGCGCATAAAGGACGAGCTTGGTGTTCACACCTCGCTCGGCGTTTCCAACGTATCATTCGGACTTCCGAACCGCGATGCGATAAACGGAACGTTTTTTGCGCTCGCGCTTGAAAACGGGCTTTCCGCCGCCATTATGAATCCGTATTCTGCCGATATGATGAGAACTTATTACAC
This sequence comes from Eubacteriales bacterium, assembly GCA_045537045.1. Lineage (GTDB taxonomy): Bacteria > Bacillota > Clostridia > Oscillospirales > JAAYXM01 > SIG480. Next base: position 39,359 of record JAZSOS010000011.1, read on the forward strand.
CTACCGCGCGCTAAAAGGACTTGACTTAAACTGTGCCGAGTATATTTCTGCGGCAGAGAGCTTTACAACCTCTGTTGCACAAGCCCCTGTCACCACTGAGAAGCGCGATGCAAATCACACCTCGGTCCTTTCCGAGGCGATAATCCGCGGACTTCGCGACAAGGCAGGTCAGGTATGTGCCTCACTTCTTGAAAAGACAGCACCACTTGATATCGTAACGAATGAAATCATTCCCGCTCTTGATACCGTAGGACGCGGATTCGAGAACAAAACCGTGTACCTCCCCCAGCTTCTTATGAGCGCTGAGGCGGCAAAAAGCGCGTTTGAAAAAATTAAAGGCGCGATGCAAACCGGCAACGAAAGTACTCCCTCAAAAGCAAAATTCGTCCTTGCCACAGTGCACGGAGATATTCACGACATAGGCAAAAACATAGTAAAGCTTCTTCTTGAAAATTATGGATATGATGTTATTGACCTCGGACGTGACGTCGCACCCGAAAAAATTGCCGAAACGGTCTGTGAGCTTCATGCCTCTTACGTTGGGCTTTCTGCACTTATGACTACCACTGTTTCCGCAATGGAAGAAACGATAAAGCTTCTACGTAAATGTGCGCCGGAATGCAGGGTAATCGTCGGCGGTGCGGTTCTCACGCCCGAATATGCCGAAAAAATCGGAGCAGACAAATATGCTCCCGATGCGATGAGTGCTGTGCGCTGGCTTGAAGAAATGTGTACAGATGCCTAAAAAGGATATTGACATAAAAAGGAACGCAAAAGATGAACTTTTTGCGTTCCTTTTCGTTTCATTAATGTGTATCGAGAAGATTTTTGCGGACAGTCCAGAGCTTTTCGGACAGGTCAACAATATACTTGTGCGGGTTTTCAAAGCGACACACCTCTGCCCACAGCTCATCTGTCGATTTTGCGCAGTAGTCACGGATTTCTTCAATAGTGCGGTCTGTGTATACGCACTGCCCCTTATCGTAAATCTTTTCAAGAAGCGGACGCGCCGTAAAGTTTTCAATCGTCTTGCGCTTCCACGTATGCTCGGGATGGAAAAGCTCATACGGCGCATTACTCTCTATAACCTCGTCGTGGAGCGTGATGACATCCGCCATAGCTTTGCCGCTCTCGTTGTCGAAGAGACGCCAGACCTGCTTAAAGCCCGGGAGTGTAATTTTTTCGATATTTTCTGAAAGCTTGATTTTAGGAATTATTTCACCGTCAGCTTCAACACCGACCAGCTTGTACACTCCGCCAAAAACCGGCTCACTGCGCGAGGTGATAAGCCGCTCGCCTACACCGAAAATGTCAATCTGTGCACCCTGCATGATAATATCGCGGATAATGTATTCATCCAGCGCATTTGATGCGATAATTTTGCAGTCGGGATATCCTGCGTCGTCAAGCATTTTGCGCGCTTTTTTTGAGAGGTAAGTCATATCACCGCTGTCAATGCGGATGCTCTTCGGGCGGCATCTGCGCGGTTTTAACTCTTCATCAAACACTTTAATTGCATTCGGAATACCGGATTTTAAAACGTTGTAGGTATCTACAAGGAAAGCGCAGTTATCCGGATACGTGCGTGCATATGCGCGGAAAGCATCAAGCTCTGTGGGGAACATCTGAATCCAGCTGTGTGCCATTGTTCCGGTAGCCGGAACGCCATAATCGCGCTCCGATATTGTACACGCCGTGCCGGTACATCCGCCGATATACGCCGCACGCGCACCGTAGATAGCACCGTCATATCCTTGAGCGCGGCGAGAACCAAACTCCATAACCGGACGTCCCTGCGCCGCACGGACAATGCGGTTTGACTTCGTTGCAATAAGACTCTGATGATTTATTGTGAGAAGAACCATTGTTTCAATCATCTGCGCCTCAATCGCCGGGCCGCGGACGACGACAATTGGCTCACCGGGGAAAATGGGTGTGCCCTCGGGCACCGCCCACACGTCGCAGGTGAACTTAAATCCGCGCAGATAAGAAAGGAACTCTTCATCAAAAATCTTCTTTGAGCGGAGATATTCTATATCCTCATCATTAAACTTAAGCGTTCTGAGATATTCAACAAGCTGTTCCACGCCCGCCATAATCGCAAAACCACCGCCGTCGGGAATCTTGCGGAAGAACATATCAAAATATGTTACAGTATCTTTCATTCCAGTTGAAAAATAACCCTTTGCCATTGTCAGCTCATAAAAATCCATGAGCATGGTCAGGTTTATGTCTTTTTTCATATCATTGTCTCCTGTATGGTGATAAGAATATTTTACCACTCTCCGTGCGTTTTATCAAGAGGAATGTGTTTTTTGTTCGCCGAAAAGCTAATAAAACTGCCGCGTGCTCAAAAAGCACGCGGCATAATTTTTTACGGCTGTTTGCCGATGTAAGCAAGGATTCCGCCGTCTACGTAGAGGACGTGGCCGTTTACGAAGTTGGAAGCATCGGATGCAAGGAAAACTGCAGGTCCGACAAGGTCCTCCGGATCGCCCCAGCGTGCTGCCGGAGTCTTGGCGATAATGAACTGGTCAAACGGATGACGGCTGCCGTCCGGCTGCTTCTCGCGAAGCGGAGCGGTCTGCGGAGTTGCAATATAACCCGGACCGATACCGTTGCACTGGATGTTGTATTCGCCGTACTCGGAGCAGATGTTGCGGGTAAGCATCTTAAGTCCGCCTTTTGCAGCAGCGTAAGCCGAAACAGTCTCACGGCCAAGCTCACTCATCATTGAGCAGATGTTGATAATCTTGCCGTGTCCCTTCTTAATCATGGACGGGATAACTGCCTTTGAAACGATGAACGGAGCGTTGAGGTCAACGTCGATAACCTTGCGGAAATCCTCTGCGCTCATTTCACACATCGGGATTCTCTTTATGATACCTGCGTTGTTTACAAGGATGTCGATAACTCCGACTTCCTTTTCAATCTTTGCAACAAGCTCATTTACAGAAGCTTCGTTTGTTACGTCACAAACATAGCCTTTTGCATCAATGCCGTCAGCCTTGTATGCCGCAATACCCTTGTCGACAAGCTCCTGATTGATGTCGTTAAAAACGATTTTTGCGCCTGCATTTGCAAATCCCTTTGCAAGTGCGTAGCCGATACCGTAGGATGCGCCCGTTACGAGAGCAACCTTACCTGTTAAATCAAACATATTATTCATTTTAGAACAGCTCCTTCATTCCGACATGATCCATGTCTGTAAATTCCTGATTTTCTCCGCACATTGCCCAGATAAAGGAATATGCGCGTGTGCCGACGCCGGCATGGATAGACCAGCTCGGGCTGATGACGGCTTCTTCGTTTCTCATAACGATGTGGCGTGTTTCGTTTGGCTCGCCCATCATGTGGAAAACAACATCGTCCTCCTGCATATCGAGATAGAGATAAACCTCCATGCGGCGGTCGTGCGTGTGGCACGGCATTGTATTCCAGTTTGAACCCATTTCAAGGTTGGTAAGACCCATTGCGAGCTGACAGCTCTGCATAACCTCGGGGTGGATGTACTGGTTGATAACGCGGTGGTTACACTCCTCCGGACTTCCGCAAGGAACCTTCTTTGCCTTTGTAATATCAATCTTCACTGTCGGGTATTCCTTGTGAGCTGGGCAGGAAGAGATATAGAACTTCGGCGGATCGTTCTCGTCAACACACTTGAATGTAATTTCACGGTTGCCGCGGCCGATGTAGATGCCGTCGCGCGGGTTCATTTCATACTCAACGCCGTCAACGGTGATGATGCCCTTGCCGCCGATGTTGATGCAGCCCATCTCGCGGCGCTCAAGGAAGTAGTCTGCCGCAAGCTCTTTGCCTGCCTCAAGGCGAAGCTCCTGATAAATCGGCATTGCGCCTGCTGTGATAATTCTGTCGATATGGCTGTAAACCATACGAATGTTATCCTTTGTAAAGAGCTTTGAAATGTGGAACTCTTCACGAAGGCGTTCGGTTGTGTAATGCTTCATGTCGCGGGGGTTTGATGCATTTCTGATTTCCATTTTACTTAAATCCTCCTTGATATATTTTCCGTAAACCTCTACCTCTGTAAGCGCTGCCCACGAAAGCGGGAAGGTCGCCTGACGAAAGTTTTTGAGATTAACGGTTCTGGTTTTTATTACCTCGGGCAAAATAAGCTCCTGCCCTTTTTCGGTCTTTTCAAATTCAGCGGTGTAGCTTTCTCCACCATCGAAGATAACGTCCACGCTCTTCCAATATGTATCGTGCGGGAAATCTGCGCGGAGGAAAAACACAAGCCTCTCGACCTCAACCGGTGCGCCGAAATCAAGCTTATATTCAAGATCCTCTCGTGCGCCGCCCGCCCACGAATGGAACGGATACGCGCCGTGACCGACATTTTCGCGCATACCGTCTATTGCATTACGCTCAAAGAAAGCGGGGTTGTCGCGCGTTACGAGATTAGCAGATGCGTGCGGGAAGTATTTTTTCTGCCCGCGGATGTCATACGGGTTAAGTGCAATATTTCGCGTTCCGTAAATTTCCTCTTCCGTCGGCTCACTTATCTGAATTTTGTGACCGTGCCCGACAAAGGAATATTCCGAGTACATATTGCGCAGGTTTCCGAACGGAATCTCATACTCCAGCCTGCCCTGCGGATTGTATATAATTGCATCGCCGAGCGTAGAATCAAGCTGAATCTTGATAAATTCGCAAAGCGGGGCTGAGATGCATATCTTTGTACCCTCTTCGTAAACGCCGTCATAAACAACGTCTATCTCTTTTGTGCATTCCGAAAACAGCACATCTCCGTTTTTGTTAATTATTTTTAATTCCATAGAGGTATTTCTCCTTTTCTCTTTCGGTAGGACATACCTTATTACTAAACATCATACCACTATCATTGAGAAAAATCTATGCCGAAAAGACCTTTTTCTGTGCAAAAAACGCCAAATAGGTCTTTACTTGCAGGATTGGATATGTTAAAATTATAGTTGAGGTGATTAATCCGTGAACGCTCAAAATAATATTTTGCTGGGAAAACTCAATATCGTCGACTTTCCCGAAGATTTTCCCGCAGTTCATTATACATGCGAAAAAAAGTACAAGACGGTTGAGGACATGCAGTTTCACAACCATTTTGAATTTGGCATATGCCTTGAGGGACAAGGGATCTTCTTCATGGGCAACAAGATGATTCCGTTTGCACAGGGCAATGTCTCCATTATCCCGCCGGGAACTCCACATTTTGCGCAGAGCCTTGATGCACACCCGAGCCTGTGGCTGTTCGTTGCCTTTGATCCGAAAATTACAACGTTTCCGACCGAAAATATAGTTCCGAACATCGTATACGACAAGGCTATGGAACAGCTTTTGCATCTGATTTCTGATGAGCTTACCTCTCGTTCAGATGGTTTTGGGTTTGCGATATCAGCACTGCTTGACGTACTGCTTGTGCGTGCACAGCGGCTTAATGCAGATGCACCTACCTTCTTTACATACAGCGACGGTTTGTCGTCCGTATATCCCGCAATTGAGTATATAACGCAGCACTATCCTGAAAACATAGAGGTTGAAACTCTTGCATCTCTCTGCAGTATGAGCCTCACGCATTTCCGGCGCCGTTTTGTAACGGTTACAAGCATGACCCCCTTGCGCTATCTTCTTGTAATGCGGCTTCGCATGGCAAGCGTTCTTCTCCGCCGCACGGACAGAAAAATATCCGACATCGCATTTGACGTCGGATACAACACGCTTTCCTCCTTCAATCGGCATTTTAAAGAAAACTATAAAATGAGTCCTAAGGATTACCGCACTGCGGAGGAAATAAAGTTTTAAAAAGTTATATATCAATCAGCGCGGTGCAAAAGCACCGCGCTGATGTTTTTTAACCGTTATATTCCATTCCGGCGTTGATTGCCTTGAGGTTTACTTCAAGAAGATTTGCGCGCTTTGCGGAAACAACTTTCTTCAAAGAGTCTTCGATGTTGTCCGTGCGCATCCCGCTCTCCTTCATGAGCTTACCTGTGATAATCATATTCGCAAGCGTCGGTGCATCCATCTCCTGTGCCATCTTTGTTGCCGGGACATAGAACACCTTGACGTCCGTTCTCTCTACCTTACGCTCAATAAGGGTAGAATCAACAATAATTATTCCACCGGGAACAACTGCATCCTCATACTTATCAAGAGACGGGAGGTTCATTGCAACAAGAACATCCGGGTTTGAAACAATCGGTGAACCGACCGGTTCATCCGAGAGAATAACGCTGCAGTTAGCTGTACCGCCACGCATCTCCGGACCGTAGGACGGAAGCCAGCTAAGCTGTTTTCCCTCTATAAGTCCCTTATATGCGAGAAACTTTCCTGCGAAGAGGATACCCTGACCGCCGAAACCGGCTAAAAGAATCTGTGTCGTCATGGTTATTTTTCCTCCTTCTGTGCGCTCTTGTCTTTATAAACGCCGAGCGGATAGTACGGAATCATATTCTCATCAACCCACTTGAGTGCGTCGTTCGGAGTAAGTCCCCAGTTTGTCGGGCAGGTGGAAACAACCTCGATAAGGGAAAATCCCTTGCCCTCGACCTGGTTTTTGAATGCCTTGAGTATTGCCTTGCCCGCTGCCTTAACGTTTTTAACGCTATTTACGGCAACGCGCTCGATATACTCAGGGCCGTCAAGAGTTGCGAGCATTTCGCTGACCTTTATCGGGTAACCTGCGGTTTTGACATCTCTGCCATACGGAGAGGTCTGCGTTACCTGACCGGGAAGTGATGTCGGAGCCATCTGTCCGCCGGTCATTCCGTAAATTGCGTTGTTTACGAAGATAACCGTGATGTTTTCATTTCTTGCCGCTGCGTGGACTGTCTCTGCCATACCGATTGATGCAAGGTCACCGTCGCCCTGATATGTAAAGATAACATTCTCGGGGAATGCGCGCTTAAGACCTGTTGCAACAGCGGGAGCACGGCCGTGAGCCGCCTCAACCATATCACATGAAAAATAATCGTATGCCATAACAGAACAGCCGACCGGTGCAACACCGATTGCCTTGCCCTCTACGCCAAGTGCGTCGATTGCCTCCGCAACAAGGCGGTGAATTATACCGTGGGTGCAACCCGGGCAGTAATGAAGCGGTGCATCCGTTAAAGCCTTCGGTTTCTGAAATACTACTGCCATTATTTGCAACCTCCCTTGACTTCTTCAATCTTTGCGAGAACCTCTTCCGGAGACGGAATCATACCACCGACGCGGTTGCAGAGGTAAACCGGCTTCTTGCATTCAGTTGCAAGGCGGATATCCTCAATCATCTGTCCCATAGAAAGCTCAACGCTGATAAATGCCTTTACCGTCTTTGCAGCTTCCGCAAGAGGAGCCTTCGGGAACGGCCAGAGCGTAATTGGACGAATCATGCCAACCTTAACGCCATTCTTACGCGCGGCAACAACTGCGTTCTTTGCAACACGTGCAGCAATACCGAATGCTACTACGCAATATTCCGCATCGTCCATCATAAAGCTTTCGTATCTTGTTTCGTTTTCTTCGATTGTCTTGTATCTCTCATAACGCTCAATGTTCTTCTGCTCAAGCTCTTCCGGCTTTAAGTACAGAGAATTGATGATGTTGTGTGTACGCTTTCCTTCAGTACCGGTAACAGCCCAGGGCTTTTCGATTGTGTTTACCTTTTCCTCAGGCAGCTCAACAGGCTCCATCATCTGACCCATCGTTCCGTCTGCAAGGAGCATAGACGGCATACGGTACTTCTCAGCAAGCTCGAATGCGAGAGCCGTCATATCTGCCATTTCCTGAACGGATTCCGGAGCGAGGACGATAAGGCGATAGTCACCGTGGCCGCCACCCTTGACGGACTGGAAGTAGTCCGACTGTGACGGCTGGATGCCGCCGAGACCAGGGCCACCGCGCTGAACGTTTACGATAAGCGCCGGAAGGTCCGCACCTGCAATATAGGAGATGCCCTCCTGCTTAAGCGAAATACCGGGGCTTGATGACGAGGTCATAACTCTCTTACCAGTTCCGGCAACACCGTATACCATATTGATTGCGGAAATTTCGCTTTCTGCCTGAAGAAAGGTTCCTCCGATTTTCGGCATTTTCTTTGCCATATACGCCGCAACCTCTGTCTGCGGTGTTATGGGATAACCGAAGTAATGACGGCAACCGGCACGGATGGCCGCCTCCGCGATTGCTTCGTTACCCTTCATCAATACTTTTTCTGCCATTTTTCCTCACACCTCACTTTTCTACCGTGATTACGCAATCCGGACACATAGTAGCACAGAATGCGCAAGCAATACACTTCTCCTGATCTGTTATCTCAGCGGGAGAGTGACCTTTTTTGTTAATCTTGTCTTTTGCAAGACTGATGATGCCCTTAGGGCAGGCTGTGACACAGAGTCCGCAACCCTTACAGAGGTCTGTGTCGAATGTTACTTTAGCCATGATAACACCCCTTTTATTTTAAAATAATTTTTTCTGTAACTTAAGCGGGAATATATCCGCAGCATCGCCGCAGATACGCTCATCCGCAGTTGTCATAACAACCGGAACACCGCAGAGAGCTGAAAGCTCTTCGGCGAGTTCTGCAGTTTTTAAAACGTCTGAAAGCGCGGTCTCTGCACCGATGTTTGAGTTGTTTACAATACCGGTGAACGGAATCTGCGCTGCTTCCTCAATTTCGCGGAAAACCTCATAGGCTTCTGCTGCGCATCTTGTAAGCGGGCGGTAAAAGTTTGCCACGAAAAGATTTGCAAAATTGCCTTCCTCAAGGATATACGGGCGGTATCTGCCAAGTGCATACGCACCTCTGTCGTCACCGCCAATATCCATAACAACCTTTTTGTCGTATCTCTGAACAAGCCCGTAAACCTCCGCCGGAAGCGACGGCAAATCCACACTTGTGTTTGCAAACGGGAGCGCAACTACCTCCACTCCCGCGGCTGTAAGCTCATCAAGACTGTCCTTTGTACGGAAATACGGGTTTACAATATCAATATCCGCAATCGCAACTTTCTCACCCTTGCCTGCAAGGTGCATTGCCCAGTTTACGGCAATGTTCGTCTTTCCGCTGCCGTAATGTCCGCCAAACAGCGTTACGCGTTTATTTAAAGCGTGATTGTCCAATTGAACTTATCCTCACATTCGCCCCACTGGATACCCGTGATGGTATCGTAGAGCTTCTGGCTCACTTCACCGATTGTGTTGTTGTTTATGAGCATAACGTCATCCTTATAGCGGAGCTTGCCGACCGGCGAGATAACAGCGGCAGTACCTGTGCCGAAGCACTCTTCAAGGCGTCCGGATTTCTGAGCATCTAAAAGCTCTTCAACGCTGATACGGCGCTCCTCAACCTCATACCCCCAGGACTTACAGACCTCAATAACAGAGTTTCTTGTGATGCCGGGGAGAATGCTGCCATTCAGCATAGGAGTTACAATCTTGCCGTCAATCTTGAAGAAGATGTTCATTGCGCCAACTTCTTCGATATACTTTCTCTCAACGCCGTCAAGCCAGAGAACCTGAGAGTATCCTTCATCGTGAGCCTTTACCTGAGCTGCAAGAGAAGCCGCATAGTTGCCGCCTGTCTTTGCAAAGCCCATACCTCCCTTTACTGCGCGGACATAGTCATCCTCAATCCAGATTCCGACCGGAGCAAGACCACTTGCATAATATGCGCCCGATGGAGAAAGAATGATGATAAAGAGATATGTGCTTGACGGTGCAACGCCTAAAAACTCATCAGTTGCGATGATAAACGGACGAATGTAGAGCGATGTACCCGGTGCCGTGGGAATCCAGTCCTCGTCAACCTTAACAACAGCCTTACATGCCTCAACAAAAAGCTCAACCGGAAGCTCCGGAATGCAAAGACGCTTGTTTGTGTCGTTTGTTCTCTTTGCGTTCATTTCCGGGCGGAAGAGACGTGTTTTGCCGTCCTTGCCCTTATATGCCTTAAGACCTTCAAACATCTCCTGACCGTAGTGGAAAACCATTGCGGACGGATCAAGCGAAAGCTTTTTGTACGGTTCAATTCTGCCGTCGTGCCAGCCCTTGCCCTCTGTGTAGTTCATAATGAACATATGATCTGTAAATACCTTGCCGAATGCAAGCTTTGACTCGTCCTGCGGACGTGCCTTGGGGTTAGTTGTTCTTGTTACCGGAAAATTGTACATAAAAAACCTCTCCTTATATATTGTTTATATAAATCAGGTCTTCTGTCGCGAAGAACGGATGATCTGATATTTTTATGATTTACAGCTTATTGCGCTGGATTTTGCCGCTTACCGTTTTTGGAAGCTCATCGCGGAATACGACAAGACGCGGATACTTATACGGTGCAGTGTGTTCCTTAACGTAGGTCTGGATTTCCTTCTTTAATTCTTCAGTTGGCTCAGTACCCTTGGTAAGAACGATGCTTGCCTTTACTATCTGACCTCTTACTTCATCGGGTGCCGCAGATACGCCGCACTCAAGAACATACGGAAGCTCCATAATAACGCTTTCAATCTCAAATGGCCCGACGCGGTAACCGGAGGATTTGATAACGTCATCAACACGGCCGACATACCAATAGAAGCCGTCTTCGTCCTTCCACGCGGTATCACCTGTGTGGTAATATCCGTCGTGGAGAACCTCGTCTGTCTTCTCCTGATCGCGGTAATATCCTGTGAAGAGTCCGCAGGGCATGCCGTCTTTTACGTTGATGACGATTTCACCCGTCTCACCGACAGCAACCGGCTCACAGTTTTCATTTACCAGCTCAACATTATAAATCGGAGCAGGCTTACCCATAGAGCCTATCTTATGCGGAGCGCCGACCATATTGCCGATAATCATCGTGCTTTCCGTCTGACCGAAGCCCTCGATAATCTGGAGACCCGTCGCTTTTTCAAATTGCTTATATACCTCGGGGTTGAGTGCTTCGCCTGCTGTTGACATATGCTTTACCGATGAGAAATCATACTGTGAAATATCCTCTTTTATAAGCATACGGAGCATTGTAGGCGGTGCGCAGAAGGTTGTTATCTGATGCTTTGCAAACATCGGAAGAATCTGCTTTGCATCAAAGCGGTCAAAATCGTAAACGAAAATAGGTGCCTCACACAGCCACTGACCGTAAAGCTTTCCCCACATGGACTTTGCCCAACCGGTATCGGAAATCGTAAAGTGAAGTCCGTCGGGGTCTACATTATGCCAGTACTTTGCGGTATGGAAATGACCGAGCGGATACTTGTGGTTGTGTGCCGCAATCTTCGGGTAACCGGTTGTTCCGGATGTGAAGAACATAAGCAGCAAATCGTCTCCGCAGGGAGAATCCTCGCTTCTCTCAAAATGGGAGCTGTAAAGCGGGTACTCGTCATTAAAGCATCTCCAGCCGTCGCGCTTGCCGCCAACGATGAGCTTGTTGAGAAGCTCAGGACAAGCCTTTGCCGCCTCGTCAACACATGCGGCAACGTCACCGTCTGCCGTACAGATAATGGTGTTTACGCCCGCGGCTTTAAAGCGGTATTCGATATCGTGAACAAGAAGCTGGTTTGTCGCAGGGATTGCAACTGCGCCGAGCTTATTAAGACCTATCATTGCATACCAGAATTCGTAATGGCGCTTTAAGATAAGCATTACCCTGTCGCCTTTTTTGATGCCGAGGGATTTAAAGTAGTTTGCACAGCGCGCGCTCTCACGCTTTACATCCGTAAAGGTTATTCTGCGCTCTGTTCCGTCCTTTGAAATATGAAGCATTGCAAGCTTCTCCGGCTCACGCGCGGCAAGCTCGTCGATTAAGTCAAACGCAAAGTTGAAGCCTTCTGTGTTCTTAAACTCAATTTTTACCGGGGTTCCCTTTTCGTTTTCCTGAACGTCTATGTACTTGCGGTAAATTCTGTCCTTGGTGTCACGCGTTGCAATGCGGAAATCATCAATTGCACGTGTCGGTGCAAGCTCCGGAATCGGCTCACCGGACGGATTTAAAACAATCGCATAGAAAACACAATCACGCCCGTTCACAGCAATCATGCCGTGGGGAGTATTACTGTCAAAATAAATGCTGTCACCCGGGCCGAGCGTTTCGCGGTGCTCACCAATCTGCACCATAAGCTCGCCCTCAACAACAATGTCGCATTCCTGACCGTCGTGAGATGTAAGCTCGATATCGCGGTTCTGTGCATCGGGGTCGTAAACGCTCTTTACATAAAGTGGCTCTGCAATGCGGTTCTGAAACGCATATGCAAGGTTGTAGTATGTCATACCGTGAGCGTTTGAAATCTGCTGACCTGCGCCGCGGCGGGTAACGGTGAACGACTTAAGCGTCGGGCTGTGGCCTTCAATGATGTCCGTTACGTTAACACGCAATGCCATTGCGCAGCGGTAGAGGAAGGTAAAGTTAAGGTCTGCCTTTCCCTCTTCGCAAAGGCGGTATTCCTCGACAGAAAGCGCGGTCTGAGCCGCCATTTCCTCAAGTGACAACCCCTCAATCTCGCGAAGCTCACGAATACGGGCAGCCATTTCCTGAATTTTGTAATCAAGACCTGATATTGGTTGCATAATAAGACATCCTTTCCCGGGACGAATTAAAAAGCACCCGTCCCAAAGCTGATAATCTTTGAGACGAGCGTCATAACATCATCACACCCGCGGTACCACTCAAATTGCGCCGAAAACGCGCCACTCAGGCTCTACTAAGCCTTATGCATTAACGCAGCATTCACGGAAAGGTTCTACTCGCCGTAAAGACACAGCTTTCTTCCTTCCGGCTCGGAAGCTACAATCACAGAAAACAAAACCGATAGTTTGCACCGACCACTATCTCTCTGAGGGTCTGCATATCTGTGCACTCTTCGTCAAAGCCTTTACATATATTTATATCGTTATTATATATCAGCCGTAGGTAATTGTCAATAGTTTTTTGTCAATTTAGCAACTGTAACTTTAACCCATTCTCCGCCGCACGGCGGAGAATGGGTATGACACTGACTGCAAATTTCCGGAATCGTCAATGTTTTTTTATCATTCGTACGGATATTTTCTTTTCCGCTTACAGCTTGTTTCTCTGAATCTTTCCGGAGATTGTTTTCGGAAGCTCGTCGCGGAATACAACAAGACGCGGATACTTATACGGTGCGGTGTGCTCCTTGACGTAATTCTGGATTTCTTTCTTTAATTCTTCTGTCGGCTCTGTGCCCTTTGTCAGCACGATGCTTGCCTTGACTATCTGACCGCGAAGCTCATCCGGTGCCGCAGATACGCCGCACTCAAGAACATACGGAAGCTCCATGATAACGCTCTCAATCTCAAACGGTCCGATGCGGTAGCCGGAGGACTTGATAACATCGTCAATACGGCTGACGTACCAGAAATATCCGTCCTCGTCGCGCCATGCGGTATCGCCCGTGTGGTACATACCGTTTCTCATGCACTCTTCCATTTTCTCGTCATCATTGAGATACTGGTTGAAGAGACCGACCGGAACTCCGTCGTTAAGGCGGATTGCGATTTCACCGACTTCGCCGTTCGCAACGGGGTTATCATCCGGGTCAACAATTACAATATCATACTGCGGAGATGCCTTGCCCATTGCACCGAGACGCGGGGTTGTTCCGTAGAGGTTTGCGATAGCAAGAGTTGTCTCCGTCTGACCGAAGCCCTCCATGATTTTAAGTCCCGTTGCCTTTTCAAACTGCTTGAACACCTCGGGGTTGAGTGCCTCACCCGCAGTCGTCATATGGTGAATTGAAGAAAGGTCAAATTTCGACAAGTCTTCCTTTATAAACATGCGCAACATGGTTGGAGGCGCGCAGAAGGTTGTGATATTATACTTTGCAAACATCGGGAGAATTTCGTTTGCACTGAAGCGGTCAAAATCGTAAACGAATACTGCACCTTCACACAGCCACTGACCGTAAAGCTTGCCCCAGAGCGATTTTCCCCAGCCGGTGTCTGAAATCGTGAAGTGGAGACCGTCACGCTCACAGCAGTGCCAGTATTTTGCAGTTACGAAATGGCCGAGGCCATAAGTGTGCTTGTGCTCAACCATCTTCGGATTTCCGGTTGTGCCGGACGAGAAGAACATAAGCGCCGGTGCATCACCGCAGGGCGTGTCTTCACTTCTCTCAAAGTTACTTGAAAAGCGCTGATACTCACTGTCAAAATCGTGCCATCCGTCACGCGTACCACCAACGAGAACAAGTGTTTTCACGCTCGGGCATTTTGCCGCCGCGGCTTCTGCAATATCAGCAGTACCGTCATCGGCAGTGCAGACAATCGCACTAACGTTTGCTGCCTCGAAGCGGTATACGAAGTCGTGATCTTTAAGCTGATGCGTTGCGGGAATTGCAACCGCTCCGAGCTTGTGAAGTGCGACCATAGCAAACCAGAACTGGTAATGGCGCTTGAGAACAAGCATTACCTTATCGCCGCGCGCGATGCCGAGCGAGGCGAAATAGTTTGCACAACGTGCGCTCTCACGCTTGATGTCTTCACACGTAAAGCGGCGTTCCGTCATATCCTTTGCGACATGGAGCATTGCAAGCTTATCTGGAGTCTTCTTCGCGATTGCATCTACAACATCAAAGCCGAAGTTGAATGTATCGGTATTCATAAACTCAACTTTTTCAAGTACACCAGGCGCACTCTCGGTGCATTTCACGAACTTGTCGCACGCAAGGGCGGTCTTCGGTCGGAGAGAAACAACGCTCTCAAGAGCCTCGTCCTCCTTTGCTTCCTCACCCGGAAGAACAACGGCGCAGAATGTGCAGTCTTCTCCGCCCACGGCAATCATGCCATGAGGGGTTGAACTGTTATAATAAATGCTGTCACCCTCATTGAGGATTTCCGTATGCTCACCGACCTGTACTTTAAGTGAGCCGCTGATTACAAGGTCAAACTCCTGCCCGCTGTGCTTCGTGAGGTGGATGGGTTTGTTCTGAAGCTCCTCACTGTACTCGTATTTAACCCAATGGGGTTCTGCAATCTTGTTTTTGAACTTCGGTGCGAGATTCTGAATCGTTATGCCATCCTCGCGTGCAGTTTCCTGTCCCCTACCCTTGCGCGTTACGGTATAGGACGAAAGGTGTGCGTTCTTCCCCTCTAAAAGCTCCGTCAGCTCCATGCCGAATGCAAGAGCACATTTGTGGACAAACGTAAAAGGCATATCTGTCGCTCCGTTTTCGTATTTTTCATATTCTTCCTGTGTTACCTCGGTTTTCTTCGCCATTTCCGCGGCACTCATTCCCATAATATCGCGCATTTCGCGAATACGGGACGCGACCTCACTAAGCTGTGTCATAGTTTTTTCTGTGCTCATTGGAAATTTCTCCTTTCAAATTAAAAATATAAAATTCTTAATTGAATAACAAAGACTCGTCTCAAAGCTTTTACTTCTTTGAGACGAGCCGAATAAACTATATCCGATACCCGCGGTACCACTCAAATTGCACACAAGGTGCCACTCAGGCTCTAACAAGCCTTATGCATTAACGCAGCATTCACGGAAAGCGTCTACTTATTCATCATTTGAATTTTCGGGCTTTCGGCTCGGAAGTGATAGGATATAAAAGCATCTCGCTGCCGGGATTCCAGCCTCCCCGACTCTCTGAAAGCTACATTGCTTTTCCGTCTTCGTCATAGCCTTTGCTATTCAATTTTTTAGTATTATACACCCGTGGTGTTCTTTTGTCAATAGTTTTTTGAAAAATTTGTAATTATTCTGCTGCTGCCTGAATTGTGAGGACTTCACGGGAGGTGCGGATAACCTCGGCAGTGTCGATGAGAAGGTCTGTCTCGCCGTTGATTTCCTTTACAAATTCCCCAAGCCCCGTTGCATCGTACTTTTTAAGCGGGACGGGAGTGAAGCCGTCGCTTCCGTCAAGAGCCGCGCAAAGCTCGGCGCCAGTGTCGGAGTCAATGCCCGCGTGTGCCGCCTTAAGCTTGTATTCAACAACGCCACGTGTACCCCAGACCGTTGTTCTCCAGTATGTTTCAAGGTTAAACCCACAGCTTGCG
The DNA here is from genome assembly GCA_045537045.1 of Eubacteriales bacterium. GTDB lineage: Bacteria > Bacillota > Clostridia > Oscillospirales > JAAYXM01 > SIG480. Next base: position 55,331 of record JAZSOS010000011.1, read on the forward strand.
GGAGCAGCATATGATACGTCACCGGTAAATCCTGCGCCGTTTTCAAGCTCGACCATAAACTGGCCGCAGTCGCGGAAGGACTTTACTTCTGTTGCGAAGTGGTTCCATGTGCGTGCGCCGTGAACCTTCTTGAGTCCGTAGCCTGTGAGGAAACGCACAAGGTCAACGGCGTGGATTGCGATATCGTTAATCGTGCCGCCGTGCTTACCGTCCTCAAAATACCACATCGGACGTGTGCCATACTGAAGCGGATGCTGTCCTGTGATGTTGATTGTACCGATTTCACCGAGAGTGCCGTCGGCAATCATCTCGCGGATATTTCTCATACCTGCAGAAAATCTCATTGTGAGATAGCAGCCTACCTTGAGGTTCTTTTCCTTTGAAAGCTTTTCAATCTCTTCAAGCTCACAAAGGCTTGTGCACACTGGCTTATCAGCGTACACATGCTTGCCTGCTTTAAGTGCGGCAATAGCCTCTCCTCCGCGCTCGCCGTAGCAACCACCGAGGCAGATTGCATCAACGCGCGCGTCACTAAGAACATCTTCAAATGTTGCGTAATTAAATTCAAGGCCAAGACCGTCTGCAAGAGCACGGCCCTCCGCAGTGTCCTCCCACGCACCAAGAACGGTTACGTTCGGGTCTGACATAGCCTCTTCGTAAATCGCGCCGGTGTGGCGGTGTTTGAATCCTACAAATGCCAAATTCATCTTGGTTTCTCCTTATTTAAATGATTTGATTATCTCACCGAATGCAGCAAACAGCAGCTCGGTTATTCCTTCAACGTAGCATGAGGTAAGCGTTCCTTCGCTTCCAGCTCGTGATAACGCTTTGCAAGCTCAAGTGCCGCAGAAATTTCCTCAGGCATTCCTTTGTTCTATGTAATTATATAATGTAAAAACTTTTTTTGCAATATGTAATCCGGTATTTTGGGAAAATTTTTCATTATTAGGTCTTGTTTCGGCGCAGGAATATAAAAAACGGCAAACCCTGATGGGTTTACCGTTTTTTGGTCGAGATGACAGGAAAAAGTCTTGCTCTGCAAGCCTTCCGTGCTCGACGACCGCAAGCAGTACCCGTCTCGCACCAACTTCGCTAAAAACGATTATCAATCGTTTTTTGCACGCTCGTTGCCTTCTCAAGGTTCGAATCCTTTCATATTTAAACAAAAACGGCAAACCCTGATGGGTTTACCGTTTTTATGGTCGAGATGACAGGATTCGAACCTGCGGCCTCTGCGTCCCGAACGCAGCGCTCTACCAAGCTGAGCCACATCTCGAAGCGAACTACTTAATTATACGGAAAAAAGTAGAATTTGTCAAGTCTTTTTTTCTGAAAAACAAATTTTTCTTTTTTCTCTTCTTCGGAGGGGCGGTGAAGGCTATCAGAAACAGCCTTCATCACATCCTCCGAAATTTTATGCATAATCTATTGATTCATAACTTTATGCTTTTGAACTGCATATTTCTATCCGCATGTAAGCTCGCAAGAAATTTTATTCTTAAAATAATCCCAACTAAGAATAACAGAAAAACTATTCTGCTTCCCAGAGCGGTATATCCTTAAGTTTATTCCACACAAAATTGCCCATATTTTGTCCACCGAGCTTATTCAAGTGGATTTGGTCAACTTGATAATCTCTGCTTTTCACTCTTGCGTAACCGAAACCAGACTCAGAAAAAACATTTATTACCGGAACAGAATTGAGCTTTGCAACGAGCTCTATTTTTTGAGAAAATTCAAATGCGGTAATCTTGCGTTTTTCACATTTTGTTTCCGGAGAATTCTCATTTGTTCCTATCATAATTATCACCACAATCTGCGCCTTGGTATGCTCCTGCAAAAAACGCAGGCACTGATTAAAGCAACCGCAAAAGGAGTTGTCATCAGTATCGTATATTTCACCAACAACTGCTCCCTCATTCGGCAGGACATCAATTGTAATAAGATCAGCATCAGCTTTTCCGTCATCAAGGGTCATTATCGCATCTTTTACGTTTCCTTTGCCATAGCCATCAGGAGTCAGCGAGCCACCGGGTATTCCTTTGTTTACAACGTTCATTCCCGAAAGTTGTTCAACAACAGGAACAAATTCACCCATTTGTTCACTCGTCATCGAAGTACCGTAAGCATACCAAAGTTTTCCATTCCACTGGTTTGTCATACCTTTACTCTCCTTTATTAATTTTACTGTTTCATTACTGTCTGCTTTTCAACCACATGTTTTGTAAACAGTATGGTTATTAGCAGCAGGATGAACGAGATAACCGAAAGGAACTGCTGTCCGTACATATGTATTCCGAAAACCGTGTTTCCACTTGCCTGAATTGCACTGAGAATCTTTCCTGCGACAAGAGATGCACCCAACCCGAAAAGACCTCCTATACAGTTTTTAACCGCCATTGCCTGAGCGATATATTCTTTATCAACATAACTGTAAACTATATTGAAGGAATTCATATTCGTTCCTGCCATTGCTCCCGTATACAGAGCAGTATAAAGTATTATGAGATACCATGTGGACGGGGTTACGAATATACATGTCAGAAACGAGCCTGCCATCAGGTACAGACCGAAGCGATACCCCTTTGCAAAGGAATGTTTGTCGGAGAACTTCCCGAACGGTCTTGTCAGCACCATTCTTACAAAGCTGGACAGTATATTTATTATCTGGATTGTCAGAACTGAAAGATGAAGGTCATTTGTCTTGAACACACCAATAAATCCGATGCTGAAGTATCGTGCGGTCTCGCACAGAACCATCATTACAATAACATTCTTGAAATTCCGGTTCTTTGAAATGTACTTAATGGTTTCACGAAGCGTTACGCTGCTTTCATCCGTACCTTCGCCGCTTTCATCTTTTATCAGTACCATACATATAAAATTGCATATGTTGAAGATGAGAATGCAAACAGCAATAAATAGAAGTCCGCCCTGCAGGTTGCCGAGACCTTCATACTTGTCGATGATATACCCCATTACCGCAGAGAATATGATTCCCGAAAGCAGGGAAACAATCTCTCTTGTTGATGAAAAACGTCCGCGCCGTCCCGGCTCGACAAATGAATTTGCCCATCTGAACATAATGGATGCAACAACATAAAGAAGGGTGTATCCAAGAAGAACACACATCATCACGATAACCGTTGCCGCCGAATGATTTACCGGCAAATACGGAACAAGAAACATCATCATAAACGCAGAAAAGCTGCAGACATATGTAAAAATCAAAAAAGGCTTCTGCTTGATTTTCATTCTCACAATAAAAAGCGATAAAATCTGAAACACAAACGCTATATTTACAAATGACGAAATAATGCCTATAACCGAATCGCTTATTCCGATATGCGTCAGAAGCTTTGCCAGAAATGCATCTGCAACCAAAATCGTCAGAAAATATTCGAAAATACTTTGAATAATATACGAAACACGCGATTGCTTATATTCTCTTGAATCAAAATTAATCATACTATCATTCCATATACTTCATAATATTTCCCGTTTCCGTTATGCTCTTCATTGCAAGAAGGTAACGTTCGAGATGGAACGGGCCTTCGATATGTCCGCCCTTTTTCTTCCGCTCGGAAACCTTTCCTTCGCTCTTGTTTATTGAAATATACCAGCGTCCATCCTCGCGGTCTGCAAAATATTCAAATGCTTCTTTCTCAAGACTGTTTGCAAGGTCGAGATACTTTTCCTCTCCGAACATATAGTGAGCCATACGGAATGCAACGGTTGCCTCCTGATTCGGCCAGTGGCGATAAGTATCGATGAGGTCTTCCTTAAGCGGCTTTGAAAGATTTCTGTCTGTCGGGATAAGAAGAGTTGTCTTCTCAAATCCCTCCGGCATTGCATAATCAAGAAGCTTTCTCCCGAATTCACGGATTTTATCGTCATTCTTCACTTCACCCTCACAGAGAACAAACCACGCCGCTTCATACACGTGACCCGGATAACACATATCCGCAACCCAAGTTGTAAGCGGTTTGTTTCCGAGGGGGAGATATTCGTTGACCTGTTTTTTCTCTTCATTTACAAAGCCGGCACTCATCATCTCATTCATAACATCGCGTGCCGCCGCATCAAATTTTTCATAATTGCGGCCAACATTGCGGACAAACTGAACCATTGCAAGCATCGCCATATGAAGACCCAGAGCCTTGCAGGGCTCATCCGCCTCTTCCTGAGTTGTGAGCTTGTTCTTCTTATAAAGGTCATATGCTACATCAAAATAAAGCTCAGCGCTTTCCCATACTTCCTCGCGTTTGCAGATTCGGTAATACTGAGCACAGCCCATTGCACAGAAGATTTCTGCATAGTAAAAGAGACCGTCACCCTGGGTGCTCTTTGTTTTTCCGTCGCGCGTTACGGAGTATGGAAGCCTTCCGTCGGGTGGAGTTATCTTTTTGAGAAACGCATAAAGATGCTCGCACATATCAACGTATTCAGGGCGCGCATCAACAAGGCGGTATGCCATGGAATAACTCCACATTTCGCGGCCTAAAAACCATACTAATTTGTCCGTTGAAGCCACCTTTGAATTTTCATCAAACCAATTGAATACGCCGCCGTATTCCTCATCCTTTGATATTTCAAGCCAGTGCGGAAGAATTTCTTCCGTAAGATATTTACCGTAATCCATAAATTAAACCTCCAGCTTTTTAAGCTCAAGCGACTCTACCGTCACGATTTTTTCAACATCACCTTTTTTAATCCTCACTGTCGCCGGAACATCATAATCCGTGTTGAGAAGATACATCTTTCCTCCATCGTAGTATGACCATTTCACTCTGTCGCTTCCAAACACCCTTACCTCGCAGTTTCTTGCGCTTGCAGAAATAAATTCACGCATAATCGCACGGTAAAGAGGTGAAAGAGCCGGATGCCCCGGATAATTTGTGGACGTAACAAGCGTTGCAACGCCGTCTCCGATGCGTTTTTCAATAACAGCACTTATATGCCCCGGAACATAGCCGAAGCTGTCTGCTGCATATGCTGCGCTCTTTCCTTCCGTAAGCTCAAAAATGCCCCAGTTCGCATATCCGCCGCTGTATACCGGGTCGCATGCAAAGTCTGCCGTGCCGGGATAAAGCGTTTTCTCGTCAAGAGATACCGGGTCAAACTTCACGCCATCGTTCGTTCGTCTCACCTCACCGGTAAAGAGCGCACCGAAAAGCTTTTCGATTTTTTCATTTGAAACAGGTATGTATTCTCCGTTTCGCGCAACGTTCGTGTTAAGGTGCGCCGCGCTCATAAGAAGTCTGCCTCCGCGTTTTACATATTCATAAAGTTTATCCATGTCCTCATCGGACATAGTGTTCCATCCCATGAATACGAGATGATTATATTTCAAAAGCTTATCGAGCGGTGCCTCAATCGGGACAATATCATACATACCGTATGCCGGAGATGCAGAAGTATCTTCTTCGCCAAAGTTTGCACCATCACTCCAGTTTCTTTTCGTTCCAACCTCGTCAAGGAGTCTCCATGAGTGTTCTGCCTCATTATGTCCCCATTCCTCGCGGTTGAACTGGTTCCATATCGAAGTGCCGCCCCAACCGCCCCATGCGTCATGACGGCCGGAAACAAAGGCGAACTTAACTTTAGGTCCCCCTTTGGGACGGAAATCTTCCTTTATGTACTTTGCCATATATTCAAGAATGTCTCTGTAATCCTGACAGACTTCCGAGCTTCCGTCAATGCTTTGAGCGTACGACTCTATACACTCGTCTCCGCTTTCGAGGCAGAGAAGATTTGTTCCCGAAAGATATGCATATTTATATGCAAGCTGAAGTCTCTTGCGCTTGAGCATATCACTGTGGCGAAATCCTCCATACCACTCTTGAGCAATATATGTTCCCCAAAGCCTTGAATCTGCCATTTTTGCGACACCGCGTGTGGCAGCCACGAGCGGCTCCGGATTTCCGCACATCATTTCAAGAGCTGGAATTGTCGTTCCTGCCTCTACATTATATTTATTGAGTGCAGTTGCCTCTCCCGAAAAGATTTCAGGCATTCCAAGCTTTTTATCTATCCCAACAAATCCGGAAACGCGCTCGATATATTTTTCGTGAGCTTCTTTCATATCAGCGCAGTCAGTTTTAATTTTCGCAGGATCCTTTCCTCTTGTTTTGCTCGTTACAAAATACCCCGCCGCCTTGCATGCTCCGGAGCTGCCCGTTTCCCCAAGCATATCACCGAGAAAATACTCACCGGCAACTTTGCGGATTGCATCTACCGTTTCTTTATCGAGCATACTTTCTTTTTCAGGAGGAGCAAACTGAACGGTGTATAGAAAGGCAAAGTAAATTTTCTTTTCCGCCATAAATTTTGCCCATTTCACATAGGCCTCCTGCGGAATCTCGCGGCGAGCTACCCGTATTTCAACGAAATTGAGCCCTTTCTTTACCGCACGCTCATTTATTTCCTCTATCATTTTATCTGCTTCAAACGAATGTTCCCCGAGATGAACACCGTGTAAAATCATATCTCTTTCCATCTCAAAACTCTCCTTGTAAGTTTAAGTTTCTCAAAGTATATCTTTTTTAAAATTTTTAGTCAATATGAAAATTGCAAGATTTTACATATAAAATTCCAAGATTCTACAAATCCTTGCGCAAAGCATTGTACAAGCCTTTTTTAATGTTATAATCACAGCAAATCTACATATTCAGGAGGTAATTTTTATGCAATTCGGAATCAACGTTTTTGACTTTGGTGCAAAAGGCGACGGTGTGACCGATGATACCGCCGCAATACAGGCTGCCATAAACTTTGCAGCAGAGCGCGGCGGCGGCAAAATTCTCTTTCCATATACGAACAAGGGCTACAGAATAGCATCGCCCGGAATTGAGGAATATGATGGAATGAAGGTGCGCGCGCACCATTCCATTCTCCGGCACATCTCCTTCGACCGAAACCTCGTCGATTTACTCGATATAGCGCGTTCCCTTATACGGCTCGATAACCGACATAAACATGCTGTCAAGCGGATTCCCGTCCTTCGACTCGCGCTGGACGAACATATAGTCAAGCGTTGCCGGCATCATTGAGTTAGCCGGCTTTACCGGAACACGTCCGCCTGCAAAGGCAACCTCGTCCGGAACAAAGTCGTTAATCTGCGTAAGGCGGAGCTTTATTCCCTTGCTGTCCTTTATCGTTTTGCGGTAGTCCTTTATGTCAAACTCCACCGCAAAGCGGGTATCCTCCATAAATCTGTCGCGGCGCACCTTGTTAAGCCATGTGTATCCGCGCGGGAAATATGTATCATAATAATACAAATTCTGCGTCCACGGGTCACGGTCTACCTCATTGAACAGATTCGGGTTTCCTTTTTCATCCGTCCACTTTTTTGTGGTATAATCCTGATACGGTACATCTATTCCGTAGTATGTAACACCATCCGGACCTGTGTTGTGGGCATATGTACCCTTGTATTCTCCGTTTTCGTCAACTTGTTTACCGGAGAGATACCTCCCGTTCTCGTCTCTTACGGTAGTGAAATCAATATTCTCTACCGGATATGCATCCTCTGCCTGACCGTGGAAGCTGAATGTGTGTTTCTGCCCGCCCTTTACACGGAAGAAATCAACTCCGTAGGAGATATTGTCGTCAACCTTTACGGAAACAAGCGTTCTGCGGTAAATATCCGTCGTCTGCGGATAATACGATGTTGCATCGACGTCGATAAGCTTGACATAACCCGAATCGTCAAAGTGAAGCGGATTTGCATTTCCTGAGGGTTCCATCTTGGAATTCTTATGGTCAACAACAACCGTGTTATGAGATAACGTTGCACTTACCCACTGCCAACGCTCAGGGTCTTTATCCGTCTTTCCCGGATATCCGAGGTCGGGCGAGAGGTTTAATCCGTATGCGTCAACACCTATATTGAGAACATCCGTATGCCCGTGACCCTCAGTTATTCCGAAATACATCCAGAAATCACGGAGATTGTTGATATCCGTTGCATCACTTGCCGACCTGTAATTATTACCGTCGCGAAGTATCGCAAAGCCATATCCCGCCATCATTGCGCTCTTTTGCTCCGGATTTTTCTCCACAAGCGCTTCAATCTCATCCTGAACAACTTCCGGATCTTCATCGAATATTCCGTACTTTAACCCTTCTGTACTGAAACCGTTTCGCAGATAAATAAACTGAGCGAGGTCTTTTGCAAAAACGGTATTCTTCAGATTTTTAAAAGCATTTACAAAGGTGGAAAGTGATATGTTAAAATACGGTTCTGCCGTTGCGTTGTTGTCACCGATGTTGGCGTACTGGTTATTTAGAGAAACCTTGTTCATATACGGCATAAACATTTTTGCAAACTTCGGATGCTCAAAAAGCGCAAGCTTTTCGTTTCCTTTATAAGCCGTGAGATAATTCGAGATTGCGTTTACGATATGGCTCGCTTCAGCATATTCAAAGAAATTGTTTGTGTGGGTAAACTTCACATCACACATATGCATAAGGGTAGCTCCCCAGCTTGGCGGTTGCATGGTGTACTTCGTCATTATACCGCCGACATCGTAGTTAATTGTAAAGTCCGGCTGGGTAGCATCTGCAGCCGATACTGCCGGCACAAATGCTGCCAGCATAGAAAGTGCAAGAATAATTGATAAAAGTTTTTTCATTTTCAATCTCCTCCAATGTTGGTTTTGTACTCCCATTATAACGCAATAATTTCTCTCTTAGTTGCAAGAGTTTACATTTTTGTAAAATAAGAAAAAACATCCTTAAAAAATTCCAAGATTATACATTTTCAGGCTTTTTCACTTGAATTAAGCGAAAAATTGTCTTATACTTTAATTATAATATGAAACTATATAAGCAAATGAGGTGAGCATATGACGAACAGCACAGAATTTAACGATATCCCGCAATTGCGCCTTACGGATTTTTCGTTTTCACGTTTTTACGGCCTTAAATTTCCGATAATGGTGACAAAGGAAATCTTTTCAAACCGCGTGCAAAATAAGCACCTTCACGATTTTGCCCATATTTGGTATTGCATTGACGGCAGCTACACCCACACTGTTGGAGAAAAAAGCTTTCACTGTGGCAAAGGCTCTGTTATTATCGTACCCCCGGGAACATCCCATGGTATATACCCGGATAAGGACACGGACATCACCATGCTGTCCGTCGATATCGCGTACAGTGCGTTTATGGGTGTAAAACCCGGCGAGTTTGAAAACACGCTTTCTCATCTTCTTCTGCCATCCTTTTTAAACGATGAAAATTCCGGTATTCCGTACTTCTATCAGCTTTCCGAAAAATCGCAAAGCCGCGCTGATGCTCTGCTTTCCGACCTTACCGTTATCATTCCGCTGTATAATACAGATGATAAGAAAATTCTCAGCATGCTTGAGAGCTTCTTTACGCTTCCTGAATTTGAAATTCCCGAAGAGCGCAAAAAGCATTTCCGTGATGTGATTTTCTCAAGAATTTCCCCCATTCTCAAGTCCGTTCATTACCTGAATGAAAATTCGCCAAAAAACTGTACACAAAGGATTTGATGAAAATTTCGGTGCCGTGCCAGACGAATTTCTGTATGTTTTTCAAAAAGCTTATGGGCATGTCTGCGTCAATTTATCTCCAGCGCCTGCGCGTTGCACGGGCAATGTTCTTCCTTGCGCACACCAATTACAGCATCCACTATATTTCAGACTACTGCGGCTTTAACTCTCCTTCGCATATGATTTACTGCTTTAAAAAGCACGCTCATACCGTGCCGAAGGATTCGCGAAACACGTTTATAAAATACTTAAACGCCTTTCCCGAAAAAAGCCACAGAGTTTCGCTTGACTAAGAATAATTTCACTTCAAATATAACGCATCCGCCCGGGAAATCCCGGGCGGATGTTATTTTTAATAGGGTTTGTAAATCGGAACAGGCCATGACCATTCGAGGTCCATACCAAATCCGGGCTTTTCCGGAATGGTGAGTATGCCGTTTGAGAACTCATATCCTGTTTCGTCGTAACATTCGATATAATCCTCCGGTACGCCTTCAATTGTCGGAACAACACCGGGGAATGCTGCGGCAAGGTGAGCAGTAACATTTACCTTAGCTTTTACGCCCCACGCGTGCGGAGAACACATAATCTTCGTGCCCCGACATTCACTCATAACCTTTCTGAACTGGGTGAATCCAAATCCTACCGGGTCAGGAAGAAGAACATCAAGTGCGCCGCGCTTTGCAAGGTCGATGATATGGTCGGTGTTGTATTCAAACTCACCGTCTGCAAGGAGAGTGTTCGGGCTTTCCTTGGCAAGATATTCCTTAAAGCGCATGCAATCGTCATAATTTTCGGGGAACGGCTCTTCAAACCAGAAGATATCGCAATCCTTAATCATTTCCATCATCTCAATCGCGGTCGGGACATCCATCATATCGTTTGCATCTACCATGATGCGAGCATTGGGATATTCCTTGCGGATGGCGTGGATAATATCGGAATCGCGCTTCATGCCCTCATCGCGCTGCATCCATTTTCCGCCTCTGCCTATTTTTACCTTATAGTCAACATATCCGCGCTTTGCGTCGTCACGGACGTCCTTCATAACAGCTTCAACGCCCATATCACCATTCTCGGTGAGATCGCTCTGATAAATTGCGCCGTCATATACAAACGCCTTCATATCGGTATCAGGATTTATCATTTTTGCAACCGGAATACCGAGGATTTTGCCTGCAAGGTCGTGAAGAGCCATATCCGCGCCTGCAAACGCCGGGTGGACAATGCCCTTTTCGGGCGTGAAAAGGTCTGAAAGCTTTGTTCCCTCAAAGAGAAGCTTCATCGTTGTATCCGGAACGCCGATTCCCCAGCCGGTATAGCCGGTGTCGGTAGTTATTATGCAGATTTTTGTTGAGTAGCCGTAGCCGTGAACAGGGCTTTTGCCGTTTCTGCCGATAAGACGCGGCCACATATTGCGTATTACACCGCACTTAATTTCTTTAATTCTGTGTTCTGATAATGGCATAGCTGTTTTCTCCTTGTTTTTATGCTAAATTAATTTTTAACCCTTGAATATGCGCTGTCATAAACCTTAAGCAGTTCATCAACGCCCATTTTGTCAATCTCGCTCTTGAACTCATCAAACTTTGAGAGTGGCTCCTGACCGAGAATGAACTTAGTTACCATTTCGGCAGTGTATGAGTTTATTGCGGAATAAAGCTCCTCTTTCTTTTTTGCTTCTTCCTCGTTAAATGCAAGGTTTATAACCGGGTTTGCATACGGAAGAAGCGCTTCCATTGCAACATCGCGCGTTGCAGCAAGCTCTTCAGACTCCGTTGAGGCAACCGCCTCCGGATCCATGCGAAGGAATGCACCGTAGGTCGAGAAGCCATAAAGCGTCTGCACCTGACCGCCCTTTTCGCCAAGGATATACTGCTTCTTTCCGTCAACTATCTCAAAGGTTTCGCCTTCTTTTCCCCATGAAACAAGCTCAATTGCCTCATCGGTATAGAACCAGTCGAGGAAACGCGCGGCATTTTTTATCCCCTCATCCTTGAAGATATTGCATATTACATATCCGCAGGGGTCGATGTTATAGCGGTTTACCTTTGCAACGCCGGTCTCCGCATTTGCTACCGGCGGCTTCATTGCCTGAAGGTTAAATTCAATCCCTTCGCGCTGTGCAATGCTGTTAAAGAAGTCAATTCTCGTCTGGAATTCAGGGAGAATAAAACCGCGGTTTGTGGAAACAAGCTCCTGCCAGCTTGTTGTGTCGATTGTAATAAAGTTCGGCATAAGAAGCTGTTCGTCAAACGTTTCCGGCACCTTAAGATTATGCTTTTCAAAGATATCCTTGCGATAGAGCCATGAGCGGACGTTCTCCGATGCTTCACGCCCCGTTACCGGAGTGTAATAAACCTTTCCGTCGTAGCTTTTTCTTACGTTAACGATATTTTCATACTGCTCGTCCGTAAGAGAATCAACCCATGCGTTGTAGTTGGGCATATGCTCCGTCATATCGTCAAGAGCGATAACCGCACCCTGCGGAACGTATTTATCGGATTCCGGCTTATATGTAAATGCCATAACGTCCGGCAAAAGCTCGGGACTTGAAAACATAAGCGATAATTTGGTTGCTGCATCGCTGCCGGGCAGTGATGTAACCTCGAGATCCATTCCTGTACCCTCGCGGATATATTCCCATACCTTCCAGTTTTCCTGATACGGCCAGCTTACGTGGGACGGAATGGTCACCTTTACAAGCGCTTTTTCGCCTGTACCCGCATTACTTCCCGTGCCGCACGCACAAAGCGCTAAAACCATAACCGCAGCAAGAACAAGTGCAATAATTCTTTTCTTCATTTTTCTGCAACTCCTTTAAAATAGATTTTACAGTAGGGTGCTTTAGCATCCCCTGACTCTTGATTTTATACTACCACAACAAAACCCGTTTTTGTTGCAAGGTTTTACATTTTTATTAAAAGTTTTTCATTGCTGTAACTGCAAAATTTGAAAACTCTTGCAATTCTTGGATTGAAATTTATATTATAATAAAGAAAAAAGCATCTGAAAGGACAGATATCTTGTGAAAGAACGTATTTGTGAAATGATAGAAGAGAGAAAAGATGAACTTTTCTCTCTTCTCGGTGAGCTTATAAAAATAAATTCCGAAAACTTTGCATATTACGGCAACGAGGAAGAATGCGCACGTTATGTAAAGAAATATTGCGATGACCTTGGAATCCCCGCTGATATGTTCTCACCGCTTGAGATTGAAAACTTTGAAAACCATCCGGACTACTGGCCCGGAAGATCACTGGAGAATCGCCACAGCGTTGTTGCTACACTTCCGGGATATGAGAACAAGAACGGTCTTATGCTCATGGCTCACATTGACACCGTAGAGATAGGCGATCCCGCAAACTGGAGCGTTCCGCCTCTTTCCGGAGAAATAAAGGACGGCAGAATCTACGGCAGAGGGGCATCTGATGACAAATACGGCGTTGCCGCCGCGCTCTTTATAATGAAGCTTCTAAAGGAAGCCGGCGTTGTTCTGAAGGAAAATCTGCTTTTCTCTGCATACTCTGATGAAGAAGCCGGCGGCTCTCACGGTGCGCTCTCGTCAGTTCTTAAGTCCCCCTGCGACCACATACTCAACATGGACGGTGAGCACGACCAGATATGGCACTGTGCAACGGGCGGTCAAGAAGTAAAGTATCTCTATCACACAGAGAATGTTGTTGACAGCTCGGAGCTTTGTGCGCGGGCAATCCCGGTTGTTATGGATATTTTAAAGGAGTTTAAGCAAAACAGATTTGCAGAGCTTAGCAATAACAAATATTATAACGGAACTGTTATCCCTGAAAGTTCCATGCTCTATATGGGTGTCCGCGCGGGTTCTAACGGCACGGACTTAAACCGCGGCGAAATTCACTTTATATACTATACCGACAAAACCGAAAAGGAAATCTATTCCGAATTTGCTGAACTTGAAAAAAAGCTTTCGGAAGCTTTGAAGCCACTTGGGATTATTGGTGACGGCTTTGTCCCATACACACGTTTCTTCCATTATGTGTTCTGCGAACCGGATGCACCGGATATACAGAAGCTTCTTTCCGCGGCGCGGGAAGTTAACGCAAAAGAACCCATAGTCTGCGGCTCGTGCCTTTCAGACCTTTCCGTTATTTCAAAATACGGAAGCAACAAGGCATTTACATTCGGCGCAGCACGTACATTCCTTGAGGAAGGCGGCGCCCATCAGCCGGATGAGTTTATCGAATGTGATAAGCTTCTTGAATTCACAAAAACGGTTGCGGTGTATATTCTTAATATGTTATACTAAAACCAACATTCATATAAAGGAAGATGTTTACGGTGGATTTTGAAAAATATTTTGAAGAAACAGGTTTGAGGGAAGAAGGCAGAGAAAGCTTTCGCATGCTGCATAAAAAAATGAGCAAGGCGGATTTTTCGGCAAGCTATGATGCGTACAAGGAAGGCGATGAGGCGTTTTCTGCTTTTATTTCAGACTATGCCGCGCGCGAAAACATTCCGGTCGAGGTTGTAAATCTTTACCTCTACATTCGCTTCAGTGAATTTACATATGAAAAATACAAAAAACGCGGTATACCGGATGATATTTTCTACCTGACGATGAGCGATTTTCCCGTCACCTGCCGCCAGAATGTAGACAAAGGCGGCGTATACGGAATAACGCAGCTGCCGGAACGGCCGTGGCTTCGCCTACACCTCGACGGTATGCTCTACCGCCTGGGCAGGCTGCAGTTTGAGCTTATTGAAAGTGACCGCACGCTCTCTCTCCATGGAAAAACGCTGAAAAAGGGCGAGCGTTGCATCAACGTACACATCGCAAGATACGAGCCGCTTGATGAGGGTGAATGCGAAAAATCATATGCGCTCGCAAAAGAATTTTTCAAAAAGTATTACGGCATCGAAACCTGCTTCTTTTTCTGCCATTCATGGCTTCTTCATCCGTGGCTTTGTGAAGTTCTTCCCGAAACCTCATCAATAATCCGCTTCCAAAACAAGTTTGAAATCGCGGAGACCGAAGAAAACACGGACGACGTTATAAGCTATGTTTTTATGAATAAATGCGAGAATATCGAGGATTATCCTGAAAACAGCACGCTTCAGAGAGCGCTTAAAAAGTATCTTAGAGAAAAGCGCCCTGTCGGAATGGCAATGGGAATACGGCTGTAAAAGTGGATCTCCATCTAAAATGATGAACTGCACCAATTTGTGCAGTTCATCATGGAGATATGTTTCCTTTTTTTCTTAGTTCTGCCATAAGATGTCGCTTTTCGTGAGCATAGGATAGGTAATAACCTTATCTCCGTTTAAATCCTCCTTGTGCATATCCACGGCAACTGGGCGGCTGTTTGCGTGCGTTGTGTAGTAATATATCCCGCGTGAGGCGTTGCAACAGCCTGAATACAGCGTATACTCAATCTCATTTTTATCTGTATACGTCACGCCGAATGGCTGAGCCGTATTTTGCAGAATATGAAAAAAGCGGCTTACGTTTTCTTCACCGTTCCCGCGCGTGGTATTGAATTTCACAAACGTTGCCCTTACAAACCTTGATGCGGACGACATATCTCCCGGAAGGCCTATTGCGCCCATCCCCAGGCTATACGGCGAAAGACCAAGTGCATCAGAGAACCTGTTTTGCGGGATTTTTGTCGTGAGATTCATGTAATTTACGATATTGTGCATATGGAATTCAAACGGCGGGTTGTTCGTCAGTACACCCGCCGGATTTTCATATATTTTAAGCCCCTCGGTGGTCGGCTCAAGCGTGAGCGCGCGGTGCTTATCTGCAAGAAGCCAGTGCAATGGCGTAAGCGGAAAAACGTCATCAAACGCCTCATTCCATATGTTGATATCGCTAAGTTCACACACCGCTTCATCAACAGATGCAAACTGCCCTAAAACCCACGGGATAAGCTCAAAAGGCGTTATATTGTTCCTTTCCGCGCAAAATTCGCCGTAAAAAGCATTGTCCAGAAAATTAAGTCCCGCCAGACACAGCCCCTTTTCATTTACGGCATCATAATACAGCGGATATCCGCCCGACATGGCTGCAACTCCAATTATCGCGTGATGCCGCTTTATCTTTTCGCCGTTTCTAAATGAAAACGAATAGTTTCTCGGAGTTGTTGCAATGCATTCGCCAAAACCGCGCACAACATCGAGATTTCTCCCGAAGTAAAAGTCATCCGCGTTGTATGTTATCGCAGTACACATAAATTCCATCCCATTCCTTTTCTTCTTATTATGCGAATTTTCGGACGCGAATATCCGCAAATTGTATTACAACCGGATTGCCGTATACCCCATTTTGCGAAGCTCGTCTATGCTGATAACACGCTCACTTTCTTCTTTATCCTCTTTTTTCTCCGTGCACATCCTGACAAAAGCTTCCCACGCATCGCCACGAAGCGATGCAGGACAGTCCTTTCCCGTCCAGTCACGGTGAGCGCGGATATTTTCCTTCGGTATACCGTATTTTTCCATAATCATATTCACAAGCTCTGCGGCGTTTTTCTTTGTCTTTTCAAAATCGCCGTCCTCGTTTACGCAAAGCTCAATCGCGATTGAGCTTTCATTCGCTTGGCGGTCTGAAGTGTGATAGCTTTTTTCGTTATCCGATATATGCTGATAAACTCCACTGTCATCCACGGTGTAATGCCAGCTTGTTTTTTCTTTTAAGCTTTTTATATATTTTGCATGCGCCGCCGCATCTGCCCCGCGGCTTTTGTTGGCTGTGTCGTGAACCGTTATGTATCGACACGAATTTTTCGTCTGTGGCCGGTTTATGCTTCCCGGCTTTATAATGTCCTGTGTAATTTTCAAGTCATCTCTCCTTTAAATGTTTTAGTTTTATCCCCCTTGCGGAAAGCAAACTGATTGCATCAAGCGCTTCATCCGTATGCTCCCCGTATATTGATTTGTCCTTCGTATAGTAATTCTTTTGCGGTATATTTACGTTATAAAATCCGGTAGTCCTTTCCGGATATAATTTGTTTAAAAATTGCGGGTTTACGGAAAAGGTGTCCTGCTTTGTCTCCGGCATATTCCCCACAGACCAACGTAGCATATCTCCCGGTTTGCTTTCCGGTATCTGTGCCACTTTTTCGCGGATATCCCTCTCCCGCCGTCTCTCTGCCGCTTCCTTTGCGCGTTTGATTTCTTCTTCAAGCGCACGTCGTTCTTCCGCTATCCTCTCATCCCCTGCAAAACCGTAGCCTTGTCTGCGGCGGGTAGACTTAAGGGGTTTTCTTGTAAACCCCTTAACAACCCCTTGCTTTTCGCTGCCCGCGCAACGGATAAATTATCGCGCTTATCACAGAGACTTTCGCTAATTGCAAAACTTAGGTTTTGCGCGCTCAGTCTTTTCTGTGATTTCGCTGTAATTTATATCCGCTTGGCGCGAAAGGCGAAAATTTACTCAAATACCACGGCTTTTTACTGCAAATCGACCTTGTGCATTTTTAACATCAGTCAATATAGATAAGTATGCTATTGCACCTCTACAATGACAGTTTGATTGGTCTGCTTTGCATAAGTCAGAAAATCAACAATAAGATCGAATACTTCTGGGACACACTTCTGCCATATAGGAGCATATTTTTTTTCTTTATAGCGAAGCATATCCCATATGTATTCATCTATGTTTTCAATCTCTGTGGCCTTATCCCAGCCGCCTTTGTCCTCCTGATAATCTCGCGTGAATCCTACCCATAAGTTATCTGTAAAAATAGCATCTTCAAATATCTCTGCAAAGTAACCATTCCAGATATGCAAATTGAACTCAGGGTTTTCTTTCAGTGAAAGCACCACTTCCGGTTCCGGCCACCATGCGCAATATTGTTCGTTATTCTTAAGCTTTCCAATGTCCATTTTTTAACCACTCCTTTTGTAATTCTGTCGCAAAGCCGTTTTGATTTGCAAATGTTGCTGCTCTCCATTCGGCATATGTTATCCACTCATTTCGTCCAACACGCACCTGATGCAATCCCTGACGGTGATTTGGTCCCGCACCTATCCCTTTAATCTTTCTTTCGATAATCCACACATCTCGCTGTTCAAGCGGTGCGGTGGGATTTCTCGTATGCCATCGGGTTATATACTCATATCCATCATCAGTAGTCCATTTGTATTCCATATGATAATAACCCTTATTCGCTGCTTTTGGTTTAATTGTGGCACCTTCAGGTATTTTTACCGGTGATGTCTTTGCAATAGAACCCGACATTTTTGTCAACTCGACAATAGGGTCATCCGATGCATCAAGAAACGCTTTTATTGTTCCGTCAACTTTCCTTGCAGAATACACATCATCCCCAACTTTTACCACATCTGCGACATCATCCGCTTTATCGGCTATCTTTACGGCATCAATAACCTTACCTGCATCGTGTGCTTTGTCGGCTACCTTTATCCCTGCTCTTGCAAGCTTTGCGGTGTCGGCTACTTCTCCTACCACCGGAATTACTCCAAATGCATCAAGTCCTGCTGATATGTAATCCCCGCGCAAAAGGTCTACCGGTATTGCCGCCGCATCCGCTAACGTGTCTATACCCGGAATTAACGATGCCGCTGTCAGAATATTACTGATTGCATCAAGTGCTTCATCCGTATTCTCTCCGTATATTGATTTGTCCTTCGTATAGTAGCTCTTTTGCGGGATTCCGTTATAATATCCCGACTGTGTTTCAGGATAAAGTGTATTTGCAAATCGTGGGCTTACGGAAAAGGTGTTTTGGTTTGCTTCCGGCACATTCCCCGCAGACCAGCGTAGCATATCTCCCGGTTTGCTTTCCGGCATCTGCGCCACTTTTTCGCGTATATACCTCTCCCGCCGTCTCTCTGCCGCTTCCTTTGCACGCTTGATTTCTTCTTCAAGCGCTCTGCGTTCTTCCGCTACCCGCTCATCCCCTGCAAAACCATAGCCTTGTCTGCGGCTTTCAAGCAAGCGGTCAGTCCAGTAATCATTATCGCGCAGTTTTTCTTCTGCCGCCTCGATGTCGAAATTTTCATACCTCGCATCCGCTTCCGCCTGCTGCCGCGCTCTGTAATTATTTCGTACATTAGCATCTCGTTCATCACGGGATTGGGTTTTGTTTGAACCGGTATTTGCCGATGGCGCAGAAAAATCTATTGTTTTGTCCGATGAAGTAAGCGCCTGCCCGTTTATGAGTTTTGACATCATTTCTTCAGGAGTACTGTTAATCATCGCTTTTCGCAAATCCTGTTGCAGTTCCCCTCCCTGTACTTCCCTATAAATCGCCTCGAGTTCTTCCTTCGTGGGAGTTCTTGCCGTGCTGTTTGACATCGGTACAAGGTTTTTATTTGACGCGTTTGCATACTTTGTATACCCAGAATATCTGTTTCCGTAGTACGGCAGATTTGTCACTTGCGCGGGACTGGTTGGTTTATACGGCAGTTTCTGAATCTTTGACGTATCAATTCTTCCCGGTAATGTAGTGCGCAGAGACGTTCCCGGTGTTGTCTTACGATTCCGCTTCTCTATATCCTTAAGCGCTTCATCCACCTGTGCCATTCGCTCTTCACGTTCCCAATCCGTTCTTGCACTGTCCACTTCATAGAAGCCTTCAAGAAACAATCGGTGATTCCAACCCTTAAGGGGATCATCGTCAGACCGCGAAAACGGCTCGCGCTTCGGCTCTTTTGTTATTGTTGCGGTATTTGTCTTTCCTGATTTGTTTGTCGTTGTCGTTTTTGGTGTTATCCTTGGCTCCGTTATTACGTAATTATCATCACCCACGTGTCCGGACTCATAATCCATAAATGTTTTTTTCTTTCGTTTCTTTTGATTAAGGATATCAAATCCTTGTAATGACATATCTTGTCTCCTTTCATAATTATATTATAATTGATTTACTTTTTCAATCGTTTTCTATGTCATTTTCAGCTCTCCTTTCTTCCGCAGCAAACAACAAAAACGCACACCGGAAAAGTG
>JAZSOS010000005.1:0-6031 GCA_045537045.1 Eubacteriales bacterium
CAAACATCACTATGATCTGATCGGCAAATATTGCAACGATAAGTCCCATCACCGTAGCTCCTATGATAGCGACCAAAGACGAAAAGCGGTAGCTCGAGCGCACTCTGTCATAGCGCTTTGCACCCCAGTTAAAGCCAACAACAGGCTGAAATCCGTTTCCAAAGCCGAGAATTATACTGAACGGGAACATCATTATCTTCGTGCAAACCCCTATTCCGGCAAGAACGGAATCAGAGATATTTCCCGCAAGGTCATTGAGCATAATGCTTGCAACAACCGCAAGACCGCTTCTGAACATGGATGACGAGCCGACCGTAACAACCTCATACACAATATCCTTTGACGGACTGAAATTGCGCAGTGACAAATGCAGCATACTACGGCGGGTGATATACGGAAAAATGAGAATTGCAAAGCTCACAAGCTTTGAAATCGCCGTAGCGAGAGACGCACCTGCAACGCCCATATCAAGTCCGAAAATAAAAATCGGGTCGAGAATACAGTTGAGCACGCCGCCAAATCCCATACCTATCATAGAAAGCGTTGCGCTTCCCTCCGAGCGTAGACACTGGTTCATAACAAAGCTTGATGCCATAAAAGGAGCCGCAAGCAAAACATACGCGGCATAATCTACCGAATATTTTTCGCATGTCGGTGTCGCACCAAGAAGCCGCACCATCGGCACTATGAAAATACTTCCGAAAACCGTAAGAATCAAACCTATTCCAAGTGCCGTAAAAAATGAAGTGGATAAAACACAGCTTGCCTTTTTGTCGTCACCCTTACCGAGAAGGCGCGCAATATAGCTGTTTGCGCCCAGTGCAAGCATTGATCCGCACATCATTATAAGCTGGTCAAGGGATGAATTAACGCTGACCGCAGCCGTGGCATTCGTGCCGAGCGAGCTTACGAAATAAGTGTCGGCAAGTGAATAAATTGAGTTTATCAGAAATGCAATAATCGTCGGTATTGCCATCTTCGGGATAATTTTATGTATCGGCTCGGACAGCATCATCGTGCGTCGGGTGTCCTGTCTTTTTTCATCCTGCACTGAAATTTCCTCTTTTCTCTTTTGTGTACTGAATTTATTATACCCCCTTTTCCCCTACTTCGTCAATAAAAAGGTTTTCGTTTCATGTATAACAATCCCCGAAAGCGAGATCACGGCTATTAGGTTCGGCACCATCATCATTCCGTTGAACATATCCGCAAGCTCCCACACCGTATCGACCCGCATAACCGCACCCAGAAAAACCGCAGCCGCGAACAGGATTCTGTATGCTTTTGTAACACTCGGTCTGTTTCCGCAAAGGTAAGCGACACAGCTTTCCCCATAATACGACCACCCGAGAATGGTTGAGAGTGCAAACATCACCGTTGCAACAGTGACAAACACACCGCCGAAATCTCCGAAGTATTTTTCAAACGCAAAAGTTACCATCTCCGCGCCGGAAGCGCCTCCAAGATGTACACCTGAGCCGATGATAACCACCGCAGTTACCGTACAGACAAGAATCGTATCGATAAAGACCTCAAACACGCCCCAACATCCCTGCGATACCGGGCTTTTTGCATCTGCCGCAGCGTGCACTATGGGAGATGTTCCAAGTCCAGCCTCGTTAGAAAAAACCCCGCGCGCAATTCCGTAACGCACGGCACTGCGTACTGCTGTTCCCGCCGCACCGCCATATATTGCACGCGGCGCAAGCGCCGAGGTTATTATCTCTAAAAAAGCGCTGTATGTATCTCGTGGCGAAATGCACGCAATAGTAGCACCGCCAAGAATATACATCCCCGCCATTAGCGGCACGAGAGATGCCGTTACAGCCGATATCCGCGCAATACCGCCATTTACCGCAAGTATTGCAATTATTGCAAGAACGGCTCCGCATACAGGCTTTGATGTGTGGGTATATGGTTGTATCACCGCTGTGATTGAGCTTGACTGGTTCATTGCCCCCATACCGAGGCACGAAAGCGCACCCGAAAAAGCAAACATCACCGCAAGCCATTTATATCCCGTTCCAAGCCCTTCTTCAATGTAGTACATAGCCCCTCCGTAATATCCGTTTTTACCTTTGCGCCGGAATTTTACGGCAAGGAAAATTTCTGCATATTTCACCGCCATTCCAAAAAACGCGGACACCCACATCCAGAAAACAGCACCCGCTCCTCCCGCGGCAAGCGCCGTTGCAACACCTACAATATTGCCCGTTCCTATCGACGATGCAAGCGCAGAGCTGACAGCACGGTAGGGCGAAATCCCGCTCCCCCCACCGCTCTTTTTTCCGAACATCGAACCAAAGGTCTCTTTCATCCAAATTCGCGCGCGGATAAGCTGAAACCCCCGCAGAGAAAGTGTAAGATACACTCCGCACCCCATAAGCAGAACGAGCATTGGTATGCCCCACAGCGTACTGTTTACCGCCTGTATTATTTGTGAAACTGTTCTCATATCCTCACTCCATTCTATGTGAGAATATGAAATTCCCCCGCAAAGTATTACATCCCGTTTTCGAAAAATTTGTATATTGCAAAATCTTAGCTAAAACTGTATAATATAAGGTGTAAAGGGGTGACTTGTATTGAAAAAAACAGTGTCTTTAATCCTTATAATATGTATTTTCACTTTGCTGTTTGCGTTGCCGGCAGGTGCTGATGGTGAGGTTTTTGTCGCCGCAGGCAACACAGTGCTTCCTCTTACCGATGCTATGCCAATACGCTCCAGCGGAGTCTGGTATATAGATTATCAGTGCTTCACAAAGGGAAGTCTCAGCGTAAACAGCTCCTATAACGCCGCAGAACGAATGCTCGTTTTATACACATGGGATACAACGCTCATATTCGACCTTAACAAAACAGTTGCATATACCGCCGCAGAAAAAATCCCGTACAAAGCGGTTTCCTTTGCTGCATCGGGCACGGTTTATGTTCCCGTCCAGTTCACGGCTCAGATGCTCGACTTTGAATACACATATCTTCCCGAGCTTCCGATGATACGCATAAAGCGCTCAAGCGATATCCCGAACAATATGTTTGCATATATCGCCCAGAATGAAATTCCGGACCTTCTTGCCGCATACAAGGCAAGCAAGGAGCAACAAAACACCGGAAGTATTGCACCTCAGCAAAAACCGCAACCGGAGGATAATCCCGAGGAGGATACGACGCGTAAAAAGATAAGGCTTTCTTTTAATATTACCCACGGTAAAAACTTCAAGAGCATACTTGATGCGCTATCCCGTTACGGCTACCGAGCTACTTTCTTTGTGCAGGGCAGTGCAATCCCCGAATGCAATAACGAGCTACGCCGCGCAGTCTGCGCAGGCCATGCCATAGGCACGCTTTCCCAAAACGGTGACTCCGATTTCTCCGCCGGAGGAGATACGCTGACAACATCACTTGATCTTGCAAATGAAAATCTCTTTGAAGCAACAAAAATAAAAACACGCCTTCTGCGTGTTCCCGGTGGCAGCAACTCGCTTTCAAAAGACACGGTTGACCACATCATATCCCTTGGCTACCGCATCTGGGACGGACATATATCCCCGCAGGGTAACACGTCCTCACGCGTGTACAGCTCTGCGATTTCACGCCTTGAATCTACCTTGTCAACAGTTCCCGTCCTTACACTTTCCGACTCAGACATTCACACCGGTGCGCTGACGCGGCTTCTGCGCTATCTTAACACCCACAATTACCGTACCTATACCATAACGTTCCTCGATTCTCCCGTAAACGATATATCGGAGAAGAGGTAAAACTTGCAAAACAATACCCGCACAGACGGAAAATTTCCGACTGTGCGGGCAATTATTATTCTCTTTTAAGGCTTTCTGCGGTTATTTTCCGAGAGAATTAAACGTCCTCTCTTATGTACTCGGGCGGTGTGAGAAGAAGCTCAGGATTTTTTACATAATACTTAAAGAGCTTTATTGCAGATGCAAAATAATATCCGTCGCATATTCTCTCGTCAAGAACAAAGCGCATATTTATAACATGTTTGTGCTCCGGCTCTCCATCTCGGTTTATTGTGTTTACAACTTCTTTTTTACCTATTGCCATAAACACAGACGTTGTTCCAAATTCATAAAGGTGATGATAAACGGGATTTAATCCTATTGAACCGACATTGGTGACAAACGCAGACGAGTGGAACGGACTTACCTTGTTGATAATCTTGGGCATCAGTCCGAGATTGTCAAGCGAGCGCAGCGTCCACACGATGAACTTTATAAGAAAACCCGGAAGGTGGTTAAAGAGCCTGACTATCATATCCGTCCCGTTGCCTTTCGCAGTTGCGGCTTCTTCCTCTGCCCTTACCTCTGCAAGCGCAGCATTGAATTTTTCCACAACATCACGCAAGGTATCCGTCGGCTCAAAATCCGGATTGAGGTTTCCTTCCTCACCGTCTTCGTTCATTGATTTCTTAACCGTAAGAGAAACACGGAGATAATTACGTGCATAAATCTTTCTTCCGCTTACAAACCTGTTGATGCGCGGACGCTGAGAAATCGTGCGCACAAGTGCCGCAACGAGAAAATGATACATCGAAAGCCCCGGGATATCCTTCCTGTTTTCTACGATAAACTGACGAAGCCCCGTAATGTCAATCTGCTCCTCAAAGAATATCTGGCTGTCAAGACGCGTGCGCATAATATGCGGAATGAGCGTGAAAATCGGGTCAAGATTTCTCACCCGATAACCGTCATACCGATCACCCAGACGGCGCTTGCGTTTATTATACTCTCCCATATCTTTTTAACCCCTTAAATTGCTGTTTTCACCCGGCATATCCCCATATGCCGGTTTTTACATTATATCACAATTTTTAACTTTTTTCAACCAAAACAGCCTTTTTTCTCGGAGATGCGCTTTTCACTTTCTTTTTTCTGTGTTTTTTGCGCGCTTCTTCTTTCTTCGCACGCTTGGAATAAAACAGTGCCGCGCCCCCGCCCGCCTCATAAACAATCTTTGACACATTGTTTATTCCGCCAACCTTTGTAACGGTCATACGTGCAATATACTCTCCGTGTCCGGGACACGTAGCAAGCGTAATATAACTGTCGCTTTTTTCACTGACCCACTTTTTTACATCCGCGCATACGTTTCCACATTCGGGACATTTTACCGCAACAGCCTCTTTGTCACGGAAGATTTCACGGCGCAGCTTATATCCGGAATAAACTTCGGCAAGAAGCGGGCGGCTTTCATCAAGAACGGCGCGCTGACGCTCCGCCTGAAGAAGATCTGCTATTCCCTGCACAATATCAAGACGTGCGGCAACAAGTGCTGTGTAATAAGCATCATTGAGAGCATCGTGAAGCGGCTCTTCGGGTACGATATTAAAATGCTCCATTGCCGTGGACAGTGACTTCTGATTATCCCCTGACTTTGTCTGTATATTGTAAATTGCCTGAAGATTAAACCATGCTCCCGCCCATGAGGAATCATCGCCGTACATTTCCATATTGCGCTGAAGAACTCTTATATCGTCAGGCCCCCATGTAAGAAATGCAAAATCTTCCCCGCACCATGCGCGGAGAGCTTGCATTGCATTTTGAAACTCCTCACCTTTTTCAAGGTCCTGCTGATTTATTCCCGTTATCTGGCGCACCTTTCTGTGGATAACCTTGTAGTACTTCGGGCGTACGTTTATCTTGAGCTCGTCCTCAATTTTAAAATCGGCACCAAGCTTTACCGCTCCTATCTGAATTATCTCCCCGTAAAGCTTATTACCCGCGCTGTCTTCCACGACATCGCGGTTGCTTCTCGCCTGATTCCATTCAAGGTCGATTATTATATAGGTCAATACAATTCCACGTCCTTTATTTTTATCCATTGTATATTATATATGTATATCAGCAATTGTGCAAGTATATATTTCGGGATGTAGGTTTGTCAATGATGTGTTACACATAAGGGAAAGCAAATAAGACGTGTTTGGGAGAGTGCCAATTAAGAGGGCGCATGGGGAAATTATTGTATTGACGCTGACGAACAGCTAACTGTTTTTTGAAATCGTCGAACG
>JAZSOS010000001.1:0-7281 GCA_045537045.1 Eubacteriales bacterium
CCCTTACTGCTGCAATCACCAAGACTCTCTCCCTTATCAACGGTTCTGAGTTCCTTGATTA
This sequence comes from Eubacteriales bacterium, assembly GCA_045537045.1. Taxonomy (GTDB): domain Bacteria; phylum Bacillota; class Clostridia; order Oscillospirales; family JAAYXM01; genus SIG480. Next base: position 62 of record JAZSOS010000001.1, read on the forward strand.
CAGCCAGATCGACAACTGCCCCGAGGAAAGAGCTCGTGGTATCACAATCAACTCCAGACACGTTGAGTACGAGACTGCAAACCGTCACTACGCTCACGTTGACTGCCCCGGACACGCAGACTACGTTAAGAACATGATCACAGGTGCTGCTCAGATGGACGGCGCTATCCTCGTTGTTGCAGGTACAGACGGACCTCTTCAGCAGACCAGAGAGCACGTTCTTCTTGCTCGTCAGGTTGGCGTTCCCGCAATCGTTGTATTCATGAACAAGTGTGACCTCGTTGACGACGAAGAGCTCCTCGAGCTCGTTGAGATGGAAATCAGAGAGCTTCTCTCTGAGTACGAGTTCCCGGGTGATGACACACCGATCGTTAAGGGTTCTGCTCTTGCTGCTCTCGAAGCTAGCGATGACCAGAGCGATGCAGCATATGCTCCGATCCTTGAACTCATGGATGCTGTTGACAGCTACATCCCGACACCGGAGCGTAAGGCTGACCTCCCGTTCCTCATGCCGGTTGAAGACGTTATGACAATCACAGGCCGTGGTACTGTTGCTACAGGTCGTGTTGAGCGTGGCCAGATTAAGCTTAACGAAGAAGTTGAGCTCGTTGGTCTCACAGACGAGAGCCGCAAGACTGTTGTTACAGGTATCGAAATGTTCCGTAAGCTCCTCGACTATGCAGAAGCTGGCGACAACATCGGTGCTCTTCTCCGTGGTATCGCACGTGACGAAATTAAGCGTGGTCAGGTTCTTGCAAAGCCGGGTTCCATCAACCCGCACACAAAGTTCAAGGGCCAGGTTTACGTCCTTAAGAAGGAAGAAGGCGGCCGTCATAAGCCTTTCTTCACCAACTACCGTCCGCAGTTCTACTTCCGTACAACTGACGTTACAGGTGTTATCACACTTGAAGACGGCGTTGAGATGTGCATGCCGGGCGATAACGTTGTTATGAACGTTGAGCTCATCACTCCGATCGCTATCGAAGAGGGTCTCCGCTTCGCTATCCGTGAAGGCGGCAGAACTGTCGGTTCCGGCGTTGTTATCGGCGTTAACGCATAATTAAAGATTGTAATAATCTTAAACGGGTATCGGAAAACCGATACCCGTTTTTTCTTTGGTTGTGCACCGTGATAAAGGCTTTATTTTCCTTCGCGGTTGTGATACAATATATGTAAATGCAAAATTCGGAGGTATAAATATGACTGTTGTAACAATAAAAAACAGTGAGCTTACCGTTAAGATCAAAACTCTTGGCGCAGAGATTACATCCGTAACAGATAATTCCGGCAAAGAATACATATGGTGCGGAGACCCCGCAGTGTGGGACGCCCAGTGTCCGAATCTTTTCCCGATAGTAGGCCGCCTTTGCAACCATGGTGACGGCAAATATCCGCTCGGAGGAAAAATGTATGAGATGGGTATGCACGGGTTTGCAAAAATATCTGAATTTGAGATAGAAAACCAAAGTGAGAACAGTGCAACATTCCTTCTTCGCTCCAATGATGAAACACGCGCACAGTATCCGTTTGATTTTGAGTTTCGCATTGTATACACTCTTGATGGGCGCAAGGTCAAGGTAGACTTTATTACAGATAACAAGACTAAGGGAAATATGTATTACTCCGCCGGTGCGCACGAGGGCTATGCGATAAACGGCGGAATTGAGAATTACAGCTTAGTTCTTGATGAGGCTGAAACGCTTGGGAAATACGAGGTTCTTGCGACAGGCGGTATCGGAGAGGATGTAACGGTTGTTTTTGAAAACTCCCGCGAGCTTAAGCTTCGTGACGATTTCTTCGCGTTTGATGCGCTTATCTTCTTTGATATAAAATCACGCGGAGTTGCTGTGCGTGATGACCGCACGGGTGAGAGCATACATGTTGCATTTCCGGGCTTTGATACGCTTCTTGTATGGAAAAGACAGGTCGGAGAGTATATCTGCATCGAGCCGTGGGCAGGCGCACCGGAACTTTCATGGAAGCCGTATGACGATTTCACAAACAAGTGGCGTATTCGCACCCTTTCTGAGGGAGAGAGTGAAACACTTACGCACACAATAACATTTTGATTAAAATGGTACGGACAGCTCCTATGAGCTGTCCGACTGTTTTGCAGGTATTTTTTGTATTGCCCGATTTTACCTGTGCAACTGCTGTTGACAGAAAGCACGATTTTGCTTATAATTATAATTAAGGGAAATAAGGAGATAATACAAATGGAACACACATATAAAACACGCGGCGTTTGCTCAATGGAAATCAATTTCAGCCTTGACGGTGACGTTGTATCAAATGTCAGCTTTGTTGGAGGATGCAACGGAAACTTAAAGGCAATATCAAAGCTTGTTGACGGCATGACGGTATCGGAGATTGAGGAAAAGCTTCTCGGTAACACCTGCCGTGAAAAGGTCACATCATGCGCAGACCAGCTTGCACGCGCCGTTCGCGCCGCATATGATGAAGAAGGAAAATAAATGAAAAAAACATACGTTACCACCATGCCGAACCACATCGGCTCTTTTTTAAAGGCAAGCCGCCTTTTTGCTTCATTAGGTGTCAATATTACCCGTGTAAGCTATAACAAGGCGGTCGATTCGCACACTCTTTTTATTGATGCCGAAGGAACTCGTGAGCAGCTTGAACAGGCAGAAAGGGAGCTTCGTGAGATAGGATATCTTCGCAATATAACGGATGAAAAAAGCGTTGTACTGCTTGAGTTTCGCCTGCGCGATGTTCCGGGCAGCGTCACTGATGTCCTGGCACTTATTGATGAGTTTAAGTTTAACATTTCATACATCAGTTCACAGGAAAACGGCACGGATTATCAGATGTTCAAAATGGGACTTTTTGTTGACGGCTCGGAAAAAATTACCGAGTTTCTCTCGCGTGCCGAGGAGCTTTGCGAGGTGCGAGTAATTGACTATAACCCCGCGGAAAAGGTGTTTGACAACAGCATTTTTTATAATTCGTTTGTTTCAAGCCTTGCAGAGGGAATGAACCTTTCCGAGGATGATAAAAACGAGCTGCTTGTAAATGCAAATCTCGCGATGCAGACGCTGGATGAAAAGGGGCTCTCTCCATTCCGTACATTTGACAGCATAGGAAAGTTTGCAAATCTTCTTATCGAATGCCGAGGGCAGGCGTTCAACCCGCGCATAAGCCGTCATAAGCTTACGGATAATACGTATCTTTTGCTTATTGAGCCGCCGTGCGGAAGTAATACAGCGATAATGCGTAATGGGAAGAAAGCCTTTTTTGTTGACAGCGGATATGCGTGCTACCGCGAGGAAATGATTGAGCTTTTACGCCGCCTGATGCCCGATTATGACGAGCTTGATAAGGTTCTGTTTCTTACTCACGCCGATGTTGACCATTGCGGGCTTGCATCGGAGTTTGATAAGATTTACACAAGCGAAAAAACGCGCGAATGCTTATCTCTAGAATATGAAGGGCGCGATGGCTTCCGTGAGAAAAATCCGCTTCACAAGCCGTATGTAAGAACCTGCAGGATTTTAACCTCACATAAGGGAATAAATCCCCGAAAAATTATCACTCCGTGGAAGTCGGAGGATGAGCAGAAATCCCTTCTGCGCCAAACCGGCAATCTGGAATTTGGTGATTTAAGCTTTGAGGTGTATGAGGGAAAAGGCGGGCATCTTCCGGGTGAGACCGTGCTTATTGATTATACTAATCGTATTGCTTTTACCGGAGATATATACGTAAACATTAAGGGAATGACGCCTGAGCAGGCAAAATATAACACGTATGCGCCTATTCTTATGACGTCTGTTGATACCGACCCCAAGCTTTGTGCAGAGGAACGCCGCGCCATATTGCAACGCCTCGGCGCAGGCAACTGGAAGGTTTTTGGTTCTCACGGAGGCGTGAAGGAATACAACATTAATATTGAAGAATGAAAGACGGAGATGTAAAAGGTCAGTGACTTTTTTGCATCTCCGTTTTTAGATTGTTTTTCATACCGCTATGGGAATTAAATTAAACAAAAAATATATCAGGGGGACGAGAAACGGCGCGGGGAGCATATCCGCAACCTTGAATTTTGAAATGCCGAGAATGTTAAAACCCAGTCCTATGATAATCACGCTTCCGGCACACGTTATTTCCGAAATAAGAGCCGCATCAGTAAGAAATCCCTGAAGCAATCCCGCACCGAGGACAAGCGCACCCTGAAAGAGAAAAACGAATATTGCGGCAAGCATAACTCCGATACCAAGCGTGCTTGCGAGCATGCACGAGGATATGAGGTCGAGCACGGATTTTGTGAAAATCAGAGTATGGTCACCGGAAAGCCCTGAATTGAGCGAACCGACTATCGTCATTGCTCCCACACAAAATAGCAAACTTCCTGTCATAAATCCCTCCGCAATTGATGTTTTCTCTCCATCGCGGCGAAATTTTCGTTCAAAAAATTGCCCGACTGCATTTATCTTTCCGTCAATATCAAGGAATGTTCCGATTATCGTGCCAAGCACCATTGAAACTATCAGAACAATCGTGTTCGAGCCGGAGAGCGCACCGTCTATGCCGATATAGACCGTGCACAGCCCTATCGCTGTCATAACTGCGCGGGAAACGCGCTCCGGAATACCTTTTTTAAGCAAAAGCCCGATACTTGAGCCGACAAGCACGGTGAATGTGTTTATAATAACGCCTATCATATGTGTCATTCCTTTTTAGTGAAATTTTTCCGGTTTAAAAAAATGATTTTGTATAATTGTATTTTATCATATTGGCGCAGAATTGTCAAAAAAGGGATTGTAGCAAAACAGCATTTAGCTACAATCCCTTCGACTTTATCTAAAAAAACAGCTTCTATTTCTCGTGCGTTTTGAATATCACGGAAACAAGTAGTCCAAACAAAACTGATGCAGTTATTCCGGCGGCAGATGCCGTAACACCTCCCTTAAAAGCACCGAGGAATCCTTCGGCGTTTACGGCTTTTTTTACGCCTTTTGCAAGAAGATGCCCAAAACCGGTGAGCGGAACGCTTGCACCTGCACCGGCAAAATCTGCAATGGGACCGTACAGACCTATAGCGGACAGAATAACGCCCGCAACAACGTAGCCGGTAAGAATGCGGGCAGGCGTAAGTTTCGTGCGGTCAATTAAAATTTGCCCTATTCCGCAGAAAAGGCCGCCTACTAAGAATGCGCGCAAAAACTCCATAATATTTACACCTCTATAACAACGGCGTGGCAAACGCCGGGAATTGTTTCCTTTTGCTGAACGGTAAGCGGAGACTGAAGAGAACCCGTGCCCGCAAGCAGAACCTTTTTCCAACGCTTTTTTAAAAGTCCGTTCATGATGTATCCGGAAAAAACAGTTGCTGCGCATGCGCAGCCGGATGCGCCGGAATGCATATCCTGACGCTTGATATCGAACATCTCACAGCCGCAGTCTATATATTCATCGCCAAGGTTTACGCCGTCACGCGAGAGAAGGTCGATGAGTATTTTTCTTCCTACCTCGCCGAGGTCTCCCGTTGCAATGAGGTCATAATCCGAAGGTAAAGTGTTAGTGTTTTTGAAATGTGCGGAAAACGTTTCATATGCAGCGGGTGCCATTGCCGCGCCCATATTGTTTGCATCCGATATTCCGGAGTCCGTAACGCATCCGAAGGTTGCACACTTTATTTTCGGTAAGTCCTTTTCACTTTTTCCTACGATTGCACAACCGGCGCCCGTCACGGTACGCTGTGCTGTTGGCGGGCGCTGACCGCCGTATGCGAGCGGGTTGCGGTACTGCCGTTCTGCGGTACAGAAGTGCGAGGAAACGCTGACCGCCGCAGTGGGGAAACTTTCAGCGCTTACAAACTGTCCTGCAAGAGCAAGTCCCTCAACGAAGGTAGAGCATGCGCCGTAAAGTCCGATAAAAGGTATACCGGCATCCCGCCAGGCAAAGCTTGCCGCTACGCACTGGTTAAGAAGGTCACCACCGAAGATGCAACCCAGTTCATTTGTGGTCATACCGGCTTTTTGCAAAGCGTAATTAAGTGCCGTGTTGTGAAACTTGCTTTCTGCCTGCTCCCATGTCTTTTCACCGTAGCGGCCGTCGGTGATGCACTCGTCAAAGTATTCTGCGAGCGGGCCGTCACTTTCATTTTTTCCTACAATACATCCCGTGCCGAGAATTTTCGGCGCGCTTTTAAAAAATACAGTTTCTTTTCCCTTCATTATATCCACCTTATAAGAACAGAAGAATTATTCCGTAGAAAACGCTTGCCGATATACCCATAACGAGAACGGGACCTGCAAGCTTGAACATATTTGCGCACATACCGAGAATGTAGCCTTCACTTTTGAATTCAAGAGCCTCGGAGACGATTGAGTTTGCAAAACCGGTTATCGGAACGAGCGTGCCTGCACCGGCGTGCTTTGCAATCTTATCATACAATCCAAATCCTGTAAGAAGTGCAGAAAGTCCGATAAGCGTTATTGAAACCGCTGCGGATGCGTTGTCGCGGTCAAGACCTAAGGACATATACATATTTAAAAGTATTTGTCCCAGAATACATATTGCACCGCCGATGAGAAATGCTTTTATAAAATTTTTCAGATGCGGGGATTTCGGTTCAAGATTTTTGACATACTCCGCATATTCCTTTTTTGACATATTCATTATTATTCACCTCTGCGACAGTTATTTTGTCACATAAAACCGGATTTATACGAAAATTTAACCTTTACAAAAAGCACAAAATTTGGTATACTGTTAAAGTGATAATTGTGCGCCCGTAGCTCAGTTGGATAGAGCGTCAGACTCCGACTCTGAAGGCCGCAGGTTCGACTCCTGTCGGACGCACCAGTAACAACACAACGCCGTATGGGCGTTGTGTTGTTTTCTACCTATTATAGGTGTGTAAAGTGGAGAAATTTATATTCAATTAAAAATCTTCCCACCTTTTTCCTTACATAAAAATCCCTTGGTTGTAAACAATAGTTTCATAACATCAAAACAAAAAGGGGATTTATATAATGAAAGCAACGGGAATTGTAAGAAGGATAGACGATTAGGTTATAATAAGAACAAAGTCAGAAAGCTTTGAAAACACTGGTGTTTCGCTGATTTTGTCCAACTTCACGAGATGAGTGTAGTAAGCTGTATGACTACGGCGAGCTGCATCGTGCTTGGGAAGGAGGTCAAAGTCTGCAGGAGGCAGCTTAGACGGTGCGAAAATCGCACCGTCTGTTTTTATACCC